>JAACJQ010000084.1 GCA_016879935.1 Archangiaceae bacterium | reverse complement strand
GGCCACGATGTCGATGCCGAGGAAGAAGCGCACTGCGTTCTTGATGCCCTGCGCGGTTCCCTTCTGGCGGTACATCTCGACCAGCACGGCCGCGAGCCGGCGCTTGCCCCTCACGTCGAGGTCGAACGGGAACGGGTTACCCAGGTCCTGAAGGATGAGATCGAGGAACGGCTCCGGCGCACGCTCGAGGTCGAAGATGTCGGGCCAGCGGTCGAGGTCGGCAAGGAGGAGGTCTGTCACTTCCTGCAGGCAAGAGATGAAGCGCAGGAGGTCTCCGGTCGTGTCGTCGCGGCGGTTGTGCTTCGGGAGCATCTGCCAGAGGTCGAACCGTCGCGACGCCGGCCTGGCTGGTCTGAAGCCCTTGAAGCGGGCTTTGTCGAACGGCGGCAGCACCGCGTTCCCGGCGACGTCGGTCACACCAAGCACCTGCAGCTCGTGTTCGACGTCGGGAGACATCTCCACGTCGAGTGAGACGGTCAGGCGGTTCACATCGCGGGCCAAGTGCACTGCGCTCACGGGGACCGCTGGCGCGCCGATGGGCGTCACGAGCACAGTCGCGCCGGAAGCCTCTACCGGCTCGTCGAATACGAGCCGGACCTGCTTCTGAGAGATCGCCTGCGCGCTCGCCAGTCGCGGCGCCACCCGGTCTTCCGCCGTGAAGCTGTAGGTCTCATCGAGTGACTGCCCGCCACCAATGCTGCGTGAGGCGACCCGGACCGTGACGCGCGCGAGGCTGACCAGGGGCGCGGGCGGCGTGACAACCACGCGGAGGCTGTCAGGCGACTGCGCGACCACCGCAGCGAACGGCGGCACCGGCGCACCATCGAACGCGAGCACCCCGTCCGCCCAGATGCGCGTGGCGCTCGTGTCGATGCCGACGGCGCCCGGGTCGACGAGCTCGAGCGCAAGCGGCGAATCGATGGGGACGCCCACCTCACCGGGCGATGGGTCGCGGTTGATGAGCAGCGGCCGCGCCACGCTCGTGATGAGCGTGACCGACTCCACCTGCACACGTGGCAGTTCGAGGGTCGTCATCGCTCAGACCAGCTCGAGGCGGACGCCAACCGTGTGCTGCCCGGTCAGCTTCGAAACGTTGGCGGCCAGGTCGTCGAGCGAGCGCTCGCTCCCCGCGCGCAGGGTGACGCCCGAGTACTTCACTCCGTCGACGACGATGGACACCTCCCACGCGAATCCCAAGGGCATGCGTTTCGGCGTCCGCACCTTCAGTGCCGTGCGCACCAGCGTCACGCCGGTGAGGTCCACCACCTGCGTCACCTCAACGTGGTCACCGCGCGCGAGCTCGAAGGTGCGCCCAGGCTCGTCATCACCAAGGACGAACACGCCCGGCCCGAGCCGCCCCTGGCCCTCGCCGAGACGACTGGTGAACGCGGTCAGCTCCATGCGTCACACCTGTCGGAAGAGCTCGAGGTGGTCGAAGTACGAGCGCCGCGTAACGTCCTTCACCGACATGCCGAAACCGCCTCGGCCTGAGGTGAGCGGCTGACTGCCCGAGTTGATGCCGAGCTGGTCGTCGATGAACTGCACCATCCCCGCGACCGGCTGCCAGTCGGGAGCCGTGCCGAGAGGGTGTGCAGCGAGGTCGTTCGAGAGCACTCTCAACACGACGTCGCCGTTCGTGTTCACGATGACGTCGAGTCGGAGGTGCACCCACGTGGCCTGCGCGAAGCTCGCCGCCGACTTGAGCAGCACGCCCGGTCCGTCAGCGTCTGGCAGGCCCACGACGATGGCTCCCTTGCGGAGCACGATGCGGTGCGGGTCATCGTCCGAGAGCCCGAGCATGTACGCGCTGTCGTTGACCGAGTTCCCCTGGCAGCAGAGGAAGAGGAACGGCGAGAAGCCGGTCGGGCCTCCGCCGGCGCCGCGCTGGAGGCAGCCGCGAATCGAGCCGCCCTTCGCCATCGGCGCGAAGCTGGCGAGGTTCGCGAAGAGACCGACCGCTCCCTGCACCGCCGCGAGGGAGTTGAAGCCGAACAGGAAGTTCCCGCCGCCGGGTGGCGTCGCGATGCCTGCTGTCACGCCGCGGTCCACCGCCGCGAGGTCGAGCCCGTTGTTGAGGTACGTCCAGTCCGTCTCGGCCATGCGGGCCTCCCGTCAGAGCGTTGCGGCGCGTGCCCACGCACCAGAGAAGGTCTCAGTCAGCGCTGCGGAACTGCCCACGCTGCTCCAGTCGGCGACGAAGCCGGTCCGGGCGAACGGTTCAGTGAGTCCTGGCGTCGACGGGACACGGCTCCAGTCGTCGAGCCACGGCGAGGGACGCGTCCAGGTCTCGAAGTCGCGCGCGCCGAAGGAGCACGTCACGACACGCCCCGTCGGCAGCGTGAACAGGAACGGGCGCTCGAACTCCTCGAAGCCGTCTCGGCCGAAGAACGCGCGCACCATCGCGAGGCGTGCGAGCGAAGCCAGGAAGGAACTCCAACGCTCGAAGTCCTCCCGACCGATTCCGCCGAACGCCGCGATGGCTTCGAGGCGCGTCAACGCGGTGATGGTCCAGCGCGCCGCCTCTCCAGGAAGCGAGCCCGCGTCGGCGAAGGTCGGGTTGAGGAGTGGCATCAGAGCAACTCCCCGGTGTCGCCGTTGCGGAGCGACACCGTGCCCAGCACCGGGAACTCGCGCACGTTGAGCTTCACGTCGGCCGGTAGGCCGTTGAGCGTGAGGTCGAGCCGCGCGTCGCCCATCTTCCGAACGCCCGGCGTGTCACGGATGACGTTGAAGACGTCGCTCCATGCGACTTCACCGACCGGGGTCCCCTCGGAGTCCTTGATGTTGAAGCCGAAGTCGACGTTCGGGTTGGGCGTGCCGTCGGGTTCGGTCACGCGGAACCACGCGGCGAGGTTGGCGCGAATTGCGTCGCGCACCACGTTCGGGCTCGCGCCCTGGCGAAGGAACACGCGCGCGGAGATGTCGAGGCGCCGGTACACCGGGTCCTGCACCGCGACCTGGAACGTCAGCGTGCACGGGTACGCTTCGGTCACCTGCCGGAGCACCTGCGCCTTGAGCGCCGGCGTGGGCAGACCTCCGCCGCGGGGGACGACGTAGAGGATGCCGGTGGTCTCTCCGATGGAGAGGTCTTCGTTCGAGGTGAGCATCAACGCGCGCGCGACTCCGGTGAGGCGGCGGGCGTTGATCTCGAAGTCCTCGCGGGCGACGGTCCGCGTGAGCGCGCGCAGGCTCTCGGGAGCGAGCAGCTTGGCCGAAGCAATGCTCTGCCGGTCGGCTCCACCTGAGGCGGAGCGCGAGTTGCGGACCGACAGCTGAACGAGCCCACCGTTCGCGTCGCGGAAGTTCCCCTCGAGCACCACGAGGCGCTCGGCGTCGACGTTGCCCGTCGAGCCGCCTCCAGTCTTGTACGTGACCGAGACGGTGCCGGTCGGTGGGAGGCCGCTCCCGCCGCTGCCGAAGCGGAGCGTCGCGAGGTCGTTCTGGTCGACGGTCGCGACGAAGTGACGGTCGTTCGGCCCGGAGTTGAGGAAGCTGTCGACCTCGGTGAACTGGCCCTGACGCGTCGTGACGACCGCGGAGCCGTCGAGGTACGGGCCGAAGTCGAGGGGCAGCGAGAGGTCGGCAAGGCCCTGCGCATCGAAGAGTTGGCGCTGCGTCTTCGAGTGTTCGCCGATGCCCGCCGCCTGCGTCACTCCTGCGGCCATGGTCACCGGAGCGAGCAGCTGGAAGCGGACCGGGTCCGTCACCTCCTGCGTGCGGATGATGGTCCCCGCCGGGATGGTGACCGGCGCCTGCGCGGGGCGTGCGAGTCGAAACTCGAGCTCGGCCGTCGCCGGCTGCGCGCCGCTCAAGCGGTACCCGAGCATCTTCGCCAGGGCCATGACGTTCTTGCGCTGCGTGGCCGTGACGAGCCGCGACTCCCGCGCGAGGTTGTCCTGGTAGAAGGTCAGCACGTCGCCGACGAACGCGAACATCTCGACGAGCAAGTTGCCGAAGCTCGCGACATCGAAGTCGGTCCAGTCAGGGAAGACGCTCTTCAGCAGCGCGATGAGCCGCGCGCGCAAGGAGTCGAAGTCCTTGTCCGTGTAGTCGACCGATGGAGGGAGCGCGGCCACCCAGGCGCAAAGCCGTTCGCCGCACCTGAACGGGACCGGCCAACGCTCACAACTCCGTCGTCACGGCGGCGACAGTTCCACCTTCCTGCACTCGAACCCGCACGGACAGGGTCGAGGCCAACGCGGTCACCTCGACCTCCACCACTGCGACCGCAGGGAGCCATCTCCGAAGCGCGTCGCGTACCTGAACCCTCGTGAGCTCAACCAGAACGGCGTCATTCGGTCGATGCCGTGCGAGGCCGAGCCCAGCGCCGAAGTTGGTGCGCCACGGCAGCTCACCCGAAGACCTCGGTGTCGAACCCTCGGTGAGCAGTACCTGACGTACCTTGCACGCGAGCAGCGCTTCCTCGACGCCGGTCGCGAGGTCTCGCTTGCGGTCGCGCCGGAACGGGATGAGCAGGTTGCGCGCGGTCATCACGGCACCGGGATCGAGCTGCGCAGTTGCTGCAGCGTCTTCACGAGGTCGTCGAGCGGCTTCACCGCTTCGTTGAGGGGCTTGCCCGACAGGGACGACAGGTCTGGCACCTTCGGACCGCCGATCATCGACGTGAAGATGCCGAGGATGCCGAGCAGAGTACCCACCGCGCCGAGACCCTTGCTGAGGTTGGCGGCCTCCTGCTCGATGTTTGCGCGCGCACAGGCCGCGACCGCAACAAGGCCCGGATCGTTCAGTTCAGCCGCTCGCTGGGTGAGCGTGGCGAGCCGCTGCGCCTGATGCGCAAGGAACACCAACTGGTCGCGGAGCCGGCCGAGCGTGTCGAGGATGAGGTCGACCACGCCCAAGATCGTGTACGGCAGTGAGAGCTGGGGAACGAGGCGGAGGAGCTTCGAGACCTTCTTGGTCATCTCGACGATTGCGCTCACGAGTTTCGTCGGGTCAGGAGGTGGACCGAGCGACTCGGGGATCGCCTTCACTGTGTTGAACACCGCGATGACGGCATCGAGGATGTTGAACACCGGCATCAGCGGAGTGAGCGCGGGCTGGATGACCTTGATGAGGTCCTGCTGCTGCATTGTGACCCCGCCGGGCAGTGTCATCGTCAGCGGGTCGGGCGCTGGCGGGAGGCGAATCAGGATGGGGAGCGCCATGGGTCCTCCTTCAGATCGGGTCTGCTGAAGGTCGAACGACGCGACCGGCAATCGTGACCAGTGGGGCCTCGATCGAGATCGCGCCGACGGCCTTCAACGTCAGCGCGGTGGTTGCCTCGAGCGTCACGGTATTGTCCTCGGCATCGAAGGTGAGCGCGTCGCCGGTCTTCTTGTTCGTGAGCTTCAACTTCCGGTGCTTCTCGGTCTCGTCGAGCTCAATGCGGAAGTGCTGGGTCGCGAACACGCGGTTGTCGGGCGGGTTCCGCTGCGCCTCGACAGGCACCTCACTCTGTCCGTCCGGCTTCCCCCAGTGCGCAGGGAGGTAGTACGGCGCGTCCTCCCTCCCTTGATTGAAGAAGACCGCGACCTCCGCGAACTTCTCGGGCACCGCGAAGAAGCCCCGGTCCTTGCTCCCTCCGCCGACGGTGCCGAGCGGCCAGGCCCACGCGCTCTCAGGCTCGATGACTCCGGGGATGCACACGCGCACGCGGCCCAGTTGCGCGTCGTCGTTCCGGTCGGTGACGTAGCCGACGTAGAGCCCGAGCCGGAGCGTGTCGTTGCGCTGGATGTCGTCGTCGAACGTGCTCATCGCGGCACGCTCATTCCCGTCTCTGGGTCCTCAGCGCCGATGACGGTGTCGCCGCGGTGGAACTCGACGCGAGTGCCGCCGCGCTCCGGGTCGACGACCTCGATGGACTTCATCGCGCCACCCGGAGTCGGTGCGCCTCGGTTCGGTTGGCCTCCCTGCGGCCGCACCGCCTTCTCCGTCGAGCCGAGCCCGTCGCGCGTCAGCTTCAGGTCGATCACGTAGCCGCTCGCGTTGATGACGTGCTTCGCCTCCGCGACGTAATACTTGCCCGAGAGCGCCTTCGAGATGCCGCGCACCTCGACGATGCTTTTCGCGCGGAGCGTCGGGTCGCCGACGACCTGCACTGACAGCTTCACCGTGTCGCGCTCTGCAGCACGGAAGCGAGCCTCTGCTTCGCGTTTCGCGGCTTCGGGCGTACCCGCAGCGGTCGGGTGAGCGCTGACGGTCGCGTTGCGCTGCTGGAGCGAGGTCGCGCCGGTCTCCGGGTCGACCACCTCGACGAGTTCTCCGAGGGTCGAGCGTTGAACAGAGTCGGAGTTGGCGCTCACGGCGATCGGCGCCTTGCCCATCGGGTCGCGCCCCTTCACGTCGACGCGGCCGACCCTCCGAACCAGGTCGCTCTCGACGTTGACCGACATGACGTCGCCGCGGCCCGGGTCCGAGTACCAGGTCAGCACGCGCGTCGGCGCCGTCGCCTGATTGCGCGCGCGCCAGTGCAGGCCGGAGTCGTCGACGAAGAACTCGAACTCCTCGCGAGCGGCGAGCCGGCGGAGGAAGCGCGCGTCGGTCTCGGAGGACTGGTGCACCGCCTCCAACACCTCGGAGGTGTCGCCGATGTCGGCCGACTCGCCAATGAAGCCGTACTCCGCGGCGAGCTCGCGCACGACGTCGCTGCGACGCTTCCCGCTCCATGAGCGCGTCTTCGCCTGCAGGTTCATCAGCACGCTGGTGGCCTGGCCCTCGACGGTGAGCGTCTGGAAGCCCTTCAGCTTGCGAACGACGACGCGCCGCGGAGGCGCCATGTTGCCGGGGTAGCCCCAGGAGACCTCGAGTGCCGCGCCGCCAGCGAGCTCCGGCCGGTCGAAGAGCGAGAGGTCGAAGTTGTCGAGCTGGATGGACGCCTGGTCGGCCTTGAGCGCGCTGTCCTCGTAGGAGAACCCGAGGATTCGGCCGTCGAGGGCCAGCGGGGCTCCGCTCGTGGCGCGTTCGTCTGCGAGGGTCGTGACGCGCACTCCGGGCGCGCTGCGGTCGGAGGGGCTCACGCGTCTCTCCGCCGTCGCTCGCTGAGGATGACGTCGGTGAGCACCCGAACGCTCGGGATGAGCAGCCGTCGCCCGACCTCGAGCTCGAGCGTCGGGTCGATGATCGGGTCCTGCTGGAAGTCGGCGATGGCCCACCAGAAGCCACACGCCCGCGGCAGCGGAGCGAAGTACCGGCCCGCGAGGTCGAAGAGCGACTCTCCCTGCGCGACGACGTGCGCCCGCGTGTCGGCGTGCCCGTGGAACCCATAGGGCTCTCGCTCGGTGAGGAAGAGACGCCCCTCCTCGTCGCGAACGCCGGCGGTGAACGAATGCCGAGAGCCAGCCAGCGGAGCCATCACGACACCTGCCGGCGCAAGGTCTCGCTGGTGACGCGCGTGTCGAGGATCTCCTCGAAGGTAACGGAGGCCGCGTAGACGAGCACCGAAGAGTCGACCGCGAGCTGGCGGTACTGGAAGTCGAGGTTCGCGACGACGCACTCGATGGTGAGCACGTTCGGCGAGACGACGAGGACGCGCGGTGGCGCGGTGGCCAGGACTCCCTCAGTGAGCGCCGGCGGCACCGTGAGCGCGCGGAGGAAGGCGCGGAACTCGAGGATGTTCGGGTCGCCGGGCTGCTCGGTCGCGAAGAAGCGGTCGAGGTAGAAATCGACGTCGGTGAGCTGTCGGTTCGAGGTGCTCTGGAACTGGAGCACCTGATGGGAAAGGCCGGGGACAACCTGCCGGTTCCAGTTCACCTGAAGCTTCTCGGTGAGTTGCGCCGGGTTGAAGAGGCACGGCATCGACTCGCCGG
This sequence comes from Archangiaceae bacterium, assembly GCA_016879935.1. GTDB lineage: Bacteria > Myxococcota > Myxococcia > Myxococcales > Myxococcaceae > Xiheimicrobium. The sequence goes on along the minus strand of JAACJQ010000084.1, from coordinate 7,281 downwards.
TCGAGACATTGACGAGCACGCACCGCGGGGGCCGCGTCATGGCCGAGGAGAGCCGCACCCGAGGCCAAAGGCCTCGCCCGACATACGACAGGGACACCGCGGCGCGCTCAGTACCTCGTCTCAGGTTGGTCGCCTGCGAACACCGAACACGTGACTGCAGTGCAGCCCTCACCGACTGCTTCGTCGTCGTGCATGCGGTTCTCGTCTCCGAAGTCCACGACGCGGCCGTCAGGCAAGCGACGGTTGCAGTCTGAGCCACCGATCGGGCGCGCCCTGCAGCGTGGTTGGAGCGCCGTCCATGCCTTGACCGGCGCGACAACTTCGCATCCGGGCCACCCGGAGGTCAGCAAGTCCAAGTCTCTTGGGCGGTCGCGAACGAAAATCCAAGAGCGACCGTAGCGGTACTCGCGACGAGCGCTCATGTCGCAGTACGCATATCGGCGCTGAGAGCCATCGGGCCGGCGGAAACACCGCGCCGTGCGCTCATCGACTACCGAGCGAAGCCGTGCTTCGCAGCGGAGTCCAACATCCGTTCCCTCCGTGGCGCCCGCAAACGCAGGCGCTCGCGGGTCAGTCACTGAGTTCTTCGCACGAGCCTCGACAGCGCCCCGAGCCTCGACTTCGCCGACTCCCAGAATGAGCGACTCCTCAGGCGCCAAGACCGATGCGTCCCAGGCAAGTCGAAGCCGGTGCTGCACGCTCCAATCCACGGACTTCGCCGATACCCGCGCCCTGATCGGGATCCCGTGCGACGTTGCGAAGAACGTGGCTTCAACATCGCCGGTCGCCGTGAACTCAAGTTCGATCCAGTCTGCGTCCCTCGGTGGAACAGGCCGCTCCTCCAGTCCGCTGGCCGTCTCAGCCAGTCCGACCTCGCTCGACCCGATGAGGACACACGGCAGTCGCTTCCCCGGCGCCGTCGACCAGTTCGACCGGAAGGCGAACGAAACCTCGCCTACTTCGAAGCGAGGAGAGGCAGTTGCGCGTACATCACCGATCCACCCGTCGCATCCGGTGAAGGCAGTCTGGGGACGGTTGAGAGTCGAAACGGCAGGGCGAAGACCGGGGTGCATCAGCACACCGAACCGAAGCAGAAGGTCCCGCGCCTGCCAGTTGGCCCCGATCGCCGAGTAGGGATCCTCGGAAAACTGCTTGCCCTTTGCGGGCGTAAAGAAGCCGGACAGGAATGCAGCGCGATCGCCGTTGGATGCTGCGAGGACCAACGCGCACCGAGGGGCGACGTCCGTCGCGTACCGTTTGAGCTCTTCGCCTAACTCCTCACGGAGCTCCGCAGGCGTGAGGCGACCTTCACTCTCCGCGCGTTCGATCGACAGAAGGTGGCGCTGAACTGTGGAGCAGAAAGTGAACGCAGCCGGCCGCGCGACGCCAACTTCGGATTCCCACTGCTCACCCAGCGCTTCGGCGTCGGCGAGGTAGCGACCTGTAAGCAGGTCCAAGGGGGACTGAGGCCCCGCTTCTCCCAGCTGTTCGAGCCGCTGTCTGTGCTTCGAAACCCAGCTTCGGATCGTCGGCCAGTCCCAAACTGCACTCGCGTCAGCGCCAAGACCAGAGCGGGCACCAGCGAGGACCTCTCTCGCGTCCCGAGCGCGCGCCGCCGACGCGCTGAGCTTCGAGTTCGACTCGTTTGCGCACCCGATTCTGGCGGAGACGGTCGCAACGACCAGCGCAAGGATCGAGATCCCGAATGCGCCGATCTGGGACGCATTTCCGAGCTGCGGGACCTTCTTGAGCTCCGAATCGAGAGCCTTCGCGGCCTCGGCCATGCGCTCTCTGGGGGGCTTCTCGTGCTCTTCCGACATGGTGTGGGTTCTATCGGACTGTGCGACAGCCGGCCTCTGCGCTCGTCGGTTCACTAGAACGTTGGCAGCGATGAGAACGCGCGACTTGCGGAGTCACGCTGGGCGGTCAGGCCTGCGCGAGCGATGGTCTCGCCGTCGACCTGTACGTTGACGGTGATTGGCTGGGCCGAGGTGTTCGCGGCAGGTCTCGACGACCAAGTCTCCTGCAGCCGCGCGAGCTCGGAGCTTCTTGAGATCGCCTCCGCGCGGGCGGGCATCGATGCAGCGGCGACGTCGGGCGACGGCGCGCTACTCGGCATCGCGAGCGTCAGCTGCTGCTCGACCTCGGTCGACAGCGGCTGGCGGGCGAGCCACTGGTACTCCGCCGGGAGCAAGCGCGTGGGGACACGCCGAAGCAGGCCGATGACTCCGTCGGAGAGGCTCGCGAATGCACTGCGAATCGACTCGGCCAGTGAGGTCAAGAAGCTGCGCACGGTCACGAACGAGTCGTAGAGGTGGTTGAAGACCGCGGCGAACACCTGCACGACTGCGGTCGCTCCTTTCGCGAGGCTGGTGAAGAAGCTGGCTGTCACCGAGATCGCCGCCGCCGTCCACTTCACGATGCCCGCGAGCGCGGAGCCGACCAGCTCGCCGAAACTTCGGTACTCGTCTGACGGCAGGTTCGCGGTGCTTCCGGTGAGGGCATGGAACAGCTCCAGGAGCGCGCCGCCGAGTTCGTCCAGCGTCGATCCGAGGATCGCGAACACGGGCGCGGCCTCGTCGAGCGCGACCGTGAAGCCAGCGACCAGCCCATCCCAGGCCCGGCCGATGCGGAAGGCCACCTGGTACACGCTGATGAGGAAGCGCTTCAGGCCCGAGTTCTCGGCGCGTCCGAGTTCCGTCATCACCGCGCCAGAGAAGCCTCCCTGTTCGAAGAGCTGCACCAGGGCGTCGAAGCCGAGCCGGACCTTCTCCCAGAGCCGATGCACGAAGTCGCCGAGCCCACCGAGGTTGTTGCGAGCCGCGTAGACGAATCCCGCGACGACGACACCCAGCAGCGCCACGGTGGCGATCGCCGGGAGCATCGTCGACATCAAGCCTGCCGCCGTCACGCCGAGCACCTTGAGCCCCACCGCGAGCAGCGCCACGCCTGCCTTCACGGCGATGACGGCTCCGACCGTGGCGACCACCGCTCCCGCTGCGACCGCGAAGCCAGCGAAGGCCTTCTTCACGGGAGCAGGGAGTTGGCGGAGCACGCCGAGGAGCCCGTTCACGGCCTCTACCACCGCGGAGACGATGGGCTTGAAGACCTGCGCGAAGGGCTCGCCGATGACGATGGCGAGCGTCTCCAGCGAGCCGCCGAGGAGCTTCTTCTGTCCCTCGAAGGTGTTCAGCATCTGGTCGCGGAAGCGCGCGGCGGTTCCTCCGGCGGAGTCGAACTGCTGGCGCAGGTACGCGATCGCGGCCCCGCCTCGCAGCGTCTCGCCTGTGTTGGTTCGAATGCCGTTCGTCACCTGCGTCATCACGGCGCTCAGGCCGCCGAGGGCTTCACGTCCGAAGGCGCTCAGCAGGAAGGCCGAGCGCTGCGCCTCGCTCATGCGTTCGAGCCTCGGGCCCATCTCGCCCACGACGTCGAGGAAGCCGCGGAAGCTCCCGTGCGCGTCGATCACGCTGACGCCGATGCCGCGCAGCTTCTTCTGCACTTCGGGGTCGGCCATTCGCTCCATGGCGACGGCGGCCGCAGTGGAGGCGCGCTCAACTCCTGGGATGATGTTCTTCACGAGGCCGAGGGTGATGAGCGTCTCCGAGAGTGACTGGTGCAGCGCCTGCGCGCCGCGCGATGCCACGCCGAGCGCCATGGGCAGTTCGCTCGCGTTGAGGGCGAACACGTTGACCGCCTGGAGCATGCGGTCGACCGAGACGGAGGCCTCGTCCACCGACAGCCCGAAGGCCTTCATCGCCTGCGCTGCGAGGCCGGCGGCTTGCTGCGGAGAGAGCTCTCCGAGTGAGCCACCCGCGAGGTCGAGCACCGGCGTGAGGAGCGCCATCGACTCGGCGGCGTTGAAGCCGGCCTGCGCGAGCTCGCGGAGTCCGAGCACTGCCTCGGTCGGAGAGAACTGCGTCCCGATGCCCGCGGCGACGGCGGCGTCACGGAGTTGTTGGAGTTCGAGCGCCGACGCTCCCGAGATGGCGCCCACGGCGGCGATGCTCTGCTCGAAGCGACCGGCCGCGTTGGCGAGCGAGAACGCTCCGGCGACCATGCCCGCGCCGGCTGAGAACACCGCGAGCCCGACGCCGAGTTGCTGGAAGCTCGATTGGATGCGCTCGGCGCCGAGTCCGACCCTGCGGTCGAGGCTGAGGAAGTTCCGCTCGAGGTTCTGAATGGCACCCGAGGCCAGGTCGCGCGCGGTGAAGACGAAGCCGAGGCCGAGGTTGTTGAGCGACATGCGTCACCTCCGCCGAGCGGCCTTCTCGAGTTCGCGTGCCTCGCGCGTGCGCTGCTCGCCGATGCGCTCGAGGAACCAGTCGCGGTCGCTGACGGGGAGTTCGAGCGCGTCGGCGAACGAGAGCTGAAGCCCCGAGCCTCCGTGCTGGTGCCAGCAGAGGTGGAAGAGCCCCTCGCGCCAGGCGTCGAGGCTCACGTCGGGGAAGAGGCGCTCCGGGCCTTCCGTCGCGCCGTGCGCTCCTTCCCCGGCAGGAAGAAGGCGCTGTCGAAAGGGAGGTCGACGTCCTGGACCTCGCGGCACTCAGGGCACTCGACCTCGATGGTGGTGTCGACGCCGCAGTCGACGCGATCGAACTCGTCGACGAGGAAGTCGGCGTCGCGAAGCGTGAGGTCTTCGAGGAAGGCTCGCTTGTCTTTCGGGTCGACGCCTTCGACCTCGAGGACGCGGTAGGCGAGCATCGACGAGAGCAGCCGGTCGGGAGCGGCGCGCTGCAGCGCAGGGAGCTTCCGCTCGTCGTGGCCGGTCAGGAGCTTGAACCAGACGCGGTTGCCCGCGTTGGGGAGTGTGGTCTCGAACCGGTTGCCTGCAATGAACGCGGCCCGGCTCTCTGGCGACAGCGGGCGAACCGGGAGCTTCGAGAGGTCGACCTCCCACTCGATGCGCGCCCGGCAGTTCCGGCAGGAGACCGAGAAGCCGTAGTCGGACCCGTACGTCAGCGCGCGGATGTTCAGCAGCGCGAAGAAGCGATCACCCTGAAGAACGTCGCCCCAGTCGACGGGTTTGTCGCCGAAGTCGTAGGGGCCAGGCTCGACGGTCGCCTCCCAACAGGCAGCCAGCAGTTCCTCAAGTTGGCCGCCGAGCCTTGCCAGCTTCCTGTCAGCAAGCACACGCTCCTCGCGCACTCTCAAGCCGCGGATGCGCCCCTTCAGTCCGGTCGGACACTCAATGCCGTCGAGCATCCCCAGCCAAAGCCTCGGTCATACGAGGTGCGGGACGCTCACGGAGTTGGCTGAGCGGCGCTTACCGGGTTCTCAGAGACCGCTCGCGCAGGCAGTGGCCCTCGAATGGCGTCGATGAGCAACTTTGGAAGCCGAGCTTCCAGCAGGTTCGAGGTGGCCAGGTAGGCCACCACCCGGTCGGTAAGGTCTGAGACATTGGTTCCGAGTTCGGTGGCAACCAAGTCGATGATCTCGCTTCCGTCGAGTGTGCGGAGTCGCTCATGGGTCAGGTGGTCCGGTCTCAACTGGTCCATCAGAAACTCGAAGAACCTGTTGTTCTTGAGAATCTGAACTCGCCTGCGCTGAATTGCAGAGAAGAGGACCTGCTGGATCTCGCCGAGCGACTTCGAGAAGACGGCCGCAAGGTCTTCGGGGCAAAGCAGCGAGTTGTCGATGCAGTAAACAGGAAGATGGATGAAGGCATCCCGCCCAGGCAGCGGGTTTCCTTGGTTGTCGCCATCCACGAGGAAGAACGAGTTCGGCCATCCCCCGTCGCGCTCTCCGAGCAGGAAGAGCGACTTCACGTTGGCCGAGTTGCCGCACTGGCTGACGGAGATCTGGGTGCCCAACTTGTTCGAGATCGCTTCGAGTACACGGGCGTGCGCAGAGTCTTCGACGAAGAAGGTCGGCCTCGCAAAATCGCCCAAGCGAATGATCTCGATGGCCTCTCCCGCGATTCGCCGACGCTGTTCTGCCGAGAGCTGCGGCCCCCATTTCACCCGGTTTCCCTCCCAGTACAGAAACTGAACCTTCGGCAGGAACCGAGCGGTGAACATCGCGCGACTGTGCGTGACGACGATTGCCTGCTTTTCGTAGCGCGAGCAGAGGTCGTCCATGAAGGCGAAAAGGCGTTGCTCGAGATGCCAGTTCAAGTGAACTTCGGGCTCGTCAATCAGATAAACATCCACCTGATCGCGCACTGCGTACATGCTCGCAACGAGCGCCAAGATCTCCTGTTCCCCAAGAGACAGTCCTTCGATCGGGAATTGGGTCTCCGTTCCCTTTCTGATTCGAACGACTGGCGCTCCCGCAGACTCGTCCCAGGTCGACACGATTTCGTACTGTTGGAAGATCGCGCGCACGACTTCGTTTAGCTCGGCCGAAACGGCTCGCATGTGCTCGCGCCGGTCTCCACCGTCTTTCGCGCGATGGTCGAAGAGTACGTAGAAGAGGTCGCCGAGTGACGGGTAGTTGTTCTCGAATCCCGTGTCGGTGATCTGCGCGTTGACGCGCTCGCCAATCAACGAATCAAGGGTTCTGTTGTGCTGGCGAATCTGCTGCCAGATCTGCTCGACAGCACGGCGCTCAGAGTTTCGCTTCGGGTTGATCGACTGGATCCGCACCTGCTTGCCGCTCACGCTGTTCACGCCGACGGTTCCGGCGCGAAGCTGCTGAAGCAGCTTGGTCTTCATCGTGCCGTTCTCGCCGCCGACAAGGTTCAGCCCGGGGCTGAATTCAAAGGTGCCGGCGAGAAGGCCGCCAAGGATGTTGACGTTCGCTTGCTTGATGTAGTTCTGCACGCACGCAGCCTATCGCGGCAGCGAACTCCATCGCGCAACTCACTGGGGCGGCGACTCAAAGAAGTCGTAAGTGAGCGTCACTGACTCGATGACGTTTTCGTCGCTCTCGTTGTCCCACTCGCCGGCGACGAACTTCACGGGCCAAGCGCGAACGAGCGTCCATCGCCGCAGCGTAACGCCGTCGCGATCCTGCTGAACGATGTCGAGGTTCCGCTTGTACACTTGGTCGGGAAGCCCGAGCCCGCTCGAGGTGATCGCCACGTCCTGGAACCAGTCGAACAGGTCACGGTCCCGCGTCGCTCCGCGCTCGAGCGTCACGTCGGCGAAGGTCAGCCGGCCCGGGCTCTTGTTCGGGATGAGCGACCCGCCCTCGAAGTACTGCACGTTCGCGACCTCGACCGAGAGCTCGCTGCACTTCTGAAACCCCGCATGCTGGAAGCCGTCGATCTCCACGACGAACTTGAACTTCTTGTGGAAGCTGCGCGGCGTGCCGATGACGGCCATGGCTGACTCCTTC
>JAACJQ010000083.1 GCA_016879935.1 Archangiaceae bacterium | reverse complement strand
CGACTCCGAGTTCCTCCGAGCGCTCGCCGAGCCGGCGCGACGCGAAGTGCTGCGGGTCTTGCTGCTCGACGGGCCGAGCCGCATCACCGACCTCGCCGACCAACTGCCGCAAGACCGTTCGGTCATCTCGCGGCACCTGCGCGTGCTCGAAGACGCAGGCATCGTCACCAGCACGTGGAAGGGTCGCGAGCGCATCTACTCGCTCGACGGGCCGGCCTTCGTGAACACCCTCGAGCACATGGTGACTCGGGCGCGCGCTCAGATGGCCCTCGGCTGTCCTCCGCAGGTGTGAGTCACCGCACGAGCAGCAGATCTCTTCCCTGCAGCAGGTCGGCCTCACCCGCGAACTGGCCGAACCGTTCGTACTCCTTCACCGGCACCCGGCTCTGCAGCAGCCGCGCATCTTCCTCGATGGTGATGACGCGCCCGCTCTGCGACTCCTTGCGATTGAACCGCCCCCACGGGCACTCGGTCTTCACGTCGGGCATCGGCTCCTTCAACCGGAAGCCCTCGGGCACCGTCAGCGTCACCACCGAGTGCGTCGACTCGCTCGCCTCGAGGAACAACGGCGTCACGCGCTGGCCGAGCATCAAGAACCGCCGCCCCAGATTCCACGGGAACGTCAGCGCCCCCAGCACCATCGACGCGTCGCTCTCTTTCCGCGCGAAGTGCGTCGCGGTGAAAACGTACTTCACCTTCACCTGCGCGCCGTCTTCGCGCTTCGTCTCGACGTCGATGCTCTCGAGATCGGCGCCTCCGAACATGCGCGACAACGCCTGCTCGAGCGCCTGCTTGCGTTGGTCGGGTGACAGCTGCTCCAGCGCCTCCGACAGCTGCGCCGCCTCGAAGCCCACGTACGTCTCGTCGCCCTGCCCCTTCAGCACGCCCTCGTCATCGAGCGTCGCCGTCAGCGTGATGCTCTTCGACGGCCGCTCACTGCGCTTCGGCGTCGTCACCTTCTCGAGCGCCTGCCCCGGCAGTGGCAGCAGGTACGCCTCACGTTCTCCGAGCGCGAACTCGGGCAGCTCTCCGAACGGCCCGAAGCGCACCATGGTGTCGAGCCACACCGGCTGACCGTCGACCAGCACGCGCAGGCACACGTACGGAAACAGCGCCTCGTTCGGGAACAGATACGGGGCCGGATCCGACGTGAAGCCACGCACTGCCGCGAGCCGCGCGTCGAAGCCCAGCGCCGCCAGCGACGCCTGCAGCAGCCACGTGCGCGAGCCGCGGTCCTGGCCCACGCTCGACGCCGCCGACATGCCGAGCCCCGCGTCGCGGCCCGACAACTTCTTCATCACCGCCGAGTACACGGCCTTCACCGCGTCGAGGCCCTTCGCTTCACCCGCCGCGGCCTTCGCGAACACCTCGACCTCGTGGGTGATCTGCCCGCGATCGACGAACGCGTCGGCGTACGCCTGCATCACGCCCTCGTTGCCCCGCTGGCCCGCGCCCACGCTCACGAAGGGCAGCCACTCGTTCGGCGACGGCGGCCCCTGCGGCTCGGGAATGTACGGCGGCACCCGCTTCTCTTCGTGAAAGACGATCTCCTTGTCACCCTCGGTGCGCACCGGCGCGAGGTTCGTCACGTTGTGGGCGTCGACCGTCAGCCCCGAGCCCTTCGGCGCGATGACCGTGTACGTGCTCCAGTTGTTCGGCTGCCGCGCGACCTGAAAGTAGAAGCTCGACGCCGTGAACCCGGGCTGGCCCGGCCCTCGCGTGGGGTGCGCCAGCAGGTACTCGTACTCGACGAGATCGCCCACCTGCACACCTGGCAAGCTCACCGCGTCTTTACCCTCGATGCTCTCGGGCTCGAGCGTGGTGCCGTCGGACTTCAGCGTGCGCAGCTTCAGCACCACCGCGCCCTGCGGCAGCTGCACCTCGGCCACCTCTTGCACGCCCGCCTGATCGAGCGCCTTCTGAATGATGTGAATGCGATCGACCTGTGTGCCATCGGGGAACGCTTCGATGGCCGCCGCGTCGAGCAGAAACGCCGCGTTCGCTTCTTCGGAGCCGGGCGCCGCTTCGTACGCCTTGAGCGCGGCCTCGGTGCTGATGGCGTACGCGTCGAGCAGCTCCTTGCCATTCTTCATGCGCTCCACCGCACGACGCAGCGGCAGGTCGGCGCCGTCGATGAGCAGCGCGCGCTCCCGGGCCGCGAGCGCCTCCTTCGGCTGACCGGCCTGGTCGTAGACGTCGGCGAGCTGCTTGATGAGCTGCACGTTGCGCGGCCACACCGCCGAGGCGCGCTGCAACGTCGCCGCCGCCTCGTCGAAGCGCTTCACCGCCACCAGCGCGTTCGCGAGCGCGGTCGACACCGAGGTCTGGCTCTCGTCACGCGCGAGCTGCGCCTTCCAGATGTTGACGACCGTCTCCATGCGCCCACGGGTGCGCTCGTGCTCGGCCTGCCGCCACGCGCCGTTGGGGCAGTGCTTCGTCTTCGTCAGCAGCAGGTCGGCCTCAGCCACCGCGTCACGCCGCCGCGCCACGTCGTACTGGAGCAGCAGCGACTCACAGTGCCCTCGCCACGCCGTGTCGCCTTCGCGTGAGGTGATGACGGCCTGCGCCTCGAGGCCCAGCGCCAGCTCGATGCGCGCCTCGAGCGCCAGCACCTGCGCCGACGGCGGCGAATGACTGGCGCGCGCCTGACGCACCAGCTCGAGCGCTTCGACCGACCGTTGATCGTCGAGCGCGAGCTGCGCCGTCATCAGCTTCGCGGCCACCAGGTCCTTGTCTTTCGACAAGGCGGCCTCGAGGTCTCGGGTCGCGCGGCCACGAGCCACCTTCGGCGCGAGCACGCGGTCGGAGAGATCGAGCTCGGCACGCAACAGGTGCACCAGCGCCCCGCTCATCGACGGCGCGAGGCCATCGAACAGCCGACGTGCGCCTTCGCGATCGCGGCCCATGCCATCACGCACCGCGACCAGCCGCGCGAGCGCATCGGAGCCCTCGTCCGCCGTCGCTGCGTGCACCTGCGCGGCCGTCGGCATCACCCCATCGTCGCCGTCGCTCACGCTCACGCCCTCCCACGAGGGAGCAGCGCCCACCGCCGGCCGGAACGTCAGCTGCGCCGGCCTGCCGTCGAGCCGCTGCAGCACGAGCTGCAGATGACCGACCTGATCTTCCCGCGTCGCGCGCACGAGCAGCCGATGGGTGCCGCTCGACAGCTTCACCACCCGCGCCGTCGACGTCGACGCGGGCCGCTGCCACGTGAGCCGCGAGATGACCTGGGTGCCGTCGACGAGGGCCACGTGGTCCATCGAGGTGATGGTGCGCACGACGAACTTGCCCGACTGGGGAACGTCGACGTCGACGGCGAAGAGATAGAGGTCGCCACCGGGCTGTTCTCCCGAGAGCGCGAGCCGGCCGTCGGGGAACGTGAGCGTGCGGGCCACGAGCGCGCCAAAGGGGCCCTCACCGAGGGCGGCGAGGCTGCCGGTCTGCTCGGGCTTCGTCGCCTCGCCCATCGAGAGCACGTGCCAGGGGCTCATCGGGCCCACCATGGTCACCGCCGTGGGAACGCCCATGTCGGCCAGCGTCGACTTCACCAGCCCGTCGTCTCCTCGCGCCTCGGCGATGGCGGCGATCGACGCGCGGAGCAGGTGGGCCGTGTCGGCGAGCAGCTCCTGCTGCAGCACGAGCGCGCCCCGTTGCAGCACCTGCTCGTCGGCGGCACCGGCCATCGTCACGTGGTCGAGCACGAAGCGCGCAGCGACTGCAGAGAGCGGGTGCCTCGGCGCCCGTTCCACGAGATCGAGCGCGATCGACACGCCCCGATCGCCCTGCGTGTTCCGCTCCGCGAGCAGCAGCTGGCCATACAGCGCCCACGGGTCGTTGGCGTCGCTCTGCACGGCGGTGTCGAGCTGCGCGCGCGCCTTCTCTGCGTTCGACTCGGCCAACAGCGCGTGCAGACCTGCCAACGCCCACGAGCGCGCCTTCGCCTCACCATCGGCCACGTCGGCCAACGCGTCATCGAGCCGCTCGGTCGGAGCAGGCACCCGCCTGGGACAGCCAGAGCCGAGCGCGAGCGCGGAGCACACCAACACGACGCCAACACGAGCCCTGCCGACCGATGCCATGCGCCCGACATACACAATGCGCCGTGGGTGGTCGCCCGAACTGTGGTGACCGGTTCACGAGCGGGCGCCCCAGCGAACCAGGCAGGCGTCGTGCCTTCAGAAGAGCTCGACGTCTCCGCCCTTGAGCGCGGGCAGCGTCGGCTTGCGCTCGCGTGACAGGTCGAGCAGCGAGGTCGAAATGTCGCGAATGAAGACCCGGCCCGTGTGCGCCCAGAACCGCACCTCGGTGCCGCAGTCGCTCTGCAGCCGCTCAGCGACGAGGGGAATGCGCTCCTTCGCGAGGAACTCGCGCGCGAAGGTCGAGTTGCGCTCGCCCACCGTGGGCCGCTGCGCCACCGAGCCGAGCACGTTGCCTCCGCCGAACAGCTTGCCTTCGAGGCGGCGGCGGTCGGCGCCCAGCTTCATCAGCGCGTTGATGAGCATTTCCATCGCGTGAACACCGAAGCGCGCCGGGTCTGCGCCCGCGTCGGTCGAGTCGGGCAGCAGAAAGTGATTCATGCCGCCGATGCCGGTCGAGGGGTCGAAGAGGCAGGCTGCGACACAGCTGCCGAGCAGCGTCTTCACCTCGACGGGCGAACCAGCCGCGTGCATCTCACCGACGTTGATGACGACGACCTCGAAGCCCTCGGGCGCGCGCACCAGAGGCCGCGGCGCGCTCGGAGTGGGGGCCGCCACCACCCGCGAAGCCGATGGCCGCGGGGCGCTCACACGCGGCGGGGGCGGAGCGCTGGGTGTACTCGCACGCGGGAGCGGCTCGAAGCCAGGGCCACTCACTGCGGCAGCGGCCCTCGACGGCGCCGAAGGGCGTGAGGGCAGCGGCGTGGTCGGCAGGGGCGGAGACACGTGGCCCGCCTTGAGCCGATAGACGCCGCCCGGGCTCGCCTCGAGCGGCAGGTCTGGCCAGTGCAGCACTTCGGCGTGCCCGACGAAGAGATGGCCGCGGGGCTCGAGCAGGTCGGCCAGCCGCCCGAACAGCCGCTTCTGCGTCGCCTGGTCGAAGTAGATGCTCGCGTTGCGGCACATCACGATGTCGAAGCGCGTGCGAATGGGCCACGACGCGTCCATGAAGTTGAGCTGCCGGAACGCGACCCAGCGCTTGAGCGCGTCGTTCACCACCAGCGCGCCGTCACGTCCCTCCGTGAAGTGCCTGGCGATTCGATCGCGCGAGAGCCCGTCGATGTGCTGCGTGTCGTAGGAGCCCTGCGCCGCCTTCGCGAGCACGTCGGTGTCGATGTCGCTGGCGAGAATCTTCACGTCCCACGCGTCGGGCGAGGGCAGGCACTCGCGGAGCACCATGGCCAGCGTCCACGGCTCTTCCCCCGTCGAGCACGCGGCGCTCCAGACCCGAATGCGCCGCTGACCGCTCTTCTCGGCGCGCTGCACGAGCTCGGGGAGCACCTGTCTGGCCAGCACCTCGAACTGGTGCGGCTCGCGAAAGAACGACGTCTTGTTGGTGGTGACGGCGTTGATGAAGGCTTGGCGCTCTCCCGAGAAGACCCCGGGGTCGGCGAGCGCCTCGCGGTACTCGCTGAACGAGCCCAGGTTCATGCGGCGAAGGCGCGTCACCAACCGCGACGCCAGCATCGTTCGCTTGGAGTCGGCGAGCACGATGCCGGTGATCTCCCGCACGATGCCGCGCAGCGCCTCGAAGTCCCGATCGGACATCGGAGGCACGGCGCCCATCGCCAACTCGGGGCTGCGGCTTTCCATCGACGCCCCCTCAGAACTCCTGGAATCCCTGTGGCGCCTCGTCGGCCGATGGGAACGGCGCAGGCGGCAGCTCGGCGAACCCGGCCTCGGTCACCGCCGACGGCGCGGGAGCGGGAGCCGGTGCTCTCGGCGTGTTCGGCGCGGGGCGGGCGGCGCTCTTGCCGGGCTCGACGGCCCGCTGCGGCTGCTTCGCGGCCAGCTTGAAGCGCGAGACCGTGTCTTCGAGGTGCTTCGCCGACGCGGTGAGGCGGTCGGCCGTCGCCGTCAGCTCTTCGGTCTGCGCCGCGTTGCGCTGGGTCACCTGATCCATCTGCAGCACGGCCTTGTTCACCTGATCGACCCCCAGCGTCTGCTCCTTCGACGCCGACGAGATGTCTCCCACGAGCGACGACACGCGGCTGACCGCCTCGACGATGCCGCGCAGCGCGTCGCCCGACTGGTTCACCAGCGCCACGCCCGAGTCGACCTTGCTGAGCGAGCCGTTGATGAGGGTCTTGATCTCCTTCGCGGCGGTCGCGCTGCGCTGGGCGAGGTTGCGCACATCGTTGGCCACCACCGCGAAGCCTCGGCCCTGCTCTCCGGCGCGTGCGGCCTCGACGGCCGCGTTGAGCGCGAGCAGGTTCGTCTGGAAGGCGATCTCGTCGATGGTGGTGATGATGTCGGCGATCTGCCGGCTCGACGCCGAGAGCTCGTTCATGGCGCTGATGGCGGTCTCGACGACGTGCTGGCCGTTCTCTGCGGCGCCACGCGAGTCTTTCGAGAGCACGCTGGCCTGCTGCGCGTTGTCGCTGGTGGAGCGCACGGTGCTGGTGATCTCCTCGAGGCTCGCGGCCGTCTCTTCGAAGCCCGAGGCCTGCTCCGAGGCGCCCGAGCTGATCTCGGTCGCGCTGCCGTGCAGCTCGTTGGCGGCCACCGTCACCTGCGCGGCCACGGTGCGAACGTCGAGCAGCACCGCGGTGAGCTTGTCGAGGGTCTGGTTCAGCACCTGCGAGACCTCGCCCATCTCGTCTTTGCCCCGGTAGGTGATGCGCTGGGTGAAGTCGCCTTCGCCCACCCTGGTCAACCGCGCGCGCATCTCGTCGATGGGGCCGGTGACCGACCTGACCACGAACCACACGACGGAGACCGTCGAGAGGATCGACAGCAGCACGCCGAAGACCAGAACCCACCGTGAGCGCACCACCTCGCGCACGCTCTGGTCGTGTTGCAGCTTCGCCTGCTCCCGCGCGCCCTCGATGAGACCGGTGGCATGACCCTCGATGTCGCGGAGTAGCGGCAGCGCGCTCGCCATCGCCTGCATCGCGTCGGGCAGGCGATCAGCCTCGTTCGCGTCGACCACCGCCATGATTCGCTCCGACCAGAGGCCCGACTTCTCTCTGAAGCCAACGAGGTCGCGCTTCATCGCGTCGGTCATGTCGAGCTTCGAGAGGTCGTCGACGGCCTGGCGCACGTCGTCGAGCTCCTTCACCACGCCGGCGCGGAACTTCGGGCGCTCCGCGAGCGGCGCGAGGTGCTGCATTCGAATGTTCCGCCCCACCGTCACCAGAGAGACCCGCAGCTCCTGGACCTCCGAGATGATGTGCATGTCGTGGTTGAACATGTCGTCGAGCCCGTCGGCGCTCTGGCTCAGCGCGACGGTGAGGTAGACGCACAGGCCCGCGAAGGGCGCGACCTTGAAGACGGTCGAGAGGGCGAGCTTGCAAGACAACTTCAAGTCCGAGAACCAGCTCATAGGCGCTTCCTTTGGTCAGGCCATGACCTGTTTGAGGTCGAGGAGAATCAACAGGCGGTCTTGATGACGGCCGAGGCCCTGCACGAACGAGGCGCCCGCAGCGGCCCCGACGTCTGGAGGCGGCTCGATGCTGCTGGGCGCGAGGTCGATGACGTCGTTCACCGCGTCGACGAGCAGGCCCACGTTCCGGCCGCCCACCGCCACCACGATGATGACGCTGAAGCGGTTGTACTCGACGACACCGCCCCCGAAGCGCTGCTGCATGTCGAACACCGGCACGATGATGCCGCGCAGGTTCATCGCGCCGCGCACCCACGGAGGCGTCTGCGGCAGCGCGGTGATGGCGGTGTGCCCGCGAATCTCCTGCACCGCGAGAATGTCGATGGCGTACTCCTCACCGCCGACGCGGAACGAGAGGAACTGGCGGGTGTCGGCAGCGACCTGCTGCCCCATGGCGGAGTCGTTCATCGACGGAGCGGCGTTCATGCGTGCACCTCGGGAAGAGCGCGTTGAGAAGAGAAGCCGGGGCTGCGCGAGTCGTCGGAGCGCGCGCGCACGTCACCGAGCCTCGCGAGGCCTGGCACGTCGAGAATGAGAGAGACCGAGCCGTCGCCCATGATGGTGGCGCCGAGCACGCCGTCGGGCCGCGAGAAGTTCGGCTCGAGGCTCTTGATGACGAACTGGGCCTTGCCCAGCAGCTCGTCGACCCGCAGCGCGAACCGCACGTCGCCCGTCTCGAGAATCACCGCCAGGGGCCTGCCGACGCCTTCGGGCTCGTCGTCGACCTGGAGCGCACGCGCCAGCCGCACCATCGGCAGCGGGTCGCCGCGCACCATCACCACCTCGCCGTGCCCGTAGATGCTCTTCACCGGCGCGGTCGACAGCGGCAGCGTCTCGACGACCTGGTTGAGCGGCAGCACGAACGTCGACTGGCCGACGCGCAGCGACATGCCGTCGATGATGGCGAGGGTCAGCGGCAGCGTGATGCGAAAGCGGGTGCCCTGCCCCTTCGTCGTCGAGATGGCGATGGCGCCGTTCATGCCGTCGACGCTGCGCTTCACCACGTCCATTCCCACGCCGCGGCCCGACAGGTCGGTCACCGCGTTCGCCGTCGAGAACCCAGCCGCGAAGATGAGCTCGTGCACCCGCTCGGCCGAGGGCATCTCGCCGGGTGGGAGCAGGCCGCGCTCGACGGCCTTGTCGAAGATGCGCTGGGTGTCGAGGCCCGCGCCGTCGTCGGCGATGTCGACCACCACGTTGCCGCCCTGGTGCCGCGCCGAGAGCGTGATGGTGCCGTGCGCCGGCTTGCCCGCCGCGACCCGAGCCTCGGAGCGCTCGAGCCCGTGGTCGGCCGCGTTGCGCACGAGGTGCATCAGCGGGTCGGCGAGGTGCTCGACCATCGACTTGTCCATCTCGGTGTCTTCGCCGACGAGCTCGAGGCGAATGTCCTTGCCCAGTGAGCCCGAGAGGTCGCGCACCAGCCGGCGGAAGCGCCCGAAGATGGAGCCGACCGGCACCATGCGAATGTTCATCACCTGGTCCTGCATCTCGCGCGTGTGCCGCTCGAGGTCGGCCACGGCCTGCACCATCGTCGACAGCTTGCTGGGCTCGAAGTCGGCGAGGCAGCGGCTGATCATCGCCTGCGCGATGACGAGCTCACCGACGAGGTTCACCAGCTTGTCCACCTTGCCGGTCGACACCCGCAGCGTCTGCTCCGCCTTCTTCTCTCCGTGCCGGGCGTCGGCCTCGGGGGGCTTCTCGGCTTCTGGAGCGGCCTCGACGGTCTGGGGCAGCTCGGGCAGCGCAGCGGGTTCGCACTCGAGGAGCACCGTCGCCACGTCGTCGACGAAGGCGAACACCTCTTTGAGCTCGGCCTCGGTGGCCTTCGTCTCGAGCCGCACCCGCCACGAGAGGAAGCAGCGCTCGGGGTCGAGGCGCTCCAGTGAGGGCAGCGCGTCGAGCTGGGCCTGCACCTCGCTCACGGTGCCGAGGCTGACGAGCTCACGCAGCACGAGCGCCGGGTCTTGCCCGCGGGCGAACATCTCGGGCTGGGGCTGGAAGGTGACGTGCCAGACCGTGTCTTTCGCGACGGGCGGGGGCGTGGGGGTCGAGGTGACGGGCGCGCCGTTCGAGCCCGAGGCGGCGTCGAGCCTGGCGCACAGCGGGCCGAGGTCGGGGGCGGCCTCGTTGTCCTGCGCGTAGCCGATGAGCTTCGACAACATGTCGGTCGCTTCGAGCAGCAACGTCGTCAGCGGCGGCGACGGCTTGATCTCGACGTTGCGCAAGCCGTCGAGCACGTTCTCCATCGCGTGCGTCAGGCGGGTGATGGCCTCGAAGCCCAGCAGGCCGCTCGACCCCTTGATGCTGTGCGCGGCGCGAAAGAGCACGCCCATCAACTCGGCGTCGACGGTGGGCGCGTCGAGCTCGATGAGGCGCTCTTCGAGCGTGCGAACGTGCTCGCGCGACTCGTCGAAGAACGTCTGGTTGAAGCGGGAGAGGTCGAAGCTCATGGGCGCGTGCTCCGGGCCGGTGACCTCACGGCAGAACCTTCTTCACGACCGCCAGCAGCTTGTCGCTGTCGAAGGGCTTGGTGAACCAGCCCGTCGCGCCCGCCGCGCGCCCCTGCTGCTTGCGGTCGTCGCCCGTCTCGGTGGTGAGCATCAGCACCGGGGTGAACTTGAACGTCGGCAGCGTGCGCAGCGACTTGATGAGCGTGAGCCCATCCATCACGGGCATGTTCAGGTCGGTGATGACGAGGTCGAACTTCTGACCGTTCGCCCGGGTCAGCGCCTCCTGCCCGTTGCTGGCGCGGGTGACGTCGAAGCCGGCTTTGGAGAGGGTGAACGACACCATCTCCTGCATGGTGGTGGAGTCGTCGACGACGAGTGCAGTGCGGGCCATGGCGGTTCCGGTCCTCAGGTGATGGCGCTGGCGAGCGCGGTGCGTTGAAAGAAGTCGTCGAAGGCAGGCGAGCGCTGCCAGCTCACGTCGAGGCGCGCCTCTTTCGCCGAGAGCGCGAACGCGACGAGCACCTGCGCCGAGGCCGAGTCGACCACCTGCACGGCCGAGGCGTCGACGACGAGCGGGCCTTTGGCCCTCAACGCCTCGAGGAGCTGTGCGTGCAGCGCGATCGCCTGAGACATCTCGAGCCGCTCGGCGAGAACGATGGTGGGCCCCGGTGCTGACATGGGTCGCTTCCTGTGCACGAAGGGTGCCCGCTGGTGGATCAGGGACTTCGCGGAGAACGCTCGCTCGAGCCGGGGGTCGCGCGCTCACCGGGGTCGTGGCTGACTGTCAGGGGCGTGGCGCGGGGCGCGGCGAACCCGGCGCGAGACGAAGCCAAACGCAGACCGAGCCACGTCGGGCCCGGCCTGCGGAGGTGAAGTCGAACTGGCAAGCCGTCAGACGCCGACGCCGATGAAGGCGACGTCGTCGCCCTGCTCACCGCTGGTGAAGTCGCACAGCGCCTGCTGCAGCGAGTTCATCGCGTCGGAGATGGTGCGGTGACTGGCGACGGCTGCGGTGACGCGCGCCAGGCCGAAGAGCTCGCCCGCAGTCGACCTGGCCTCGACGAGGCCATCGCTCATCGTCCACACCGTGGCTCCCGGCGCGACGGGCACGCGCACCAGCTCGGGAGCGAACGCGGAGCCCCCGGTGATGCCGAGCGGCAGCGACCCCGAGGCCACCACACGCACCTCGTCGGGGCAGGCCACCAGCACCTCGGGCAACCCGGCGTTGACGATGGAGACGACCGAGCGCCCCGGGTCGAGCTCGAGCACGGCGGCCGCGCAGAAGAGCGACGCGGGCAAGACGGCCTTGAGCTCGGCGTTGAGGCGACGCACCACCTGCTGCAGGTCGTCGCCTCGCGCGCTCGCCTCGTTGAAGAGCGTGACGACGGGCAGCGTGCCGAGCGCGCCAGAGAGGCCGTGCCCGGCCATGTCACCCAGCATCCACCGGAAGCCGCCGTTGGGCAGGTCGACGGCCGCGACGATGTCGCCGCTGAGCACGCCGAGCGCAGAGGCCGCCACGGCGACCCGCTCGTCCTGGAGCGCGCTCCGCGAGAGCAGGCGCTCGAACACCTGGCGCGCCAGCACCTGCTCGCTCTCGGTCTCTTCGCGAAAGCGCGTGAGTTCCTGGTTCTGCTCGAGCAGGCGCTGCTGCATGTCGCGCAGGCGCAGGAACACCTGGAGCTTCGACTCGAAGAGACGCGGGTTGAAGGGCTTGAGCAGGAAGTCGTCGGCGCCGTTCGACAACGACGTCACCAGCACCGACATCTCGTCGAGGCTGCTGACGAGCAGAATGGGCACGTAGCGTGAGCCCGCGAGCAGGCGCATCGCGGCCGCCGCCTCCGAGCCAGACGCGCGTGGCATCTCGACGTCCATCACGACGACGTCGGGCAGCTCGGAGCCGAAGCGCTCGACGGCCTCGACACCGTCGGCCGCCTCGATGATGTCGTAGCGGCCGCGCAGGTTGGCGACGATGAGCCGCCGCGCGACCATGTCGTCGTCGACGACGAGCACCTTGAGCCGCTTCTCACGCATTGGGAGCGCCGTCATGGGACGTCGACCTCGGCCACCACCACGTTGCCACGGCCCTCGTACCGCAGCCGATCGAAGCTCATCGCGCGCGCGAGGTAGATGCCGCGGCCGTGCGGCGCCATCAGGTCGGGCGTCGACGTGAGCACCTTCTCGAAGTCGAAGCCCTCGCCCTCGTCGGTGATGGTGAGCCTGACGCGGCCCTCGAGGCGCTCGAGCGATGCGCGCGCCACTCTCGAGGCGTAGGGCGCGAGCTTCGACCGGCGCTCGAGCTCGGCGTGCAGCTGCCCCGACAGCAGCAGCTGCCGCTTCTCGATCGCGCCCACGCCCAGCGAGCCGTGCTCGACGGCGTTGACGAGCAGCTCGAGCACGCCGCCGAGCCGCCGCGCGCTGTCGGGCATCGCCCCCGAGATGAGCACGGCGAGCGTCTCGGCGTCGTCGAGGCTCTTGAAGGCGAAGCTCGCGCGCTCGAGGCAACGGCCCGCCTGCCGCAGGTCGTGTGGAGGCATCAGCCGCCGGCGGCGCCCGACCGTCTCGCTCACCGCCGCTTCGAGCGCCGCCCGCAGCTCGTCGGCCGACAGCGACGCTGGCACGCAACAGAACGCGCCCGCCTGGGCGCCACGCCACGACAACGCCTCCGACCACGCCCTGACGACCACCACCACCGCCATCGCCGAGAACGAGGGCAGCGACGCCTGCACCAGACACTCTTCGAGCGGCAGGTCGTCTGCCTCGACCAGCACGAGCACCGAGGGCAGCGCTTCGCTGCGGCCCACGGTCTCGACCGAGTCGAAGCGCGCGACGCGCAGCCCGGGCATCGAGGGAGCGCGAGCTCCGACCCACGCCACGAAGGGGTGCAATGCGCCAGAGGTGGTGGCTGGCGCAGTCATCAGTTCACGGTGAACAGCCGCTGGAAGTTGGCGAGCTTGAGCACCTCGCTCGGCTGGCCTGCGCCGCTCCGAATCACCACCCGGCCAGCGTCATCGCCCACCTTCTCACGCAGCAGCAGCAACATGCCGAGCGCGGAGCTGTCGATGTACTCGGCCTTGCTGAGGTCGACGACGTACCGCGCCGGCGCCGGGCCCGCGACCGCGTCCTGAAACTCCTTGTAGCAGGAGAAGTTGAACTTCCCGCTGATGCGCAGGGTGAGGGCATCGTTGTCTCGGTGAACGTTGATCATCAGATCGTCCTCTCAGCGGGGTTGTCATCTGCAGGTGGAGCGGTGGGCGCGTCGTCGACGTGCGGGTTCGACGCGGGCGCGGCGGCGGCGTGCGCTACCCACTCGAGCCACAACGCGCGCACGGCCTCGAGGCGGCGGCTGGCGGCGTCGAGCAGCTGCGTCACCATGTCTTCGAACTGGAGCGCGCGCACCGTCTCGGTCACCTGCTTCTCGACCTCGACCAGCGAGCCCGAGACCCGGGCGTTGGTGGCGCCGAGCTGCTCGAGCGCGCTGAGCACCTGGCGTTGCGCTTCGAGCGCGCCGTTCATGTCGTGCGAGGCGAGCTTGCCGACGGTGAGACGCGACTCGAAGAGGCGGCCTTCGGTGCGCTCGACGAGGCCTCGAATCTGCGCGGAGAACGAGCTCGCGTCGTCGGCCAGTGACTTCACCTCGTCGGCGACGACCCTGAACGTCATGCCGACCTCTCCGGCGCGGTGGGCCTCGATGCGGGCGTTGAGCGCGATGAAGCGCGTCTCTGACGCGAGCGACTCGATGCGCCCCAGGTTTCGCATCACCTGCTCGATGTCGAGGCCCATCTCGTCGACGCGCTGCACCAGCCGCACGCTCGAGGCGCTCACCATCACCAGGTCTTCGACGAAGCGGCTGACGATGCCGTTCATGTCCTGAATGAAGCCGGTGCCCCCATTGGCCTTGTCACCCTCGAGCGTGCGGGCGACGGCGTGAAGCTCTTCTCCCTGCAGCTTCAGGCGTTCACGAAACTCGTAGAAGTTGCTCGTCAGCCGCGCGACCCCGTCACGCACGGCGAGCCGGGCCACGGAGAGGTCCTCCGCGACTCCGGTCAGGGTTTGACCCACGAGCTGAGAGAGGGTTTCCGATGAGTTCATGCCGCCGACCCCGCCATGGGGAAGGCAGTGTTCAATCGGAGTGCCACCCGATCAGCTGCTTCAGCGGCGCGAGCCGTCAGGTGGCTGACGCGCCCCGAGCCGAATCAGCACCTGCTGCAGCTCGGGCTGCGACACGTCGAGCTGTTCGAGCACCCTTCCGTACAGCATCGCCGTCGGCACCGCCCGCCCGCCGAGCTCGACCTGACACGCCCTCAGCGTGGCCAGCACCACGCGCTCGAGCCGAGTCAGCCCGTCACGCACGTCTGGCACGACGTCGAGCGGCTCACGGCGCGACGTCACCTGCGCACGAGCCTCACGGGCAGCGGGCTTCGACCGCCTCATCCGTGAAAGACGCGGCTGGCGACGATGCGACCCTGCTTCACGTCGAAGGCCTCGGCCACGGGCATGGGTGCGTCGTTCGGCGCGTGCCGCGTGTACTCGAGCACCACACGCTCGCCGTTGGCCGTGAGCGCGGTGAGCTCGTAGCGCAGCCCGGGCAGCCGCTTGATGGCGTCGGTCCACCAGGTGCGGAGCGCCGGTTTGCCCACGAGCTTGCCGCCCGTCTCGGGGTGCAGCGCGCGAATCTTGGGAGAGGTGTGGGTGCAGTCGTCGGCGTAGAGCGAGAGCAGGCGCTCGACGTCGTGCGCGTTGAAGGCGTCGATCCACGCATGGCCGACCTCGGCGGGCGTCATCACGGCCCACCATCGGGAATGCCACCATCGGTGGCTGCGGGCGGGGCGATGTACGCCGGCTCGATGGCCAGCGGCACCGCGAGCACGGCGTTCGAGTTGCCCACCGTCTGCCGGTACACCTGGTCGGCGCCGCCCTCGTCGGACGAGAAGACGAAGACGTTCGCGTTCACCCAGGCCGGAGCGCTGTCGTTCACCGCGCCGCTCGATGGGTCGCGCTGGCGCGTCACCATGCGGGTGGCGAGGTCGAGCACGAAGATGCGCGTGACGCCGGTGGCGACGCGGCCATCGAACGCCGCCCGCTTTCCATCGGGCGAGACGACGATGCGGCTGGCGATGGAGAGCGCCTCGAGGCCGAGCGTGTTGGTGATGGGCGTCGGCGTGCCGCTGGTGACGTCGACCTTCTCGACCTGCGTCTGCATGAGGCCGGCGTTGCCAGTCGAGACGAGCAGCGACTGCCCGTCGGGGAACCAGCTCGGCGAGGCGTAGGCGAGCGCGCTGCCTCCGATGACCTTGCGGAAGTTGGAGCCGTCGACGTTCACCACGCCGACGCTCGAGCTCGTCGTGTTCTCGTCGTACGCGAAGGCGATGCGCTGGCCGTCGGGCGAGAACACGGGCGTGCGGAAGTTCTGCTGCGTGGCCGTGCTCCGCAGCACCGTCGTCGGCGTGCCGCCGCTGACCGCGACGACGGCGAGCTCGGTGTCCTGGCCCACCTTGCGCGCGAACACCACCTGCCGCCCGTCGCGCGAGAACGAGGGCATCGAGACGCCGCCCGTCGAGGTGAGCTGCACTGGCGAGTTCACGTCGCGCTCGTCGGTGACGAACAGGTTGCGATCGTCTTTTCGAACGGTCGCGAACCCCGAGGTGAACGAGGTGGCCGTGCCGCCGCCCGTGCCACCACCGCCACCGCCGCCAGGAACGAGAAAACAGCTCGACAGCGCCGCGCAGAGGGCCACGACAGCGATGCCAGACTCAAGAGGACGACTCATCGACGGAAGCTCCCGTGAACGCTGTGATGCGACGCATCTGACGCGCCGCGCTCAGAACATGTTCACAAACGGGGCCAGCTCACACGCGCCGAATGCGCACCAGCTCGTTCCGGCAGTTGTTGCAGAGCTGCATCTGACGACGCTCGGCCTCGGCGAGGCTGGTGGCGAGCGACATCACGCAGCGCGGGTCTTCACAGTACGAGAGCCCGACGAGGTGACCGGCCTGGTGCACCGCTTCGACGTAGACGCGGCGGCGCGCCGACTCGGAGTCGCCCTTGATGCGAAACAGCGAGAGCACCGAGACGTGTGAATCGCGGTCGGCCTCTCCGAAGACGAACGGCGTGTCGGGCGTGAAGAGGTCTCCGTCGGTGACGCCCATGATGTTGAGCGCGCCCGGGTCTCGAATGGTGAGCAGCCGCCGCATGATGGCCGTCGTGTGGTACTGGTTGCGGTCTTTGTTGAAGGCGTAGCTCGGTGTGCCGAGGTTCACCTTGCCCAGGTACGTGCCGATGGTGAGGACCTGTTGAATGGGCCCTTCCAGCTCGCGCAATGCCGCTGCCGACACGGAGCCGACCGCGACCAGTTGCAGCTCCTTCCCCGCTGCCATGCTGCCTCCCCCAGCCGAAACGTCGTGAAGGACCGCTTGACTCGAAGGGGGGAGTGTACCGGGTTCGTTCGCGCCGTCACCGGAGGAAACGCAGGGAAAGGTACGCGCCGCGTTGAGACCTCAGGAAAAGCTGAGCTGGGGCGCGTGGATTCGAACCACGATACTCAGAGTCAAAGTCTGATGTCCTACCCTTAGACGACGCCCCAAGGTTCAACGAGGACGGGCTTCTAAGGTGTTTCCCGACTCCTTTCATCATTCTGATCCGCGCAGTTTCATCGGGCGAACTCAGGTGGTTTCGCAGGGTTTGCGCAGAAAGTCAGAAGTCTCCACGTACTTTCAACGCCTTGTCCGATAGAGGCCGCTGGTACGGGGCTTGGAAGGCAAGCCCCCGGCAGCATCGAACGTTTCGATGCACCCAGACGCGCCGGCTTCCCGCGGGGGTGAAGTCGGCGCGTCTTTTTTTGTCTTCATTTTCCGTCTCATCGACACCGCGCAGATCGAGTTGCGTGGCTGCGGCAACGAACGCGTCATGCGAACGGTGCAGGCGACAATGGTGGCGGTGGTGCTCACGGCAGCGGGCGTGGCGAGCGCCCAGAGCCACGTCGAGCTGAACCTGTTTGGGTCGAGCTCGAGCCTGAGCTTCGGGTTCGGCGTTCACCACCATGCGAGGCGACACGTCGTCGTCGGCCCGCCTGCGGTGTACGTGCAGCCAGCCCCCATCTACGTGCAGCCACCGCCGGTGGTGTACCAGCAGCCGGCCGTCGTGATGGCGCCCCCGCCTCCGCCGATGGTGCAGGCGCCGCCGGTGTACGTGCAGCCGGCGCCGGTCGTGGTGCAGCAGCCCCCGCCGCAGGTGGTGACGCGCACGGTGACGGTGAAGGAGCCGGTGCCGGAGCGCCCTGCCCTCATCGGCTTCAAGTACACGCCCGGTCTCTCGGGTGTCTTCACGGCGAGCGGCAACTCGGTCGGCTTCAGCGGCGCGCGCTTCACCCACTCGGCGGGCCTCGAGGCACGGCTCTCGCGCTGGTTCGCGCTGCGCAGCGACGTCGAGCTCCGCAACGACAGCCGGTCGTTCGACGTCATCGGCGCGAAGGTGTGGCTGGCTGGCGGTGACTGGAAGGTGAAGCCGTACCTTTCGGCCAGCCTCTCGGGCACCATGGCCGACTCGCGGCCGAACGCGTTGTCGGTGGGCGTCGTGGGCGCCGGTGGCCTCGACGTCTTCTTCGGCAAGCACTTCTTCCTCGAGGCCGAGGTTCGATACCGCGCGCTGCCGGGCAACTGCTGCACCGAGGTGCCGCAGGTCACGGGCGTGGTGGGCGCGGGGCTCGCGTTCTTCTGATCAGTCCTGTGCGCAGTCGACCAGCGTCGGGGCGAGCACCTGCACGAGCGCGGCTGGTGTCATCGAGACGAGGAACCCGCGGCCACCGCCGTTGATGAAGAGCCGCTCGAGCGTGGTGATGGAGCGCTCGCACGCGACGGGCATCGCCTTCTTCGTGCCGAAGGGCGAGGTGCCTCCGACGAGGTAGCCGGTGTGACGCTGCGCGACCTCGGGCGCACAAGCCGCCACCGACTTGCGCGAGAGCTGCCGCGCGAGCTGTTTCGTCGAGACGCGTTTGTCTCCATGCATCAGCACCAGGAGCGGCTGCTTCGCCTCGTCTTCGAAGACGAGCGTCTTCACGACCTGATGCTCGTCGACGCCCAGCATCTGGCTGGAGTGCGAGGTGCCGCCCTTCTCGACGTAGTCGAAGCGATGCGTCTCGTAGCGCACGCCTTTCGCATCGAGCAGCTCGGTGGCCGGCGTCTTCACTTGGTGAAGCTGCGGGTGAAGAGCACGTTGCCCGTCTCGCCGTAGAACGTGCCCGTGAAGGTGCGGCCGTTGAGCTCGACATAGAGAAAGCCGAGATCGGTCGTCTGGTAGTGCACCGGGTTCCGGGTGTCGTTGGTGGTGGCCGAGGCTCCGCCGCCCGAGACCATCAGGTGCGTGCCGTTGCAGGTCGGCGTGAGCCACTGCAGCGAGTGGTCGTGGCCCGAGAGGTACACGTCGGCGCGGCCGCAGACGATCGTCTCGAGGAAGTTCTTCACGTGGCGGCCGTCGGTGAAGAGCGGCAGCGAGACGCACTGACCCAGAATCGGCTGGCAGTCGTAGTTGCCGGCGTTGCCGTGCGGTCCGTTCGATTTGTACGGGTGATGGCCCAGCGCGATCTTCCACGTCGCGGTCGAAGCGCCGAGCCAGGCGTTGATGTCGGCCCGCGTCTGCGTGTCGCCGGTGCCGTTGGGGCCCCAGAAGCTGCGATTGGTGTCGAGGGCGAAGAACTCGGCGTGCCCCTGCGTGAAGCGGTAGTGGAGCGAGGGCATGCGCCACTTCGGGTTCACCTGCGAGTACGCGACCTCGACATCGGCCTTGTTCGCTTCGTACCCGGCGCCGTCGCCGCCGTAGTCGTGGTTTCCCAGCACTGCGTAGAACGGCGCGTTGACGGTGCTGTAGGGCTGCACGAACGCCGTCTGCCACTGTGGGTCGGTCACCGAGGTGACACCGGTCGGGTAGAAGTTGTCTCCGAGGAGCACCACGAAGTCGCAGCCGCGCTGGGCGCAGATGGTGCCCATGGCCTGACCGACCGCGTTCTGCCCGGCGTTGCCCTTGCCCGTGTCGCCGACCGCGATGAACCGCACGATGCTGACTCCGGCGTCCGCCGCCGAGCCGCCCGCCGCGCTCCCGCCAGCCCGCGCCGCACCACCCGCGACTCCACCTGCGCTCGCCGTTCCACCTGCGCTCGCCGT
>JAACJQ010000082.1 GCA_016879935.1 Archangiaceae bacterium | reverse complement strand
TCGCTGGTGGATCCGCGATCGCTGGTGGCTCGGCGTTCGCTGGTGGATCCGCGGTCGCTGGCGGCTCGGCGATCGCTGGTGGCTCGGCGTTCGCTGGTGGATCCGCGGTCGCTGGTGGCTCCGCAATCGCCGGTGGATTCGCCAGCGCCGGAGGCTCGGCCGCTGGTGGTGCAGCCGGTGGCAGTGCCTGCGCTCCGCTGAGCGCGACCTGTGGAGCGGGCACGTCGTGCTGCAGCGGGCTCGTCTGCGCGAGCGGCCACTGCAAGGCGCCGACGACCTGTGGCGGAGCAGGAAACGCCTGCGACGGAGGCGTCGGCTCCTGTTGCTCCGGCCTCTCGTGCGCGTCCTCTCGTTGTCAGGCGCCGCTCAACGTCTGCGGCAGTCTCAACTCGACGTGCTCCGCACAGTCACCGTGCTGCGTCGGCCTGACGTGTTCGTCTGGCCACTGCCGTCCCACCGGGTGCCAGGCCGCGGGCGCGCCATGCTCCACGGCGGCAGACTGCTGCGCGGCAGCCCCCTACTGCGCAGGCCCGAACACCAATCTCGGTGGCCGGTGCAGCGCCACCCGCGGTGTCGAAGGTTCGCCGTGCGGCGCCACGACCGACTGTGGCATCGGCCTCTCGTGTCTCGGGGGCTACTGCCAGACCGGTGGCGCATCGTGCACCCGGCTCTTCAACACCTGCACCAGCTCGTTCTCGTGCTGCGGCAGTGACGCCTGGTGTCGCAACTCGCGCTGCTACGCCATCAGCTGCGGCGGAGACGGCGATCTCTGCCCCGGCGGTGGAACGAACGGCGGCTGCTGCGCGGGCCTGTCGTGTCAGAGCGGCCTGTGCCGTACGGGAACGGCGAGCTGCGTGCCGCGCGGCCAGGGTTGCTTCGACAGCTCCGATTGCTGCTCGGGTGACATCTGCGACGCCAACTTCGTGTGCGCCGTGCCCCAGACGAACTGCGGCCTGCTCTACTCGAGCTGCGGAGCCACCCCGTGCTGCACCAGCCTCGGGCTGCAGTGTCTGAGCGGCACGTGCCTCTACGGCGTCAGCTGCCGCATCACCGGGCAGACCTGCAGTGGAACCAGCCCGTGTTGCTCCGGGCTCTCGTGCAACGGCGGTACGTGCGGAACGGTGAGTGGCTGCCGCGGCGCGGGGCTGCCGTGCTCGGCGACGAACCTGTGCTGCAACGGGCTCACCTGCTCGACCTCGGGAACCTGCGCGAGCGCGCCGACCTGCCGCGCCGCCGGCGAAGTCTGCAGCTCGACGAGCCCGTGCTGCGGCTCACTCTCGTGCAATGGCGGCGTGTGCACCGCGGCCTCGTCGTGCGCGAACCTGGGCCAGAGCTGCACCTCGACGCCGTGTTGCGGGACGGCCTCGTGCGTGGGCGGTGTCTGCGCGAACCAGCAGAGCTGCTCGTCGAACTACGACTGCAACCCGACGCGGCCGTTCGGTCAGCGCTGCACGTGCGTCGGAGGCGCGAACGCGGGGGCGAGCTGCTGCGACCCCGAGGCCGACGTCTGCGGCGCCGAGACGTGCACCGCGCTCTGCCGCGTCTGCCAGTAGCCCTGCTCGCGAAGACGGCGCGTCACGTCAGCGCCGCGATGAGCTCGGGTCGCTCGACGAACGGCGTGCGGTCGGGCCGGCCGTCGGCCCAGAAGAAGCGTGATCGCGACAGCTCGTTCGCCCGCAGGAGCACCATCGACGAGCGCGTACCGTAGTTCCACGCCGGCGCCTCGACGGTGACGCCGCCCAGCGGGTCATCGGGCCGCGTCGAACCGAGCAACTGCTGCAACGCCTCGGGCGTGGGCAACGCTCCGCCCGGGCTCACCGTCGGCCAGCGCTCGCGAATGAGTGAGGTGCGCGCGCGATCGTCTCCGCCCAGGCTGCGCTCGGTCACCACGTGCAGGCCCGGCGAGAGCGTCTGCTGCCGAACCGTGTCTCCGTCGCTCCACGTGACGAACGCATCGGTCGCGTCGGCGTACAGCAGATGAAACGCGTTGAAGCGCTGCGCCGACAACGTCGACAGCTGCAGGTGCAGTGACTTCGCGTCGCGCGCCTTCAAGGCCTCGACGACGAGCGTGCCGCGCGACTCCCGCTCGTCGTGTTTGGGCGCCATGAAGCGGTTGGTGACGCCGACGAACATGCCGCCTGTCGTGAGGCCCAGCCACGTGCCGCCCGCCTGCTCGTCACGCGGTGCCACGAAGGGCAAACCCTCCCATCTAAACGGTCCGCGCGCGGGGCGCGTCAGCGATTCGTCACGGTTCGCGGCCACCAGAACCGGGAACCCGTCATGTTCACGAAAGGAGACGATCAGGGTGCACATGGACTGTGTACTGTGCCGCGCATGAGAGACCGTCAACGAGAAGAGACGCGCCGTCGCCTCTACCTGGCCGCGCTCGACGTGTTCCGCCGTGATGGAGTGCAGGGCTGCCGCATCGACGACATCGCCCAGAAGGCCGAGGTCAGCCGCGCCGCCTTCTACTTCCACTTCCCGACGAAGGAGCACGTGCTCCTCGACTTCCTCGCCGAGTCAGAAGTGCCGACCGCGAAGCTCATCACCGAGCTGCCGGCGAGCACGACGCTCGAGCAGCTGCTCACCGCGGCCGTCGAGTCGATGGCGGCGGTCTGGCAGAAAGAGGCGGCGCTGCTCGTCGACGCCATGACGGTCTCGATTCGGCACACCGCGGTGCTCGACGACCGTGAGGCCGGCGGCCCGGTTCGTCACCTGATGGCGCAGCGGTTCAAGGACCTCGCCGCGCGCGGAGAGCTCTCGTCGATTCTGGCGCCCGACGTGCTGTCGGACCTCTTCCTCTCGGAGATCTTCGTGGGCCTCATGGCGTGGGGCCACGCGCCGCACACGCCGCTCGAGACGATGCTGAAGGCGACGCTGCAGCTCTTCCTGCAGGGCGCCAAGCCCACCGCGAAGGCCCCGGTGGCCGCCGTCGTCGCGAAGAAGTAGCCCCGCGCGCTCGAAGCTCCTATCTGGTGCACGCCCGCCCACGACCCGTTCGTCGGCGGGCGTTCTCGTCTTCACCCTGGAGCCCGCATGCCCGGCATCTTTCGCGATGGACTCTTCACCGGCCGCCACGTCTTCGTCACCGGTGGCTCGAGCGGCATCAACCTGCGCATCGCCGAGGCGTTCGGCAAAGCAGGCGCGAAGGTCTCCATTCTCGCGCGCAAGCAGGAGAAGCTCGACGCGGCGCTGACGCTGCTCAAAGGCCAGGGCACCACCGCGCAGGGCTTCTCGGCCGACGTGCGCGAGTACGCCGCCATCGATGCCGCGATGACGAAGGCGGTCGAAGCGTTCGGCCCGCTCGACGTGCTGGTGTGTGGCGCGGCCGGCAACTTCCCCGCCCCCGCGATGGCGATGTCGTCGAACGGCTTCAAGGCGGTGCTCGACATCGACGTGCTGGGCACCTTCAACGCGTGCCGCGCGGCCTTCGAGAAGTTCCGCACGCCGGGCGCGAGCGTCATCAACATCTCGGCGCCCCAGGCGTCGGTGCCCTACCCGATGCAGTCGCACGTCTGCGCGGCGAAGGCGGGCGTCGACATGCTGACGCGAACGCTGGCCATGGAGTGGGGCGGCGCGGGCGTGCGGGTGAACTCCATCTCGCCCGGGCCCATCGACGAGACCGAAGGCATGACGCGGCTCGCAGGTGACGCCGAGACGAAGGCGAAGGTGGAGCAGCGGGTGCCGCTCCAGCGCTTCGGCACGAAGGACGACATCGCGAACGTCGCCCTCTTCCTCGCGTCGGAGGCGGCGAGCTACGTGACCGGCTCGGTGTACTCGTGCGACGGCGGCATGCAGCTCATCGGAGGCTCGTTCATGACGCTGTGAGCCGCGCGGTTCACGCCGCGGGCTTCTTCACCACGCTCAGCTTCGCCTTCTTCTCCTTCTCGAGCTGCTTCGCGAGGCTGCCGATCTGCTTCTGGAAGTAGACGGTCTGCACCTTCACGGCCATGCGCTGCGAGAGCTCGACGGCGGCCTGGAGCCTGCGCACGGCCGACAGTCGCGTGGCCGACGTCACCTCGTTCTCACGGAGCTTCGCGAGCAGGCGGGCGAGCTGGGCCTTGCGGTCGAGCTCACGCTTCACCATCGCGGCGATGCGGTGGCGCAGGTCTTCGCGCACGTTCGACAGCTTCTCGACCTCGGCCTTGAGCCAGTTCAGGTCGCCGAGCAACGCGTCGCGCGCCTTCTGTTCGGCGAGCAGCGCGTCGGTCGCCTCCTTCGCGGCCTTCGCCTGGTCTTCGCCGAGCTGCTCCATCGCCGAGAGCGGGCCGGCCACCGCGGCCTTCACCTCGTGCTCTTCGACGATCGCGTCATCGGCCGACTCCGGCACCCCTGCGGAGTCGTGGAGCGCCCGGGAGAGCTCGGCTCGCAGCGCGTCGAGCTCCTTCTGCGTGCCGTAGAGCCGGTCGAGCGCCTCACCCGCTTCGGCGTCGGAGTCTCCCAGCCGGTGCTTGAGGTCCTTCAGGCGTGCGTGCGCGAGCTCGAGCTCGTCTTTCGCCTTGGCCAGCGCGCGCTCCGAGACGTCGGCGAAGCGCCGCAACGCAGACGCGGCCTCGCGCTCGGCCTCGAGCTGCCGCTCGAGCTTCAGCACCCGAATCATGGCCGACTCGTCGAAGCCCTCGACGACGGCGCGGGCGGGCGGGATCGGTGGCTCCTGGTCGCTACGCGGCTGGGTGGTGCCGGGTTCGGCAGGCCGTCCCGTCAGGGCCTTCTCGAGCCTGAGCGCGTCGAGGTCTTTCTGGAGTGCGGCGTTGTCGAGCTCGGCCTGGGCGAGCCAGCGATCGTTCTCACCGTTCTTGCGCTCGAGCTCGGCGAGGCGTGCGTCCTTCTCGGCTTCACGCGCTTCGGTGCGCTCGAGCGTGCCCTGCGTCTCGGCGGCCTTCGCTTCGGCGTCGCACGCACGTTTTCGCAAGTCGTCGATCTGCTGCTGCATCTCGGCGTCGCGGGTCTCCCAGGCGTTGATGCGCTGACGAAAGCCGTGCAGGTCTTCGGCCTGGCCCATCACCTCGGCCTCGAGGTCGGTGATGCGCTTGTCCTTCTTCGCGAGCTCGGCGGCGTGCTTCTTGTCGCCCTCCGACGACTCGTCGCTGCCCACGTAGCGGCGCACCTGTTCGATGGCGGCGGTGCGCTCAGCGGTCAAGGTCGCGACGGACTCCTGCGCGAGCTCGAGCGCCTCTTCGAGCTGGTGCAGCTTCGTAGGGTCGCCCTTCGACTTCGCAGCGGCGAGCTCGACCTTCAGGCGTTCGATGTCGCGCTTCGACGACGTTTCGATCTGCTCGGCGAAGCGGGCGTTGAGCCCCTTCATCGAGTGCAGCGCGGCCTCGACCTCGGACAAGCGCTCGCGCAGGTACTCCTCTTCGGCGCTGCCGGTGCCGACGGTCTCGGGCTTCGACTTTGCGAGCTCGGCGCGCAGGCGCACGTTCTCCTGCTCGGCCGCGTCGAGCCACGACTGCAGCTCGGCGGCCCTCGCATCACCACCGGCGGCGGGAGCGTGGGTTGGCGCGCCTTGATGCAGGTGCAGCTCGTTCAGCTCGCTCTCTTCGGCCGCGACGACGCACTTCAGCTCGACGACCTCGCGCTTGAGCGCTTCGTTCTGCGCCTCGGCTTCGGCGAGACGCTGCTGCAGCGCTTCGTCGCCACCACCACTTCCGCCTCCTCCTGCTTCGAGCTTCGCGCGGAGGGCTTCGTTCTCTTTCTCGGCCGCGTCGAGCCACGACTGCAGCTCGGCGGTCTTGGCGTCGTCAGCGTGTGCGTGCTGCGCCGGGGCGTGGAGTTGAAGCTCCTTCAGCTCGCTCTCTTCCGCCGCGACGATGCACTTGAGCTCGGCGACTTCGCGACGCAGCGCTTCGGCGTGCTCCTCTGATTCGTGGAGCTTCTGCTCGAGCTCGGAGGCGTTGCCACCACCGCCACCGCCCTTCTCGAGCTGCGCGAGCTGCTCCTTCAGCTTTTCGTTCTCGGCCTCGGCCGCATCGAGCCACTGCTGGAGCTCGGAGTTCCCACCACTCTTCGCGGGCGGTGACTTCTCGAGTTCGGCCAGCTTCTCCTTCAGCTTCTCGTTCTCGGCCGCGGCCGCGTCGAGCCACTGCTGGAGCTCGGAGTTCCCTCCGCTCTTCGCGGGCGGCGCCTTCTCGAGCTGCGCGAGCTTCTCCTTCAGCTTCTCGTTCTCGGCCTCGGCCGCATCGAGCCACTGCTGGAGCTCCGAGTTCCCACCACTCTTCGCGGGCGGCGCCTTCTCGAGCTCAGCGAGCTTCGCTTTCAGCTTCTCGTTCTCGGCCTCGGCCGCATCGAGCCACTGCTGGAGCTCCGAGTTCCCTCCGATCTTTGCGGGCGGCGACTTCTCGAGTTCGGCCACCTTCGCCTTGAGCGTCTCGTTCTCGGCCTCGGCCGCATCGAGCCACGACTGCAGCTCCGCAAGACGCGGATCTCCTGGCGAGTGGGCAGACATCCGATCTGTTCATCGTCACGCCTGGCCGCACCCCACAGGGGTCGAACACGACCCGCGACTCCAGCCTCGCCGGGAATTCGCCCTGCAGAATCAAACGAGTTCGCGGAGCTTCCGCGTCCGTCATCGTCTGATCACTTCACCGGCTTCGGGCCCTGGCCGAGCACGTGGCCGACGTCGAACGAGCCCTTCACGTCACGCGTCGCCGCTTCACGGCCCGGGTACTCCCACCACCAGCGCGAGCCCTGCCAGATGGCCTCGGGACTCGAAGCTCGGCTGGTGAGGCCCGGCGAGAGGTCGAACCCGCACGCGTTGAGCAACGCCTCGGCGGCAGCGGCCGCGGGAATGCCCTGCTGGTCCTGCAGCGGGTTGGTCGCGGGCCCGACGCCCCACGCGTGCGCGAGCCACGTCAGCGTGAGCTCGACGAGGTCGATGGCGGAGCGCTGCTTCTGAATGCGCGGCAACGCCTCGACGACTTCGCTCCACGGCACCGAGATGGAGAAGAGGGCCACGTTGGGGAACAGGCCCTCGTCGGCGTAGCGCCCGAGCTTTCCGCTCTGCAGCGCGTTCGTCTCGGGAGGGTGCCCGAAGCCACCGCTCGGCGAGAGCGAGATCTCGACCAACTTCGTGTCCTTCATCGCCTTCGCACGGGGGCCTGCGAGCGCGACGTGGCTCCAGTGACTGGGCGTGAAGTCGTGCCGAACGATGGCCTGTGCCGCGCGCAGCCTGAAGTCGATGGGCCCGGTGCCGCCGAACAACACCAGCCGAGTGCGCTCCGCGTCGTCACCCCACGTGCGCTCGAACCACTTCAGGTTGTCTTCACGCGGCCTGCGCGAGACCTTCTCTACCTGCGGGTTCGGCTTCTTCGAGGTCGAGGCCTGCATCGTCATGGCGTTCTCCTTCGCATGCGAAAGGTGGGGGCGGTGGCGACGCGCATGGAGCCCACCTCGACGTAGTGCGCCGTCACGTCGAGGGCGTTGGGAGCGCGGGTGAAGCGCAGCACGCAGAGCTGATCGCCCTTGTGCGGAAACAGCGTGCGCGCGCCGTACGACGAGCCGGGCAAGCGGAGCAGCGCTGGCACCTCGGGCGTGTCGGAGTGGCGCGGCCACGGGTCTTTGCTGCCCGACAGCCAGTTCTTCGCGCGCGCGAGGGCGTCGGCGCCGACGGTGGTGACGAGCGTCGAGGGCGACGAGATGACTTCGTACAGTCGCGTCTGGGTGCCGAGTGACGCGGTGGGCGTGAGCTCGGCGACGCGGCCCCAGTGCACGTCTCCCGTGAGCAACAGCACGTCGGCGGCCTGCTTCGCGAGCAGGTCGAGGCGGTTCATCACCTTCGGGTAGTCGCCGTAGTTCGACTGCATGTAGTCGGCGGCGGCGCCCGAGAGCTTTGTGCTCGGCAGGTCGAGCATCGACTGGCCGGTGAGAAAGGCGGGGAACTTCGGCGTCGACGAGAACGAGTCGGCCCAGCCCATCAGCGCCGTCAGCGTGCCGGGCGCGAAGCTGGCCGAGCGGTCTTCCTGACGGGAGGTGCGGCCGTTGGCAGCAAAGAGCGAGAGCGGCCCCACGTCGACGGTCGCGTACGGCATGCCCGGCGTGTTGGTGACGTTCTGAAAGCCGTCGTACAGCGCCGCGGCGTTGCGGCCCCACAAGAGTCGACCCGCGTTGGTCCACGAGTTCTGAATGAACGGCGACGGGTGCGGCGCGTTGTTCCAGTACTCGTGGTCGTCGGGCAGCGCGAGGGTGGGTGCCACCTTCAGCAGGTCGGCGAAGGAGAACTCGCGGCGGCCGTCGGGCAGCCAGTTCTTCGTGTAGTTCGCCTCGAGCAGGTCGAGCAGCGCGGGGTTCTGGTCGGGGAAGTTCTGCAGCGTCGGAATGTCGAGGTACACCTGATCGCCCATCAACAACGTCGCGTCGGGGCGAAACTTGTTGGCGACGAAGCGAGCGGTGCGGCCGAGCGCGCCGTCGTCTTCGTCACGGCAGTAGCAGCTCGCGAGCAGCAGCGTGAAGCCACCCGTCATTCCCGGCTCGAAGTCGTTCGGCAGCGGGCGCGTGACGAGCGAGGCCGACTCCTTTCCGACGGTGACGGTGACGCGGTACGCGGGCCGGTCGACGCCGTTCGCTGCGGGCACGGGAAACTCGAAGAGCCCGCTGAAGGTGCGCGCCGAGCCGCTCGACGGTGGAATCGCACCACGAACGGGTGAGAGCGGCCGCACGACGGCGGGCGCGCTCGCCTGCCCTGCCCCGCTCACGGGCGCGAACGCCCAGGTCGGCGTCGGCGCGACGGCCTGCCCGGTGACGCCGAGCCACACGCGCACGTGAGAGGCGTCGCTCATCGATGGGTACAGCGCGATGGTCACCACACCCTCCCTCGTGGAGTCGCGCACCCTACCGCAGCGCGTTCGTTCACGTCTGTCGTGTTGGGCGGGCTCGTCTCGTGGCGAGCGCGACGTGCTATCGAGCGCCTCTGGCCGATGGGGCTCGACGACACCCACATTCCACAGCGGCGCACTCGCGCGCGCGCCACGGGACCCACCGAGGCCTGGGCCGACCGCTTCGACGTCGGTGACGTCATCGACGGCCGCTACCGGGTGCTCTCGTCGCTCGCGGCGGGCGGCATGGGCGAGGTGTTCAAGGTCGAGCACGTCTCGCTGCGAAAGCCGTTCGCGCTGAAGGTGATGCTCTCGGGGCTCGACGCCAACGCCGAGCTCGTCGAGCGCTTCAAGCTCGAAGCGATGGCCGCGAGCCGCATCGGGCACCCGAACATCATCGACGTGTCGGATCTCGGGCAGACCCCCGAGGGCGTCGTGTACTTCGTGATGGAGCTGCTCGCAGGGCGCACGCTCACCAACCTGCTGGCCGACGAGGGGCCACAGACGGCCGCACGAACGGTCGAGCTCGGGCTGCAGATCGCCCGCGCCCTGGCAGCGGCGCACGCGCACGGCATCGTTCATCGCGACCTCAAGCCCGACAACGTCATGCTCGTCGACCGCGCGGGCACGACCGGCGTCGTGAAGGTGCTCGACTTCGGCGTCGCGCGGGTTCAGGCGAACGACGAGCGCACCAGCAACACGAGCGTCGGCCGCGTCGTCGGAACGCCGGCCTACATGGCCCCCGAACAAGCGCGTGGTGCAGGCGTCGACGCGCGCAGTGACATCTACGCGCTCGGGCTCGTGCTGCACGAACTGCTCACCGGCGAGCAGACCTTCACGGGCGAGACGGTGCACCTGGTGATGCTCCAGCAGGTCGAAGCGCCGCCGCCGCCGCTGCCCGCGTCGACACCACCCGCGCTCGTCGAGCTCGTGATGGGCATGCTGCAGAAGCGCGCCGCCGACCGCCCGCAGACGATGGAGCGCGTGGTGCACTCGCTCGAGGAGCTCTCGCAGACGCTGCGGGAGCCACCGCCCTCACGCTCGACCCAGGTCGCGCTGGCCGCCTTCGCCGCGCTCGTCGTGGTGGTGGTCGCGGCAGTGGGCCTCGGTTCGCTCGAGGCCGAGACGCCCGTCGTGCAGCCTCCCCCGCCGGTGCCCCTGGCGCCGCCGAGGCGCGTGGTGCAGCAGCCGCTGCCCGCTCCGCCGAGCGAGCCGGTCGCGCCGCGCGTGCTCAGCCTCGAAGAGCAGCGCCGGTTGCTCGCCGAAGCCCAGGCCGCGCTGAAGGCTGACCCCCGCACCGCGCTCGACAAGGCCGAGCGGTGCGTTCGTGAAGGCGACGAGAACGTCGACTGTCTGCTGATGGCTGGAAAAGCCGCGGGTCTGCTTCGAGACATTCCCACGGCGCGCAGACACTACCTGCGGTTCATGGAGCTCGCCCCGAGGGACCACCGGGCGCGCAAGCTGGTCGCGAGGTTGCTGTCCGACTATTTCGACGACCAGTCCCGGCACTGACTCAACGCAGGGCGGCGCCGTCGAGCACGGTCGCCTCGCCCGCACCGTCGAGGAACACCAGCCCGCGAACGAGCGACGAGAGGTGCGACGGCACCAGCTCTTTCACCAGGCCTGTCGCCGCTTCGAGCGTCGGCACCCGAAGGCCGCAGCAGACCAACGCTCCGTGGTGGAGCGCCTGGACCGCGAGCGGCAGGCCGTCGTCGACGTCGAAACAGAGCACGTCGGCGCCCGAGGCCCGGGTGAGCGCCGGCACCTGCTCGCGCCGCGCGTCGGCCGGCACCTCGACCTGGTCGACCATGCACTGCTTGTGCGGGTGCAGGAACGTGATGGGCTGCTCGACGCTCACCACGTGGCCGAGGCGCGTTCGGTTGAGCTGGTCGACCCACCACGCGAGCACCGTCGACACGGCAGGCCGCTTCGGCCCCGCCACGAGCACGAGACCCGACCCGGGCGACAGCATCGACACCGTGTTCGCCACCCACGCGGGCGGCTCGGCCAGGCGGAATGGAATGGGCCAGAACGTCGCAGCGCACGCGCCACGCTGGCCGTACCCGAGCGCGAGAAAGCGGGAGAGCTCCTTCACGCCGAACGAGAAGTGCAGCACCCCGTCGTGCTCGAAGGCGTCTTTCTGGGCGTCGGTGAGCACGCAGTACAAGAGCTCCTTCGTCTCGTTGGGCGTGAGCGGCGGCGTCTTCAGCGGCCCCCAGTCGTCACCGAGCTTCAGCTGCGGCGGGGAGCCGGTGGTGAGGTGCAGCGACTCGGCCTTCTTCTCGACCAGCGCGACCAGCAGTTGGTGCAGGTTCATGCGGGCGACGATGGCCGATTCGCTGGCCAGCGACGAGGCTCATCGTTCGGCGGCGCGCACCGTGGCCAACCGTTTGCGCAGCGCCTTGAAGACGTCGGGCAGCGAGCCTGTCTGCGCGGCGCGCAGCAGCGGGTCGGGGATGATCATCTCGGGGTCGGAGTCGATGAGGTACACGACGAGCGACTGCTTGCCCTCGGCGCCCCAGGGCAGCGCCTTCCACGCGCCGCGGTTGCGCCGGTAGTTGCCGCGCACCAGCGACCACGAGCGCACGAAGTGGCCGGCCGGCTCTTCACGAACCTCGGAGCGCGTGTCGGCCCACAGGTTCGGCAGTGGAAAGGGCAGGCCAATCTCGTCGAAGCAGAGCGACTCGCCGTTCTCGACCTTGCGCGCGCTGGCCTTCGTGTTGGGCATGAACTGCGAGAAGTGCTCGCAGTCGCGCAGCAGCGGCCAGACCTCGCTCGTCGAGGCGTCGAGGAGCGCCATGGCCTCGGCCGAGACCCCGCGGCCTCCAGTCGGCTCGAGGTCGTGAATCACCACGCCGCGCCGCTCGAGCTTCTGCTTCTCGGCGTCGGTCAACGTGGGGAAGGCGACGGGCTCGGCGAACGCGGGCGCAGCGAACAGGCAGCAGGTGAAGAAGACGCGCGACATGGCGCTCGACGTAGCGCTCGCCGCCGCGGCGCGGGAGCGGTCGACGGCAAACCTTCGCGGCGATTCGGGGTCTCGGGCTCAGGGCGAGCGCTTGCAACGCAGCAACAGGGCGCGCAGCTCGTCGAGCGAGGTCGGGCTCGCGGCGCCGAGCGCGACGGCCTCTTTCGGCATGCCGTAGACGACACACGTCGCCTCGTTCTGCGCGAAGGTTCGCGCGCCCGCCTGCCGCAGCTCGAGCAGCCCGCGCGCGCCGTCGTCACCCATGCCGGTGAGCAGCATCGCCACCACCTCGGTGCCCAGCTTCGCGATGGAGCGGAAGAGCACGTCGACGCTCGGCCTGTGGCGGTTGACGGGCGGCGCGTCGAGCACCTGCGTCACCAGCCCGCGCGGCTCGTGTTTGAGCACCAGGTGTCTGCCGCCGGGGGCGATGAAGACGAGCCCGGGCGCGACCAGCTCTCCGCCCTTCGCTTCTCTCACCGTCAGCTCGCACACCGTGTCGAGCCGCTGCGCGAACGCGGTCGTGAACGGCGAGGGCATGTGCTGCGTGATGACGATGCCCGGCGTCGTCGGAGGCAACCCCACCAGGAGGTGCTCCACGGTCTGTGGCCCGCCGGTCGAGGAGCCGATGGCGATGACGGCCGGCCGCAGCTCGGCGCCGGTGGTGACGAACTTCGAGGGCGGCGGTGGCGGCCGCACGGCGTTGGAGACCCGCGACCGCGAGGCCTCGCGCACCATGCGAAGGAAGTCGCCCTCGGCGTTGCCCGAGCCGTCCTTCGCGCGCAGCTGCTGTTTGGGGAACACGCCCACCGCGCCAGCCGCGAGCGCCCGCACCGTCGCCTCGGCGCCCTTGTCGGTCAACGCGCTGCAGACCACCGCCGGCGTCGGGCGCTCCTTCATCACCTTCGAGAGCAGGCTGAACCCATCCATCCTCGGCATCTCGAGGTCGAGCACCAGCACGTCGGGCCAGCACCGCTCCATGTGCGAGAGCGCGAACACGCCATCGGCCGCGACGTCGACGACGAACTCGTCACTGCCCGCGAGCAGCTCGCGAAACCGCTCTCGAATGACGGCGCTGTCGTCGACGACCAGCACCCGCTTCACGCGGCCCTCGACGCCGCAGGCACGAAGCGAAAGGCAGCCGGGCCCAGCGGCTCGAGGGCGTCGGAGCAGTCACGCACCACCTCGGCGTGCCCTGGCAACAGCAGCCCGCCCGGCTTCAGCCGCTCGAGCACGTTGGCCACGATGCGGCGGCGGCGCTCGTCGTCGAAATAGATGAGCACGTTTCGCAGGAAGACGACGTCGAACTGGCCGAGCGCCGGCTGCGGCTCGAGCAGGTTGCCGACCCGAAACGACAGCCGCTTCGCCAGCGAGTCCTTCAGACAGAAGGTGCCTCGAGCTTCACCTTCGCCGCGCAGACAGAACCGCTGCAGCAACGCCTGCGAGAGGCCCGTGGTGCGCTCGAGCGGGTAGACGCACCGCTGGGCCCTTCGCACCACCTCGGGCGCGACGTCGGTGCCCACCACCTCGTAGCCGCCTGGCGGGGCCACCTGCTCGAGCACCATGGCGATGGTGGCGGCCTCTTCACCCGAGGAGCAGGCCGCGCTCCAGATGCGCAGCGGAGCCCCCGAGGGCTTCACGCTGCGGGCCCACGCGTCGAGCACCTCGAAGTGTTTCGGCTCGCGGAAGAACGACGTCTCGTGCGTGGTGAGCTGGTCGACGAGCAGCTCGCGCTCGGCCTCTTCGTGTGGCGCGCGGAGCAGCTGCAGGTACTCGCCGAGGCTCTCGAGCTTTCGGGCGCGCACTCTCGGCAGCAGCCGGCCCACCACCATCGTGTGCTTCTCGAAGCCGAGCCGAATGCCCGTGCGTGCCTCGAACAGCGCCGTGAGCCAGACGAAGTCCGCGCGCTCGAGGGTGTCGAGGCTCACGCCGACACCCGGTGCGCCAGTGACGTCGCGCGCCGCACCACCTGCGCGACGTCGACCACGAAGCCCACCTCTCCGGTGCCCAGCAGGGTGGCGCCCCCGATGCCCTCCATGTTCTGGAAGAGGGGGCCCAGCGGCTTGATGACGGCCTGAGAGGCGCCGAGCAGCCGGTCGACGACGAGCCCGACGCGACGCCCTCCGTCCTCTACGACGACCACGCACTCGCGCGATGGGCGTTCACCCGAGACCGAGAAGAAGTCGCGCAGCCGCACGAACGGCACGACCTCGCCGCGCAGGTCGAGGCGGTGATGCAGCTCGCTCTCGAGCACCACGGGCAGGTCGACGCACTCGTGCACCACCTTGAGCGGCACCACCCACGTGCGGGTGCCGACGCCGACCTGAAAGCCGTCGATGATGGCCAGCGTCAGCGGCACGCGCAGCCGAACCGTCAGGCCCTTGCCCGTCGTCGACAGCACCTGCACCGTGCCGCGCAGGTCTTCGATGGAGCGGCGCACCACGTCCATCCCCACGCCGCGGCCCGAGAGCTCGCTCACCTGGTCGACCGAGCTGAAGCCGGGCACGAAGATGAGCTCGTCGATGGCCTCGTCGCTCAGTTGCACGTCGGAGGGGACGAGGCGCTTCTCGATGGCCTTCCTGAGAATGCGGGGCCGGTCGAGGCCACGGCCGTCGTCGCGCACGTCGACGACGATGCTGCCGCCTTCGTGAAACGCCGAGAGCGTCAAGGTGGCCTTCGCGGGCTTTCCAGCGGCGACGCGCGCGTCTGGCGTCTCGACGCCGTGGTCGAGCGAGTTGCGCACGATGTGCGTGAGCGGGTCGACGAGGCGCTCGACGATGGACTTGTCGAGCTCGGTCTCTGCGCCCTTCACCTCGAGGGCGATGTCCTTCGAGAGCTGCTTCGAGACGTCACGCACGAGGCGGTGGAACCGAGAGAACGTCTCGCCGATGGGCACCATGCGCAGCGAGAGCGCCGTGTCGCGAATCGTCGAGACGAGGTGCGTGACGGTGGCCTGCGCTTCTCTGGCGGCCAGCGCGTCGGCGCGGGTGGTGGCTGCTTCACTCGCGGCCGAGGCGATGACGAGCTCGCCCACGAGGTCGATGAGCATGTCGAGGCGCGTGGCCGGCACCTTCACCAGCTTCTCGGCCGGCGCCTCTTCCTTCTGCTTCGGCTTCTCGGGCTCTGCGGCCTTCGCCGGCGGCGCACCGATGGTGACGGTGGTGCTGTCGAGAATGAAGTCGAACACCGAGCGCAGCACCTCGTCGGAGGCCTCGGTGTCGAGCTCGACGGTCGCGCGCAGGAAACACTGCTCGGGGTCGTAGGTCGCGTCGGGTGGTACGGCGCTCCAGTCGCAGACGCGGGTGGCGTTGCGGCCGCACTGCTCGAGGCAGTGGAGGAAGTCGAGCGGGTCGAAGCCCTCCTTCATGACGGGCGCGCCGAAGCGCACCTCGACCAGCCGTCGCTGCGTCGGTGGCGCCTTCTTCTTCGGGGCCTTCGCCTTCTTCGCTTTGCGCGCGCGGCCCTCCGAGAGCTCGAGGAGCCGTTGGGCGAGCGCGCCATCACCCTCGAGCACCTCGGCGCCCGCCTCGACGGCCTCGACCAGCCGCACCAGCTCGTCGTGCGCAGCGAGGAGCGTCTCGATCTCGACGGTGCCGAGCTGCACCACGCCGTCGCGCGCCTTGTCGAGCAACGCCTCGGCGCCGTGTGCGAACTGCACGATGGCGTCGAAGCCGAACACGCCGGCAGCCCCCTTGAGCGTGTGCGCGGCGCGGAAGACCTCGTGCAGCACCTCCTGCGGGTCGCTCGCGTCGCCGAAGCCCTGGAGCGACGACTCCATGCGCGCGAGCAGCTCCCTGGCCTCTTCGATGAAGACGCCGTGGCCGCTCATCGCACCACCCAGCGCTCGAACCCGGCCGCCGTCAACGTCGCGACCACGGGCTTCGACGCGTTGAGAATCTCGAACGAGCCGCCGTGTCTGCGCGCGAGCACGAAGAGCCATTGCGCGCCGGCGGTGTCGAGCCCCTCGAGGCCCCTCGCGTCGAGTCGGCCCGGGCTCGCGCCGAGCTGCTGCAGGGTCTGGTGCGCGTGCATCACCGAGCGCACGTCGAGCCGGCCCTCGAGGCGCAGCAGGGAACCATCGACGTCGACCTTCAGCATGGCGGCCTCCTTCACGCGGCCTTCGTTCCCAGAGCGGCGAGCTCGTCGAACGCCAGCACCTCGGCGAGGTCGAGCATGACGATGAGGCGCGACGCGTGCCGCGCGATGCCGGCGATGAAGCGCTCGCGAATGGCGGCACCGAACGCGGGTGGGCGTTCGATCTGCGACTCCGTGAGCTCGATGACCTCGGTGACGGCGCTGACGAGCACGCCGATGGCCTGCAAGCCGAGCGTCGCGTGGTGCCGCTCGAGAATGACGACGCTGGTGCGGCGGGTCACCTCGGTGGCGCCGCGGCCGAACCGCGACGAGAGGTCGACGACGGGCACCACGCGGCCGCGCAGGTTGATGACGCCCTTGAGGTGCGGCGGCATGAGCGGCACCTCGGTCGAGCCGTGGTACTCGATGATCTCCCGCACGGCCGAGACCTCGACGGCGTACGCCTCGCCACCGAGCTGAAACCACAGGTGAGGCCTGGGAGCGGCGGTGAGGTCCATGACGGGCTCCGCTCAGAAGGGCACGAACTGCGAGTTCTGCGGGCCGGTGGCGCGCGGTGGCGCCACGACACGCTCGGTGAAGTCGTTCGCGACGCGCGGCGCGGCGGTCTGCGTGCCGTGGAAGAACGCGAGCAGCGCCTGCAGCTTCGCCCCGTAGCCCGCCATCTTCTCGGCCGTCGCCGACAGCTCTTCGCTCGCGGCCGCGTTCTGCTGGGTCGTCTTGTTCATCTGGTCCATCGCGCTGTTGATCTGCCCGACTCCGCCCGACTGCTCGCGTGAGGCAGCAGCAATCTCGGCGACGAGCTCGGAGGTCTGGGTGATGGTGGGCACCACCTGGCTGATGAGGGTGCCCGCGCGCTCGGCGTTCTTCACCGTGGTGGCGGCGAGCGTTCCAATCTCCTGCGCCGAGACCTGCGACCGTTCGGCCAGCTTGCGCACCTCGGCGGCGACGACGGCGAAGCCGCGCCCATGTTCGCCCGCGCGCGCAGCCTCGATGGCGGCGTTCAGGGCGAGCATGTTCGTCTGGTACGCGATGTCGTCGATGATGCCGATGCGCGTGGCGATCTGCTTCGTCGACTCGACGGCCTCCTTCACTGCGGCGCCACCGTCGCCGGCTTCACTCGCCGCCTTCTCGGCCCGGCCGGCGGTCAGCTTCGCGTTGTCGGCGTTCTGCGCGATGCTCGAGGCCATCTCGGTGACGCTCGCGCTCGTCTCTTCGACCGAGCTCGCCTGCTCGGTGGCGGCCGTCGACAACGACTGCGCAGTGGAGCGCACCTGGTCGGCTGCGACGGCCAGCTGTGTGGCGGCCTCGGTGACCTCGCGCACGGTCTGGTTCAGCCGCGCGACGGTGGTGTTGGTGGCCTTGCGCAGCGACTCGAGCTGGCCCTGATACGGCGTGTCGATGGAGCGCGAGAGGTCGCCCTGCTCCATGGCCCGCAGCACCTCCATCACCCGGGTGAGCGGCTCGATGACGGAGTCGAGGGTCTGGTTGACGCCCTCGACGATGCGCCGGTAGTCGCCCTGATGCCGGCTCGCGTCGGCGCGAACCTCGAGGCGGCCCTCGACGGCGGCGAGCGAGAGCGTGCGGGTGTCGGTCACCAGCGCGTTGACCGACGTAATGGCGGTGTTGAGGCTCTGCCTCAGGCGATCGAAGTCACCCGCCCAGGCCTCGTCGACGGTCGGCGGCAGCTCTCCCCGTGCGATGGTGGCCATGAGGCCCGAGGCGCTGGTGATGGGCGTCACCACCGCGTCGAGCGTCTTGTTCATGCCCGAGACGATGCGGAAGAAGTCGCCCCGGTGATACTTC
The DNA here is from genome assembly GCA_016879935.1 of Archangiaceae bacterium. Lineage (GTDB taxonomy): Bacteria > Myxococcota > Myxococcia > Myxococcales > Myxococcaceae > Xiheimicrobium. Next base: position 1,311 of record JAACJQ010000082.1, on the reverse strand, counting down.
GCCTCGGCGCGCTCCGAGAGCCGGCCCTCGATGGCAGCGGTGACGAGCTGCCACACGTCGGCGGTGAGGGCCTTCACGGACGACTGCACGGTCGCGAAGTGGGTGAGCAGCGCGCCGAGCTCGTCTTGCGGCACCTGCTCGAAGAGCGTGTCGAGGTCTCCGCCCGCCATGCGCTGCGCGACCTTGCTGGCCGTCGCGAGCTTGCTCAGCAGCGGCCGAATGAGGCCGAACACGATGAGCACCACCTGAAAGACGAGGAACGCGGCGCCGAAGAGGAAGAGCTGCAACACCATCGACTCCGAGAGCGCCTTCGCCAGCGCGGCCTGCGTGTTGGCCTCGGCCGAGGCAGCTTCGGCCGCCGCGTCGAGGTGGTCGCGGAACGCCAGCTTCAGCTCGTCGGCCTTGCCGTCGATGGCGCGCACTTCATCGTCGAGCTTTCCGCCGTTCTTCTCGAGCCTGCCGTAGAGCTGCGCCTCGACCAGCTCGGTGAACGCCGTGAGCGTCTGGCGGCCCTGTTGGAACTCCGAGAGCCCGACGCCCTGAGCCGACGCCTCGATGGCCTCGAGCTCCTTCATGTTGTGTATCGCCGCTTCGTGGAACTCGGCCTTCGAGGCTGCGACGCCACCGTTGATCACCGCGTCGGCCGCGATGCTGTAGAGCTCGAAGGCCATGTTCCGCGCGCGAAGGAACCGGGCCTCGGTCTCGCGCCGCTCCTTCGCCACGCGCTGCCGCTCGTCGATGCGTGAGACCGAGCTCGCGGCGACGCCGACGATGCCTGTCAGACAGACGACCGTGCCCACCAGCGTCGCGATCAGCCGCGTCTTCATCGAGACGACCCCGCCCGGCTCGAAGGCGCCCTTCAGCTTGCCCGCCTTCATGCTCGCGTAGCGCTTCGAAGCGGCCGCGATCTCTTCGCGGGTTGGCCTCGTTCGAACCGAGCGAAAGCCCGTGACGACGCCCTGGTCGACCAGCGGCGCGACGTCGGCCTTCACCCAATAGAACCCTCCGCTCTTCGTGCGGTTCTTGATGATGGCCATCCACGTGCGGCCCTGCTGCACCGTCTTCCACAACGAAGCGAACGCCTCGGCCGGCATGTCGGGGTGGCGCACGATGTTGTGTGGTTGACCGATGAGCTCGGCCTCGGAGAAGCCTGAGATGCGCACGAAGTCGGGCGAGCAGCTGACGATGGTGCCGCGGAGGTCGGTCGTGGTGACGATGACGTCTTCGTCACTCAGCTGAACTTCCACCTCGTTCACCGGCAGGTTCGTGCGCATGCGCGGGGTCGACAGCAATTCCTGCGCCCCGGGTGGA
>JAACJQ010000417.1 GCA_016879935.1 Archangiaceae bacterium | reverse complement strand
CTCATTGAGAAGATCCAAGGGACTTCTCTGGTCTTCTTCTCCTACCACTGCGAGTTTCCGGCTCTTGTCGTAGTCCGCGGACTTGCCGCTCCGCACCTACCTCGCGATCGTCAGCACGCTCAACGCGAAGAACCCAGCCCACGCGCTGATCAGCCCCACCATCCGCTGCGAGTTTCGCGTCTGGTCGTCGACCAGCACCAACCGCGCCGCACCTGCCTCGCGATCGTCAGCACGCTCACCGCGAAGAACCCAGCCCACGCGCGGATCAGTCCCGCCACCCGCTGCAAGTTGTCGGCGTCGTCGACCCAGCACCAGCCGCGCCGCATCTACCTCGCGATCGTCAACACGCTCACCGCGAAGAACCCAGCCCACGCGCGGATCATCCCCACCACCCGCTGCGAGTTGTCGGCGTCGTCGACCCTTCAGCCCAACAACGAAGCGCCAGTTCGTCGACGAGCTCGCGGCGCTCGAGAAGGCGAAGGAAGCAGAAGAGAAGCCGGCGCACGACGCCATCACGCGCCAGCCTCGCGACTCAACCCGTACGCCGAACCTGTCGCGGCGACCGCCCCAGCTCGCGCCGCATCAACCGCCGCAAGGTGCCGGCGTCTTCGTAGCCGACCTTTCTCGCCACCTCGTCGAACGGGAGCCGACTGGTCTCGAGCAGCTGCGCCGCCGTCTCGAGCCTGATTCGGCGAACGAAGCCAATCGGGCTGACGCCGAGCGAACCCTCGAGCCGCCTGGCCAGGGTGCGAGGGCTCAGCGCGACCGCGCGCGCGAGCTGCCCGACCGAGAATGGTCTTGAGAGGTTCCTGCGAACCCACGCCTCGGCGGCGCGCACCTGGGGCTCGTCGTTCGCCACCTGGTGGAGCACCATGTACGGCCCCTGCGACGGGTGCGCGTCGAGCAGCAGCACCTTCATCACCCGCCGCGCCAGCGTCGGCCCGCCCCACCTCGTCACCAGGGCGAGCGCGAGGTCTGCCATCGCGAACACCGTCCCCGCGCTGAGGAGGCGGCCCTCGTTCACCAGACTCTGCGACTCGTCGACGTCGATGCGGGGAAAGCGGCGACGCAGCTCGGCGCCAAGCCACCACGTCGTCGTCGCGCGGTGCCCGTCGAGCAACCCCGCGCCCGCCATCACGAAGGCGCCAGTGCACGAGGTGCCCACCACCGCTCCACGCCTCGCCGCCTGCTGCAGCACCAACCCGCAGGCCTTCACGTCGTCACGCTCGAGCAGGGCGTCGACCTCCTCCGCCGTCTCGACCCAGCACCCCGGCACGAGCAGCACGTCGCAGCGGCTCGCCCGGCTCCATGCACCGTGAACGCCCAGGCGCAGGCCCGCGCCAGTCGTCACCGCGCGCCCGCTCTTCGACAGCACCTCGACCACGAACGGCTCGCGTTGGCCCGCCCTGCGCGTCAGCGCGTTCGCCGCGCGCAGCACATCGAGCGCCACACTCACGCCCGAGTCGGTCACCCGCTCGAGCACCAGCACCCCGACCCGTCGCACCATGCGTGGAGCGTATCAGCCGCACCGCGCGCCGCACGTCGTGGCGAAATCGGCCCGTTCTCTGTCGTTTCTGCCACTGGCTGGAATCGAGCCTGGCCGTCACTGTGGCGGCATGACCTACGGCAGTCTCGGCTGGGCCCGCGCCACGAAGGGCCACCTCACCGGCTTCGAGCGCGTGCACCAGATGTGGCTCGTCGCGGTCGCGCAGCTGCGGTTGCGCCGGCGGACGGCTCCGGGGTTTCGGCCCCGCGACCTCGACCTCGCCTTGAGCGAGACGGCGCTGCCGAACACACCCCTCGTCCTCGCCTGTCACGCCCTGGTGGAGTCGCTCGGGCCACCCGCGCTCGTGGGCCACGTCGTGCGCACGTACGTCTGGGGCGCGCTCCTGGGGCTGCGTGATGGGCTCTCGTGGGACCGGGAGACGTTCGCCGCCGCGGCGCTGCTGCACGACGTCGCGCTGGCGAAGCGGCGCCACGCCTTCACTTGCTTCGCGCACGACGGCGCCGAGCAGGCGATGGCGTTCCTCGAGACGCAGGGCGTGGAGCCCGCCCGCCGTGAGCGCATCGCCGACGCCGTCTGCCTCCACGTGCGCGTCGACGTGCCCGCCTCGCTCGGCGTCGAAGCCCACCTCGTTCACGCAGGAGCCGGCGTCGACGTCGTCGGCAGGCGCCTCGACGAACTCTCCCCTGACCTCCGTCGCGCGGTGCTGCAGCGCCACCCGCGCCTCGACCTCGTCGAGGTGCTGGCCCGCTCGTTCGCCGACGAAAACCACCCACACCCCACCGCGCGCATCAGCCGCTGGGTGCAGGCGGGCTTTCGCTCGTTCATTCGCGACAACCCGCTGGAGCGGCCATGACGACCTCGTTGACCGTCACCTTCATCGGCACTGCGACGCTGCTGCTCGAGGTGCGGCGTGGGGACGACGTGGTGCACCTGCTCACCGACCCGGTGTTCGATGGCCCGGGCAGGGCCTACCGCGTGGCCGGTCTCGACGCCACGCGCTGGCTCACCCTGGGCGAACGCACGCTGGTGGAGTGAGCGCGCCCGTCGGAAAGCAGAAGGCCGAACCCATCGCTGGATTCGGCCTTCGTTCGTTCAGCTCGACTGGGCCGTCAACTCACCGAACGCCGGGAGGCGGCGGCGGAACGGGGCCACCGCTGGCTCCGGGGGGCGGCGGCGGGAACGGGTTCTTCCTGGCCGGCACGGGAGCCGGCGGCGTCGGCAGGTTGCTCGGCGCGTTCGGCAGCGGCACGGTGTACGGCGGGTTCGGGCGAGCGAAGCCTCCCGAGTTGTCGCGCATCGGCTCATAGCCCTGCGACGGCGGAGGCGGCGGCAGCACCGTCGTACCCGAGGTGGCGGGACGGCCACTGGGCCCGATGTACGCGCCCGGCGGCGGCACGCTGCTGCCCGAGTTCATTCCACCCGAGGGCCCGATGTAGCCCGGCGGCGGAGGCGGCGCGGCGTTGCCCGTGTTCATGCCGCCCGAGGGCCCGATGTAGCCCGGCGGAGGCGGCACCATCGTCGAACCACCGGGGCGCGCGCTGGGCCCGACGTAGCCAGGCGAAGGAGGGGCTCCGAACCCACCCGAGCTGCCCGGCGGCTGCACCGTGCCGTTGCCGAAGTTGCCCGGCGGAGGCGGCGGCGAACCGAAGTTGCCGGGCGGAGGCGGCGGGTTTCCACGCGAGCCACCGAAGTTACCCGGAGGCGGAGGCGGCGCACCGTTCGAGCCACCGAAGTTGCCCGGAGGCGGTGGGGCTCCGAAGTTGCCAGGAGGCGGCGGCGCTCCGTTCGAGCCACCGAAGTTGCCGGGAGGCGGGGGCGCTCCGAAGTTTCCGGGCGGAGGCGGCGAACCACCGAAGTTGCCCGGAGGCGGCGGGCCACCGAAGTTGCCCGGAGGAGGCGGCGGCGAGCCACCGAAGTTGCCGGGAGGGGGAGGCTGGTTGAAGCCACCCGACGGCGGAGGCGGCGGGTTGCCGTAGAAGCCACCCGACGCAGGCGGCGGAGGCGGCTGGTTGAAACCACCCGAGGGCGGAGGCGTGGAGCCCACGACGACACCAGGCCGGGCGGGCGGAGGCGGAGGCGGCTGCCCCCAGAAACCACCACCAGCAGGAGGCGGGTTGTTCACGACGGCCGGAGGCGGCTGGTTGTAGCCGGGCTGGGTGTAGTTGGGCGGCGGGTTCACCGGCGTGGCGGCATGCCAGCCAGCGGGCGGGCGCACGTAGCCCGGAGGCGGGCGGTAGCTGCCACGCGGCGGGTAGTACGCCGAAGGCGGCGCGTAGCCCGGAGGGGGGTAGGTGATGGTGATGTTGGGCGGCGGCAGCGGGTACGTGCCCGGCGTGCCGAGGGCGTCGTAGTAGCGGTAGCCGTCGTAGAAGACGTAGCACTCACGCCATTCGTCCCAATAGTAGGTGTTCGCGCAGGGCATTCGCGGGTCGCACGTCGCGACGTACGTCGACGTTCGCGTCACCGGCGTGCGGTACTCATACGTTCGGACCGTGCAGGCGCTCGTGAAGAGCCCAAGACCCAGCAGCGGTACCCCAGTCAGCAAGCGGCGCATTGGCGTGTCCTCGTTTCGGGAGCTTCGGTCGGATCAGACGCAGGCCCGGCTGGATTGATTCAATCGCAGTGGGCGACCGAACGCATTATGCGTCGTTGTGCGCATGCGTCGAATCCTCTTTGTTTTCGCGACCCTGCTCGTTGCCTGCGGGCGGGGGCCGGTCGATCGCGGAGCCGTCGTCTCGGAGGGCGTCGCGCGGCTGACCTTCGAGGTGCGGGCCAATGGCACCGACCTCATTCCCGTGACGGTGCTCTTCCCTGCCGACAGTGAGGGCCGCCCCTCGAGCCGGAACAACCCGGCCGTCCTCTACATTCAAGGCGGCGCCGTCAGCCCAAGCCGGTACGAGTGGCAGGGTGTCGAGCTGGCGAAGCGGGGCTTCGTCGTCGCCTACCCGCGGCATCAGCTCGACCTCGCCTTCTTTGCCATCGACAACGCGCAGGCGGCGCGACGGGCCTTGCTGAACGGCGAAGCGGGGAGCGCACTCGAGGGCCTCGTCGACGCCTCGCGCGTGGCGGTGGCCGGTCACAGCCTCGGCGGCGTGGTGGCGATGAAGCTGGCGCTCCAGGGCGGGTTTCAAGCGGCGGTCGTGCAGGCCAGCTTCCAGGACACGGCCGACAACGCGAAGGTTCCGGGCCTCACCATTCCCACGCTGTACCTCGCAGGCCAGGGCGACTGTCAGGCGAAGGAGGCGCAGGTGCGGGAAGGCTGGGCCACCGTGCCCTCGCCGAGCGCGCTCGTGGTGCTGGAGCAGGTGACGCACTACCAGTTCACCAACTCCCAGGCCGAAGACGAGAAGAAGGGCTGCGCGGTGGCGCTCGACCTCGCGGTGGCGCATGAGCGGGTGATTCAGGCGACGGCGGCGTTCCTCTCGGCGGCCCTGGCGAGCCCGCCGTCGGTGGGAGAGAGCGCGCTCCGCGCCGTGCCGTCGAGCGTCGTGGAGGTTCGATGAGGCGCGCGCTGATCAGCCTGATCATCGAAGGCGCGACGAGACGCGCAGTGACGTGCCTCTTGCTCCTCGGAGCGATGACCGCGCACGCTGAGGGCGGGTGGCTGTCGGCGCGTGGCCGGTTGCTGCCCGAGACGCGCATGGAGGCGTTCGTCGGCACGCGCTCGTTCGGCGCGGGGTTTCTGCGCACCGACGCGGGCAGCGCGCGCGCGGGGCTCACCTTCGAGGGCGTGGTGGGCTTCACCGACCGCGACGCCGAGCTTCGCGGAGCGCGCGTGTGGCAGGTGACGCAGACGGGCTTCGCGACGACGTCGGTCTCGCTCGGTGGAGCGGCCTTCATCGTGCCCGACCGCGCCGCCTTCGACCTCGGCATCGGGCCTTCAGCGACCCTCGCGCTCAGCCTCGGTGGGCCGGTGTTCTCGGTCGACCTGTCTCTGCAGACCGGCCTCGAGGTGTTCCTGCGTCAGCAGGGTGCTCCGCGGTTGCCCCAACGCGCGGGGCTCGGCCTGCACCTGCGCGTGTCGGAGTTCACCGTCGCGGTGATGGCGCGCATCGGCGCAGACCTCTTCCCGGGCCGCAACTTCGTCGGCCGTGGAGAGGTGATGCTCAGCGTCGGCTGGCTCGGCTTCGACCACGCCATCGGACGAGAGGAGCCCACAGTGACTCCCGTCAACCCACAAGGCTGATCATTTCCGCTTGGGAGTGGACGTTGGCTTGCGCGTGACTACAGTCGCGACCGCCTTTGGCATCCATCGCCGAAGCACTCGAAAAGGGGAATCTCACAATGAAGAAGGTCCTCGCAGCCCTCGCGGCCGCTTCGTGGCTCACCGCCTGCGGCGGGAACACCACGACGCCGACGCCTACCGGCCCTCAGCAGTACGACCAGACCCAGAAGCCCGTGTCGCCGAAGGGGAGCATCTACGGTCGAATTCTCGACATCGCGACCCAGAACCCGCTCGAAGGCGTGAGCGTCAAGGTGCTGGGCTCCGACGCGACGCTGACCACGTCGGCCGACGGCACGTTCAAGCTCGACAACGTGGCGGTCAACAGCACGTACACGTTCATCTTCGACAAGATGGGTTACCTGAGGGCGCGCACCTCGACCTCGATCTCGGGCAGCGCGGGCAACTCTCCGCTCGAAGGCGCCATCACCTCGTTCACCACCGAGATGTACCCGGCCAACGGCACGGTGACGGGCTTCGTCTTCCTGCCGAACGGCAAGCCGGCGCCGAACGCGACCGTCTACATCGACCAGCGCTCGACGCTCGGCCAGAGCGCCGAGTCGGTCGTGACGACGCAGACCGGCGCTGACGGTGCCTTCACGCTCAACGGCATCGCCACGCGGCCGTCGGGCGTTGGCCACAACGTCTACGCGCAGTGGTACGACGAGAACGGCGACATGCAGGCCGACTACGGCACGACGAACACCTTCGTGAACGTGTTCCCCGGCCAGGCTGCGCGCACGTTCATCACCTACAGCAGCGTCGGGCTGCGCCTCGTCGCGTCGAACATCGTCGACGGCGAGATTCCGGCGGGTGAAGACCTGCAGTTCACGTTCTCGCTGCCCCTCTTCACGGGAACGCTCGAAGGCGCGACGGCTCGTCCGTGGGTGCTCACCAACCTGACCGTCGGCGGCGGCATCGACGTGCCGGCCGAGGGCACGTTCATGAGCCCGACGGTGTTGCGCGTGAAGCCTGCGCTCAACTCGCTGCAGGAAGGCCAGCGCTACAACATCTCGCTCGCGCTGCGCGGCGCCTCGCTGTCGCAGAACACCAACAACAACTTCAACCAGTCGTTCGACTTCCAGGTTCGTGCCGCCAGCGTCATGCCGTACACGACCCAGGTGACGGGCCTCGCGGTGACGAACCCGAACCCCATCGCGCCGTACCCTGACAACGCGTTCGACTACGCCCAGAACCAGTTCACCGTGCAGTTCACGCCTGCGGCCGGCGCCGTTCGGTACGAAATCTACGCGCGCGACACCGCCAGCATTCCGAACTTCACGCGCGTGAGCACCTTCAACGCCGACGGTTCGCCGCGCTACCAGCGCAACGTGAACCTGGGCTCGCCCTTCACCACGAACTTCTCGGGCGGTCTGTTCGCTTCGGGCAACCGCGTGACGTTCGCGGTCGTTGGTATCGATGCGTACGGAGCCCGTGCTCCGCTGATGAGCGCGCCGACGGTCGAAGTGCGCGACACGATTCCGCCGCGCGTCGTCTCGGGCCCCAACCTCGTTGCACCGCTGACGGCCAACACCGTCGACGCCATCAACGACGGCACGGCTGCCGCGACGATTCAGATGCGCATCAACTACAGCGAGCCGATGGACCCCGCGTCGATGGTCACCTACACCTCGAACGCGACCAACGCGCCGATGGCGGCCTTCCGTTGGGACCCGGCGAACACGAGCTCGGGCATTCTCACGCTGACGGTCGGTGCCGGAAACGACGCGACGGGCAGCTTCGTGATTCGTGGTGGCAAGGACGGCTCGGGCAACGACCTGCAGCAGGCTTCCGACCTCGTCGGCTTCCTTGGCGGACGCCGCGAGCTTCTTCAGACGCCTGACTTCCAGAGCGGCACCATGTGCGGCCTCGGCACGTCGTGGGTGGCGAGCACGTTGAACGGTGGCCCGACGCCGACCACCATCAACAACAACGGCTCGGTGACTGGCAACGTCAGCCCCTGCGCTGCGGTGCTGGGCTCCGTTCCCGGTGGTACGCCCGGCACGGGTCGTTCGCGCATTCTGCAGGGAATCACGCTGCCCTCGCTCATGAACACGGGCTTCCGGCTCGAGGCGAACGCTCGGTACCGCGTCGTGAACGTGCCGAACTCAGCGATCAGCGCTGTTCCCGCGTACACCATGCGGTGCTTCTTCGCAGACACGAACGATGCGCCATTCGCCATGCCGCTGAACCTGTTCGGCTCGACGCCGGGCATTCCGACGCTCGGCACGAACTACACGTCCGCAGGTCCCCTCAACATCAGCGCGCAGGCAGGCAACCAGGTTCGCCTCATCTGCGAGGTCGAGAACACCAACATGATGGCTCCGGGCTTCGGCGCCATGTACCTCGACGAGATGTCGGTCGCGCTCGTGAAGCCGACGACGCTCTGAGCCAGTCGGTTCTCTGAAGCACCGCGGGCCGGGAGGGCGACTTCCCGGCCCGTCGTGTTTCTGCGCTCCTCTCCTGATGGCTGATGATCAGCCCACCTGAACGCACAGTGTCGACCTTGCGGGCGTGAACGTGCGAGCGATGATGCGGTCAGCCCTTCGGGGCGACGAAAGGAGGTGGTGCCTTGCAGAGACACGAACAAGGAACCATCTCCGCGGCAAACCTCTGAGGCGTTGCAGCCCAGGGTAACCGCGGAGTGGTCAGTCAGCTTCGAGGGCCGCCTGCTCGTTCTGGAGGCGGCCCGTTTTCTTGTCAGGTACGCCCCGCCTCGATGCCGCGCCTGCCAGACGACTTTCAGCCAGCCACGCTGCTCTCGAACGGGCATGCGCAGACCTTCTTCGCAGCGCTCCGTCGCAAACCAGCGCGGCCTGCCCTCGAGCGTCGGCGCCTCGACACGCCCGACGGCGACTTCATCGACGTGGACGTGCTGCACGGAGCGAAAGCCGCGCCGACGGTGTTGCTGCTGCACGGGCTCGAAGGCTCGTCGTCGTCGTCGTACGTGTCAGAGCTGCTGCGGCTCTTCGCGCAGCGTGGGTGGAATGCGTGGGCGCTCAACTTTCGTGGCTGCTCCGGAGAGCCGAACCGCACGGCGGCCTCGTACTGCTCCGGAGACACGCGCGACCTCGCCTTCCTCGCCGAGCAGTTGCCTGGCCCACGCTTCGCCATCGGCTTTTCGCTCGGCGCCAGCGTGCTGCTGAACGGGCTCGCGAAGCTGCACGTGCCCCTCGACGCAGCCGTCGCCGTGAGCCCGCCGTTTCAGCTCGCCATCAGTGCGAAGGCCATCGATGCGCGCGGCGGCTTCGGCCCCGTGTACCTGAATCACTTTCTGCCTTCGTTGAAGCAGAAGGCGCTGGGCATGGCGGCGCGATTTCCCGACCGGCTCGACGGGCGTGTCATTCGTGAGCTGCGCACGATTCGCGACTTCGACCATCACGTGACGGCGCGCGTGTTCGGCTTCGAGTCGGCCGAGGACTACTACGCGCAGTGCTCGACGAACGGCCGGCTCCACGAGGTTCGCACGCCGACGCTCATCATCACGGCCGACGACGATGCCATCGCGCCAGCGGGCTCACTCACACAGGCGGAGCTGCCAGAGACGATTCACCTGCTGCGCACGCGTCACGGCGGGCACGTGGGCTACGTCGCGGGAAGCCCGCTGGCCCCACGGTGGTGGGCCGAGCAGCGCGCGGTGGAGTGGCTCGAGCAACGGGTGTGACTGCTCAGACTGCGTGGCCAGCCATCACTCTGGAGCGGAGTCGGCAACGTCGCCCGTGGCGCTGACGTCGAAGCGTGTGGTTCGCAGCACCGCCGAGACTGGGAGCGCGCCGTACAGATGGGGGAACAGGTCGTGGTCAGCGGGCTCGAAACGAACGTCGAGGCCTGACGGGTCGAGCTCGAGCAGCACGAGCTGCGCCTGGCCCTTGAAGAAGCGGCCCGCGGTCTTTCTCCACTGCGCGCTCGTCGAGAGATGAATGAAGCCCTCGGAGTCGAGTGACGGCGCGCGATAGGTGCCGAGCGCTCGGGCGCGGGCCCAGTCGGTCTGCGTGGTGATGTGAAAGAGCGGGGTCAAAGACAGGCTCCAGACCCGCCATCGCCTGGAGGAACACACGCGGTGGGGCAGTCGATGATGCTCCAGCGGTACGCATAGGGCGACGGGCGCATGAAGCAGGAGGCGTAACGGTTGCCGTTGCATTGGACCGGCTGCGGGTAGCTGCAGGGGCAGCCCTCGTTCGGCAGGTCCCACGGAATGCCGCCGTCCGTGGGGCACAGACAGGGGTTGCCGCTCCCGCTCCAGCCGCCCACGACGCCACCGTCGGCCAGGCAGGCGTAGCCAGCATCGGCGGCCCCGCCTCCAGCACCACCAGCCGTCGCGGTGCCACCAGCCGTCGCAGCGGGCATCGGCATGGTGCCGCAACCTGCGCCCGCTCCGTACGAAACCCATTTCCCAGAATTCACAATGCCTCCACGACCGGCCCAACACTCACCGTACTATTCTTCGTGCGCGCGACGGCGTCAGAGGCATTCAACCGGCTGGCCCGCGCGGGCTGAGGAGACACTCGAATGAAGGCCATTTCCATCGTGCTGCTGGTGCTCAACGGCGTGGTGTTGCTCGGCCAGCTGTGGCCCGAAGGCGCGCCTCCGTTCGCGCGCGCGGTGAACATCGCCTTCCTCGCCGGCAACCTCGTGTGGCTGGTGCGCTCGCTGCGCACTTCCCCTGCCCGCCCGGGCTGACTACGAGGCGCGCATGCGTCGAACGCCTCGCGCCGCTCCACGGGACCGCATTCTCGACGCTGCGCTGACGACGTTCGCCGCGCATGGCACCGAGGGCTCGAGCGTGCAGGCCGTGGCCGACGCGGTGGGCATCAGCAAGCAGGCGCTGCTCCACCACTTCCCCACCAAGGAGAAGCTGCGTGAGGGCGTGTACGAGCTGCTCGCCCAGCGCTTCCGCGAGCAACTGCCTGCGGTCGCCACCGAGCTCGTCAGCCGCTCTCACGACCGCTACCGCGCGCTCATCGAGCTGGTGCTCGAGCGCTTCGACGAGAACGAAGAGCCCTCGCGCTTCCTCGCCTACGAGCTGCTCGAGCGGCCCGCTGCGGTGCTGACGTGGCTCCAGACCGAGGCGGCGCCGTGGCTCGGCCTCATCAAGGGCGTCGTCGAGCAGTCGAAGGACTTCAAGGACGGCTTCGACCCCGAGGCGCACGTCGCGGTGCTGGGCGCGATGATGTTGATGCAGAGCGCCCTCGTCCCCCGTTCGGACAAACGCTGGCGCCAACGCATGAAGAAGGCCGTCGTTCGCGCGATGCACCTCAGCAGCCACCTCGACCCCACCGCGCGGCGCCGCTGAGGCAGTTGCCAGATGGTCATTCGGGACTTACCATCTGGTAAGTCATGACCACTCCCGCGCCATTCCCGCCGCACCCGCCCCGCTGGCCCCTCGTCGGCCACCTGCCCCGCCTTCGTGGCGAGGGCATGTTGAGCCTGCTCGAGGACTCGTGGCGAAAGCTCGGAGACGTGTTCAGCGTCGACGTCGGCATGCACGCGGTGGTGGTGGCGCACCCCGACGGCATCAAACGAATCCTCGCGGGCAACGCGAAGAACTACGTCAAGGGCAGCACCTACGACGGCGTTCGGCGCGTCATCGGCAATGGGGTGCTGGCGCTCGAGGGTGACGCGTGGAAGGCGCGGCGCACCTTGATGAACCCGGCGTTCCACCGCGCGGCGCTCGGCAAGCTCACCGAGGCGATGGCGCAGACGGGCCAGCTCGTGTTCGACGGGCTGCTGAACCGACACGGCGGGCCGTTCACCGTCGACGCGCACCGCGAGATGGTGAAGCTGACGCTCGACGTGGTGACGGTGGCGCTCTTCGGCCGTGAGCTGCTCGGGGCGGCAGACATCTCGTACGAGTCGCTCGGCGCGGCGCTCGAGCTGGTGAGCGAACAGGGCAATGGCTTCGTGATGCCGAAGTGGGTGCCCACGCCCGGCAACCGCAAGTTCCACCGCACGATGGCCGAGGTCGAAGGCGTCATCTACCGCGTCATCGAGGCTGGCCGGCGGCGCCCACCCGGAGACGGCACGCTGCTCTCGATGCTCATTCACAGCATCGACGCCGAGACGAACCGTCCCCTCACCGACCAGGAGCTGCGCGACGAGGTCTTCACCCTCTTCGTGGCGGGCCACGAGACGACGGCGCTCACGCTGACGTGGCTCTTCACGCTGCTGCACGGCCGCGACGACGTGATGAAGGCGATGAAGGAAGAGGTCGACAGGGTGCTTGGTGGCCGCGAGCCCGGCTTCGAGGACTACCCGAAGCTCGTCTACCTGCGGCAGGTGGTGGACGAGACCCTGCGCCTGCGCGGGCCCGTCGCGATGACGGCGCGCAACGTGGTGGCCGACGACGAGGTGCTGGGCGTGCGCGTTCGTGCGGGCGACGTGGTGATGCCCTATTTCTACGGCGCCCACCGCCACAAAGACTTCTGGACCGACCCGGAGCGCTTCGACCCGGGCCACTTCGCTCCCGAGAAGGCGCAGGGCCGAAACCCGTGGAGCTACCTGCCCTTCTCAGCCGGTCAGCGGCAGTGCATCGGCAACACGTTCTCGCTCGTCGAGACGGTGGTGCTGCTGGCCCAGCTGATCACCCGCTTCGACGTCGAGGTCGACCCGAGCGTGCAGGACGTCAAGCCGGTCGCGATGGTGACGGTGCGGCCCGACCGGCCGGTGATGGTGAAGCTCACCCCACGCGCTGCCCGGAGCTGAAGGCTCAGCGGTCGCACGCGCGTCGGCACTCGGCCACGCACTTCGACTTGTTGCTCGCGCCTGAACACTGCGAGTTGCATTTGCGTTTGCACTTCGTGGCCGCGTCGTCGCCGATGGCGTGCGGCGCGGCGGCGCACTCGTCGAGCTGCGGCTGCGGGGGCGTGACGGGAGACCACATCAGAACCACGAGCGGCACGAGCAGGAGCTTCATCGGGGCACTTCCTCAGGCGCTGGAGGAGACTTCGCCGGAACGACGCCGGGCCGCCACGAGTGTCGCACGGAATCGTCAGGCAGCGCGGGCGGCGGTGACGACGAGCCGCGGGAGCCGCACCACGAAGCTCGTCGGCCAGCCCGGGGCGTCCTCCACCGAGATGGAGCCGCCGTGCGCGTCGACACACAGCTTGCAGAAGTAGAGCCCCAGGCCCCACCCCACGCGGCGGTTCTCTTTCGCGTCGCCGCCCTGCACGAACTTGTCGAACAACGTCGGCCGCACATGCGGGGGAATGGGGTTGCCGTCGTTGCGCACGAAGAGCAGCACCTCTCCCCCTCCGGCGCGCGCCTCGAGCTGCACGCGACCCGAGGGCGGCGTGTAGCGGAGCGCGTTGCTCGACAGGTTCTCGAGCGTTCGCAGCAGCAGGCTCTGGTCGCCATCGAACGTGAAGTCCTCTGCCTCGACCGTGACCGTCACCTGCCGGGAGCGCGCCTGCGCCGCGAGCTGCTTGCCCAGTGACTGCAGCATCGTGCGCGCGAGCACGGGCCCGGCCTGCAGCGGCAGGGCCTTCGCCTCGAGCTTCGAGATGTTCAAGAGGTCGCCAATCATGCCGGTGAGTCGGTCGGTGACCTGCCGCGACTCGGCGACGGCCTGCGTGACGTCTTCGTCGTTCAACGCGCCCACTTCACCCTTGAGCCAGTCGAGGTTGGCCTTCACCGCGCTCAGCGGCGCGCGCAGGTCGTGGACGAGCAGCGAGGTGAGCACGTCTTTCTCGGTCTGCAACGTCGAGAGCTGCCGATTGCGCGCCTCGGCCTCCTCGTACAGCGTCGCGATGGTGGCCCGCGCGTCTTCGAGCTTCTGCACGCGCTCGGTCTCGAGCCGGTGCGCGACCTCGAGCGACGCCGCCGAGCGCACCATCGTCACCAGCCGCCGCACGAAGCCTGCCTGCGCCAACGCCGCCGCCCCGAGTACGACGACTGCGCTCAGCTGCGCTCCGAGACCGACGCCCGCCTGCCGCATGAGCGCCACCTGGAGCGGCGCTGCGAAGAGCGCGGTGGCGAGCGTGGCGTCGCGATGCATCGACGAACCCGCGAGCAACACCAACAACGAGAACAGCCCGAGCGAGAAGCCAGCGACGCCTGCGGGGAACGGGCTGGTCGGCAACGCGAGCATCTGCATGGCGAAGACGAACAGCACGTCGACGAGGAACGAGAACGCGCCGACCTGGTGCACCCATTGCCGGAAGCGCAGCTGGAAGATGGCGAGCGCGAAGAGGGCATAGGGAACGAGCGGCTTCAGGTACGGCTCCCAGCCCTCGTCGCCCTGCGCGGTGTGCCAGCCCACGAGCGGCACGAACACCAACACGGCGAAGGCGCGAACGCGGGAGGCGAACGCGAAGGCCCGGGCCGACTGCTCTGCGAGTGCGCTTTCTTCCCAGCTGATCATGTCGAACGGTAACGGGAGCCTGGGCGCCCCACCGCGTCAGGTTGCTGACTGGCCCGTGGCGCTCGTTGACCCACCTGGCGCGGCACGACGCGTGCTCTTCGGCTCGGCCATGCTTCGACGACTGCTCCGCCGCCGCGGGAAGTGGCTGTTCGCGCTCATGCTCGTGGGCGTGGTGACACTGAGTTGGTGGCCGCTGAACCACGCCGAGTTGCTCACCGGCGCCTGGTCGTATCGCCACGCCCCCCGCGCCATGGTGGTACCGGTCGAAGGGCTCGCCACGAAGTCACTCGTCAGCACCTGGCACGCGCCGCGCTCGGGTGGCCGCCGGCACGAAGGCGCCGACCTCTTCGCGAAGAAGGGCACACCGGTGCTCTCGGCGGTGAACGGGCAGGTCTGGCGAATCGGAGAAGACTCGCTCGGCGGCCACGTGGTGTGGGTGCTCGGCGAGGGCCGCACGCTCTACTACTACGCGCACCTCGACGGCTTCGCAGAGGGCCTCGAGGTCGGCGACCACGTGAAGCGCGGCACCACGCTCGGCTTCGTCGGCAACACCGGCAACGCGCGCACGACGCCGCCGCACCTGCACTTCGGCATGTACCAGGTCGGCTGGAGAGGCCTTCGCGCGGTCGACCCGATTCCGCCGCTCCAGCGAAAGGCGACTGCGCAGCGCGCGAAAGAGGGCGCCACGCTGCAGGCGCGCCGGCGAAGCAGGGCCTGAACCTGGTGCGCCGAGCGCTGAAAACGTGCGCTCCTTCATGGTCGTGCTTTGACCATTGTCTCTGCCCGGTGGTCGCGGCAGAGCAGGAACCGACGTGCGCGCTCCTCTCACCGACGCCGAGCTCGATACCCGATTGGCCGCGCTCTCGCTGGTGCGCGACCCGTCGTTTCTCTCGCCGCCGCCGTCGAAGAACCGCACCGTCGTCTGCAAGAGCGGCAAGAAGCGCGTGCTGGTGAAGATTGCCGATGGCGGCGGCAACGTGGGCGTGCTGCGTGAGGGCTCGATTCTCGAGCGCGTCGCGCCGCTGAGCCGCAACAAGAACTCGCCGCTCCACCTGCCGACGGTGTTCGCGTTCGACCCTGCGCACGGGCTGCTCGGGCTGGAGTGGATCAACAACGGCGAGACGCTCCACCACTTTCACCGCCGCTCGCAGGAGTACCCGATTGCGCTCGCGGCCGAGGTCGGCAACGCGCTCGGCTACCTGCACCGTGAGAGCCGTGACTCACGCAGCAAGTACGCGCTGGCCGATGCGTTCCGCGACGAGTCCGATTTGCTCGAGTGCTTTCTGCGAATGCGCCCCGACTTCTACGCGCGCCTCTCGCAGGTCGGCATCGACTTCTTCGCCTCGGTGCAGGCCGACGGCCCCGCGATGCAGGGGCTGCAGGCGCTGAGCGAGCAGCAGCTCAAAGAAGGTGACTCGGCGCTGCTCCACGGCGACTTGCGGCAGGCGAACCTGCTCCGCGTGGCGCCTGCGCAGAAGAAGCCGCAGGTCGTCTTCCTCGACTGGGAGCTCTCGTTCTGGGGAGACCCCGCGCGCGACCTCGGCAGCCTCTTGTCCGACTACGTGCTCGGCTGGCTCGCGCCCGAACATCGCAGCGAAGTGCTCGCGCGGCCGACGCTCGCGGCCTTCACGCACGGCATGCTCGAGGCCTACGCCGAAGCGCGCGGAGACGGCTTCAAGCTCGACGAACAATTCGAGCACCGCGTCGTCAGGTGGATTGGCGCGGACCTGCTCATCGCGGTGTACGGCATCTCGCATTACGAGCAGGTGCTCGACGCGCGGGCGCTCGGGGTGTCGCGGCACGCGCTCGACATGCTCGGCCGGCCCGGCGACTGGCCCGGTGTGCTCTGGGGAGACGGCTGATGCCTTCACCTCCTTCCGACGAACGCGTTCGCAGCTTTCACAGCCGCATGTTCGCGCTGCGTGACGGGCCTGCGCCGTCGCTCGCACGCGCCTCGGGCGACTCGGGCTTCGTCGCGCACCTGTCGATGAGCACCCATGGCGCAACGGGGTGGGACTGGAGCTTTCGTCTCGTTCGCCAGGGCGTCGGCTGGTCGTTCGTCTCCGATGGGAAGCTGACCCTCTTCCTCGACGAGCCCGGGCAGTTCGTACCGATGGATGCGAAGGCGGGAGACCAGGTCGCCGTTCGCCTGCCGCGCGCGAGAGAGAACCTGTACCCGCACCGCTTCACGCTGCACGGCGGCCAGGGCGGCCCGGTGCTGCCGCATGGCTACGCGAAGCTCTACGTGCCCGTGACGTTCGAGGCCGCGTCAGCGCTCGTCGAGGCGTTCTCGTCGCGGTGGGCCGACCAACTGCGCTTCGGTCTGCACGTGTGCAACGCGCCCGTCGACTTCGCGCGTGCCGACTCCGCCATCGTCGACGTGGGCCCGCAGGACGAAGCGGGCGTCATCAAGGTGCTCGACGCGTTCATTCGGCAACACCCGAAGGCGCTCGTCTCGCGCGGCCGCCCCTACGGCACCAGCGACGGTCCGCTCGGGTTGCCGCGCGCGGTCGGCCAGGGCCGCACCGACCTCGCCGACGGCTTCGGCTTCCGCAAGTGTCAGGAAGCCATCGCCACCACCGGCGCGCGCTGACTCACACCCTCGCGCTCAAGGCCTTCAGGAGCGCGGGGCCGTCGTCGACGCCGAGCAGCACCGGGCGCTCCGACCTGCGCGACACGAGCACCGTCGGCGCGCCGAGCCGCGTCGCCCAACAGCGCACCAACCCGACGCCCCGCACCCGGTAGAGGCCGGTGAAGCCCAGCAGCCCACCGTTGCCCGCCACGCGCATCACGTTGCCTCCAAACGTCTTCAGCTCGGGGCCCGCCGCCACCGCCGTCACCTCACCCAGCGGAATTCGCACGTCGGACCACGCCAGCCGCTCGACCACCAGCGCGTCGGGCTCGAGCCTCACCGCTCGCGGGGCCCACAACACCGTCAGCCCGAGCGCCACTGGCACCACCACGCTCGGCAGCACGGCCAGCCACGCGACCGGCCCCGGACTCGCGGGCTGGCTCGCGAGCAGGAACGGAATCGGGAGCGTCACCGCCCCGGCCGCCAGCGCCACCAGGCTGATCCACTTCACCGAAGTTCCAACCGTCATGGGGAATCTCACGGGACCGCTCCTTTCGACCGCTCCGTCCTGCCGTACGAACCGCACCGTCCACCAGAGGGCGAGCAGCGCGAACACCGCGATGACACCTTCGCCCTGCCACACGCCCAACGTCTTCGCCGCCGCCACGCCCACGAGGTTGCTCAGCGTGTGAAACGCGATGGCGAAGGCGAGCCACCACTTCGAGTCACGACGAAACACCTGCAGCACCAGCACCGAGAGGCCGACGTGAACGGCCATCGACGACAGCCGCTCCACCCCGCCCGCGAGCGCGAGGGCGGGCGTCAGCGCATTGAACTGCTGCACCACCAGCGGCCGCTGCGCCTCGGGAAGGCCGAACGACAACCCGTTCGCCAGCGCGAGGTAGAGCAGCACGTTGACCGCGAGCGGCAAGCCCACCAGCAGCATCGACTCGAGGCCACCGTGGCCGAGGCCCAGCATCACGCCACCCCGCGCCGTGCGGTCCTTGAAGAGCGTTCGGTACGCGACGAAGCGGCCCGTCTCTTCGAAGAGGCCTGCGGTGAACGCGCTCACCGCCAGCCAGCTCCACATCACCGTCGAGCTCGCGTGGGTCTTCTGCAGCCAGACGCCGAGCGCGATCTGCCACGGCAGCCGCAGCACCACCTGCGAGACGAAGAACGTCCCCGCACCGATGAGCCAGCCGGCCGCCGGAGCACGAAACGCACGCCACGCGACGAGCCCGAGCAGGAGGGGAACGCCCAACGCGATGCCCGCCGAGGCCGCGAGCGCCACCGCCACGTGTGCATTGAACGAGAGCATGACGGCCGCCAGAGCACCGGTCGTGCCCTTCCAACCCGCTTGAACGACGGGTGCGGTCACGGACCTCCTGCATTTGAGTCATGTGAGGTCATGACTTGAATCGTGCCTTGGCCGTCGGTGGCGGGGTCGGGTGACACCCCACCGCAGCCCCCGACCCACCCGGGTCGCTCGTAACCATCGAGTGGGTCAAACCTGCCGAGCGGCCGTGCGATTGCACAGCGGCCCGCCGTGAAACACCAACCCCGTCTGCGTGCCGAAGTCAGGCTGCTCCGGCACTTCGTTGGGCCGTTGAAGTCGCACCCCTGGTCGTTCTCGCTGCCTGAAGCCGTCGTCGACATCAGCGACGAAGGCAGAGCGGTGTTCGGCGTGGCACCGGGGGAGTGCGTTCGCCTCGCCGACCTGAGCTCGTTCTCGACGCTGCCCGGGCAACCGCATCTGGTGCGGGTGATGTCGGCCATCGGGGCGGGCCAGCCGTTCGAGATGCACTCGACGATTCGGCGCCGTGACGGGTCGCTGCGGGTCATCACCTGCTGTGGCGAACCGGTGAGTGACGAGACGGGGCGGGTGACGAGCTACGAGGGGCTGCTCATCGACGACGCGGCGCAGACCGAGGCGCTCGCGGCCCACACGGTCGAGCGGGCGCAGCTCGAGCAGAGCCTGTCGGCGCTCCGCGCGGTCGTCGACGGTACCGAGCACGCCATCATCGCCACCGACGAGACCGGGCTCATCACGCTCTTCAACCACGGCGCGGAGCGGCTGCTCGGGTGGAGCGCCGCCGAGATGGTGGGCTCGCAGACGCCGGCCGTGTTCCACGACGTGAATGAGGTGGTGGCGCACGCGAAGGCGCTGAGCGAACGCCTCGGTGAGACGGTCGAGCCCGGCTTCGACGCCTTCGTCGCCCTCGCGCGGCGTGAGCAGAGCGAGACCCGCGAGTGGACGTACGTTCGTAAGGACGGACAACGGCTGACGGTGTCGTTGACGGTGACGGCGCTGCGCAACCCGGTGGGCACGCTCGTCGGCTACCTCGGCGTCGCCATCGACGTCACCGCCCAGCGGCAGGCCGAAGCGGCGCGCCGGGAGCACCTCGAGCGCCTCGAGAAAATCTCCCGGCACCTGCCCGGCGTCGTCTACCAGTACCAGCTCTTTCCCGATGGGCGGTCGGCCTTCCCGTGGTCGAGCGAGGCGATGCGCTCCATCTACGGCCACGAGCCCGAGTCCCTGCGCTTCGACGCCAGTCAGGTCTACACGCGCCTGCACCCCGAAGACCTCGAGCGGGTGAAGCAGGGCATCGCGGCCTCGGCCCAGCATTTGACGCCCTGGCACGACGAGTACCGCGTGCGGGTCGGCGAGCGGCTGCGCTGGGTTCAGGGCAACGCCACGCCCGAGCGGGCGCCCGACGGCAGCGTGCTCTGGCACGGCTACATCTCCGACGTCACCGAGCGAAAGGAGTTCGAAGAGGCGCTGGTGGTGGCGCGCGAGCAGGCCATCGAGGCCAGCCGGGTGAAGAGCGAGTTCCTCGCGAACATGAGCCACGAGATTCGCACGCCGCTCAACGGCATTCTGGGCATCACCCAGCTGCTGCTCGACGGCCAGCTCGAGCGCCAGCAGCGCCACCTGCTCGGCGCGATTCGCACCTCGGGCGAGACGCTGCTCACGTTGATCAACGACATTCTCGACCTCTCGAAGGTGGAGTCGGGGAAGCTGCAGCTCGAGACGGTGCCGTTCGCGCCGAGCGAGCTCATCGAACGCGTCGTGCAGGTGGTGGGCGTGCGCGCGAAGGAGAAGGGCCTGGCGCTGACGGTAGAGCTCGAGCGGTCGGTGCCTGCGCGCGTGCTCGGAGACCCGACGCGGGCGCAGCAGGTGGTGACGAACCTCGTGAGCAACGCGGTGAAGTTCACCGAGGCGGGTTCGGTACGCATCGTGGTGCGGCGCGCAGAGCCGAGGGGCCTGTGCGTCGAGGTGCACGACACCGGCATCGGCATCGCGGCCGAGAAGCTCGATGCGCTGTTCGAGGCGTTCTCGCAGGTCGACGGCAGCATCACGCGTCGCTACGGCGGCACGGGGCTGGGTCTCACCATCAGCAAGCGGCTCGCGGAGCAGATGGGCGGGCGGCTCTCGGTGGTGAGCCGCGAAGGCGTGGGCTCGTGCTTCACGGTGACGCTGCCGCTGCCGCCGGCCGAGGTGGCGGTGCCGAAACTCACCGAGCTCGAGTCACCCCGACCTGCCCGGCCGCTGCGGGTGCTGGTGGCCGAAGACAACGCCATCAACGCGCTGGTGGTGCGCGCGTTGCTCGAGCGCGACGGGCATCAGGTCACCATCGTCGCGAGCGGGCTCGAGGCGGTGCAGGCAAGCGAGCGCCCCGGCTGGGACCTGGTGTTGATGGACATGCAGATGCCCGAGTTCGACGGCCTCGAGGCGACGCGCCGCATTCGGGAGCGTGAGCGGGTGAGCGGTACGCGCCTGCCCATCTACGCGCTGACGGCCAACGCGATGAAGGGCGACCTCGAGCGCTGCACCGACGCCGGCATGGACGACTACCTCACCAAGCCGGTGAACCTCGCGGTGCTGCGGCAGCGGTTGGCTATGGTGGCTGGCGAGGCACCTGGTCAGCTGCGCCTCGCCATTTGAACGAAGGGTTCTGCTTTCGCCTCACACGCGCATGGGCATGACGACCGACGTCGACGCGCGGTCTCCCGGAGCGTGCACGACGCCCGGGCTGTGCTCGTCACCGAGCTCGAGGGCGATCTCCTCGGTGTCCATCACCGAGAGCACGTCCATCAGGTAGCGGGCGTTGAAGCCGACGGTGAGTGAGCCGCCGCGGTAGGCGACCTCGAGGTCGTCCTTCGCTTCGCCGAGGTCGGGGTTGTTCGCGGTGATGCGCAGCAGGTTCTCAGACAGCGAGAGCTTCACCGCGTTCGACTTGTCGCTCGACAGGAGCGCGATGCGCTTGAGCGCGTCGTGGAAGCGGCCGCGGTTCACGAGCAGCTGGCGGTCGCTCTCTTTGGGAATCACGCGCTGGTAGTCGGGGAACTGGCCGTCGATGAGGCGCATCACCATCGAGAGGCCGGGCTTCTTGAAGAGCGCGGAGTTCTCGGCGAAGCCCAGCTGGCACTCCGCATCGGGCGCCTCGTCGAGCAGGCGCTTCAGCTCGAACAGGCCCTTGCGGGGAATGATGACGCCGCCCTTGAGCTTGAAGTCGCCGGCCAGGTCGCGCTCGACCATCGCGAGGCGGTGACCGTCGGTGGCGACCATGCGCACCTTGCCGCCTTCACGGGGCTCGAAGAAGACGCCGTTCAAGATGTAGCGGGTCTCGTCGTGCGAGATGGCGAAGGCGGTGCGCTTGATCATCTCGAGCAGCGTGGTGCCCGTGAGCTTCACCAGCGGCGCGTTCTCTTCCTTCGGGAGCTTGGGGAACTCCTCGGGCGCCATGCCGACGATCTTGTAGTGCGCCGCGCCGGACGTGATTTCGGCGTAGTTGTTCGACAGCTTCTTCACCGTGAGGCTCGCCTCGGGCAGGAACGAGACGATGTCGTAGAGCGTCTTCGCCGAGACCGTGACGGCGCCGGGCTTCATGACCTCGGCCTGGTGCTCCGACACGATGCCGATGTCGAGGTCGAACGCGGTGACGGTGACGCCGGTCTTGGTGGCGTTGACGAGCACGTTCGAGAGGATGGGCATCGTGGCCTTCCGCTCGACGATGCCTTGCGCGCGGGAGAGGGCCTTCTTGAGTTCATCGGCGGCGATGCGGAATTCCATGGCGGGCGGGTGTAGCCCTGCAACCACCCTCGTTCAAGCTGATCAGCGCCGCGCTTTCCACAGGCTGCCAAGTGGGCGAGAAGGCCCTCGTGCGACGCCGGAAGGAACCGAAGTGGCTGCAGGCTGCGAAGGCGCGTGACGGCGTCGTCGAGGGTGGCGATTTTCTGTCCCGCGCGCTGTCACGGGCAGGCGTGCTGCCCCTGAACGAGGCCGAGCGGGCGATTCGTGAAGGCCGCGTCTCGGTGAACGGCAAGGTGGCGACGGTGGTGGTGGCTCCGCTCGACGAGGGCGCGCGCATCGAGGTCGACGGAGAGCGGGTCGACGTCTCGCCTTCCACCCGCGTGCTGGCGTTTCACAAGCCGAAGGGGCTGGTGGTCGACGGGCGCGACCGCGAGGGCATCGGCACGGTGTTCGAGCGGCTCCACCAGCTGCTGCCGACGGAGCTCAAGGGCTACGGTTGGCTCGCGGTCGGGCGGCTCGACCGTGACACGACGGGCCTGCTGTTCTTCACCAACGACGAGCGCTTCGTGGCGCACGCGACCGACCCCGAGACGAAGCTGCCGAAGCGGTACGTGGCGACGGTGAGCGGGCGCATCAGTGACGCAAAGCTCGAGAAGCTGCGCACGGGTGTCGAGCTGGAGGACTTCTCGACGTTGCCGGCGAAGGCCGAACGGCGCGGGCTGCACGACGTCGCCCTCACGCTGACCGAGGGAAAGTTCCACCAGGTCAAGCGCATGCTCGGCGCGGTGGGCCTGGCGACGCTCGAGCTGCACCGCGAGGCGGTAGGTGAGTACGTCATCGACGTGCCCATCGACTCGATTCGGCTGCTGACGGACGAAGAGGTCGAGCGGTTGCTCGGCTATCGCCCAAGGCATCTGGGCTGACTTGCAGGTCCTCGCTCGTTGACGCTCCGCGCTTCCGGGAGTTCGAAGCGTTTGTGAATGACGGCCGGCTCGTTTCGGTGTCCGTGAAGAAAAGTTGTCTCCGTCAATCGGCGTGGAGCGACTCACGCGCATGCGCTCCTTCATCCTTCTCTCACTCTTCCTCGTGACCGCGTGTGGCGGGCCCGTGCCGCTGTGCGATTCCCGCTCGTGCACCGGCTGTTGTGATGCCTCGGGCGTCTGCCAGTCGGGAAGCTCCGACCTCGCGTGTGGCCGACAGGGAGACTTCTGCCGGGCCTGCGGAGGCAGCTCGGTGTGTCAGTCGCAGGTGTGCTCCTCTTTCGGAGCGGGTGGCGGCAATGCGGCGGGAGGAAGTGCGACCGCAGGTGGAGCGGCAGGTGGCTCCGTCGCGGGCGGAAACGCCGGGGGCGGGAGCGGATCAGCCGGTGGATCAGCGCTCGGTGGCGGATCAGCGGGTGGCGCGTCGGTCGGCGGTGGCTCCGCGGGTGGAACGGCTGCCTGCCTGATGACGGGTCAGACCTGCACGAGCGCGACGCAGTGCTGCGCGACCAACAGCAACTGCGGCATCACCACGACGAGTCCCAACACCACCATCTGCTGCGGCAAGCAGGGCTCGTCGTGTTCGCTGGGGAGCTGCTGCGCACCGTCCATCTGTCGCACCATCAGCGGGTCGATTCGCGTCTGCCAGTAGTGGTACGGCCATGTCCCGTGCGCGCCATCTGGATTCTCGAGGTGTCGTCGACGAGAGCGCTGCTTGCCATCACCGGCCAGTCGGTCGAGTCGCTCGAAGCCAGCTGGAACACGTGTGCCGACCCGGCTCACTTCATTCGAGTCGCGGCCGAGGGCGAGCTGAGCGAACCCGGAGCGCTCGAAGCACGAGCCGTGTTCTGCGTGTGGCGCGCGCAGGACGATGGCGTGGTCAGCCTGTGCGACCTGCGCGGGTGCGTGACGCTCACCGAAGGGAACACGTCGGCGACGCTCCTCGACCTCGGCGCGTTCGCGAGAGACGGGCTCTCACAGCACACTCGCTGTGAGATCGACTGGGCCTCCATCGGCCAGCAGGTCCCCGCGCTCGACTCCGGGTGGAACACTCCGACCATCTTCGTCGACCAGTCGTTCACCGAGGCTGGGCCGAGCCGGCTGCCAGCGGAGCTCGCCCTCGGCATCACCGAGCGCTTCGAGGACTGACGGAGTACAAAGCGCGCATGGCATCACCCGCTGCTTCCCCGCCGCCGGTCAGACTCTTCGCTCCTTCGGAGGAACGGCGCCGGAACCTCACCGTCGTCGGGGGCCACCCGTACGGCGTACGCGACCTCTACCACTCGCTGCTCGCCGCCTCGTGGAAGCAGGTCATCGGCCTCGTCACGCTCGTCTTTCTGCTGATCAACGCGCTCTTCGGGCTCGGCTTCTGGGCCGTCGGCGGCATCGCGAACGCCGACCCGACCAGCTTCAAAGACCACTTCTTCTTCAGCATTCATACGTTCGGCACCATCGGCTACGGCAGCATGTACCCGCAGAGCACGGCCGCCGAGGTGTTGATGACGGCCGAGGCGCTGACGAGCCTCTTCATGAACGCGTTCGTCACCGGCCTCGCGTTCGCGCGGTTCGCCCGGCCCACGGCACGCGCCACCTGGTCGAAGGTCGCCTGCATCTGCGACCGCGAGGGTGCACCCACGTTGATCATTCGCGTCGCCAACGAGCGGCTCAACCACGTCGTCGACGCCTCGATGAAGGTCGCCGTCATTCGCGCCGAAGTGACGCGAGAAGGAGAGCGCCTGCGCCGCGTCATCGACCTCCCGCTCGCGCGCAGCTCGTCTCCCTCGTTCATCCTCACGTGGATGGCGATGCACCCCATCACGAAGGACTCTCCGCTGTACGGCCTGACGCCCGAGCAGCTGGCTGCGACCGAGTCGGAGATCATCGTCACCCTCACCGGCCTCGATGAGACGCTGGGCCAGACGATTCACTCGCGCACCAGCTACCTGCCGAACGAGATTCGCTACGGGCAGCGCTTCGTCGACGTCATCGGCGGCAACCGCAACGGCAAGCGCGTCATCGACCTCACGAAGTTCCACGACACCACGCCGTCTCCGCTGTCACGCGAGGCCATGGGTCTGCCGCCCGGGTGAGCAAAGGCTCCGTGGAGTTCGCGTCGATACGCTCGTGGCTCCAGTCGACTCCGAATGCGCATGGCAGCGCGTCTGTTCGGCCCGCGTTAGGACTCGCGCCATGAAGACGACGCTCTGGGGTTGGGGTGCGCAGCGACGGGTCGAGTGCGACGTGTTCGCGCCCGAGAGCACGTCAGACGTTCGCGGCCTGCTCGACACGCAGGGCACGCTCGCCCGCGGGCTCGGCCGCTCGTACGGAGACGCCGCCCTCAACGAGCACCGCCGCGTGCTCACGATGACGCGCCTCGACCGCTACCTCTCGTTCGATGAAACGACCGGCGTGCTGCGCGCTGAAGCCGGCGTCAGCCTCGTTCAAATCGTGCGCGACTTCGGCCCGCGCGGGTTTCTGCCGCTCATCACACCCGGTACGAAGTTCGTCACGCTCGGCGGCTGCATCGCCAACGACGTGCACGGCAAGGCGCACCACGCGCAAGGCTCGTTCCTCGAGAGCGTCGACTCCTTTCGCATGGTGACCGCCACCGGCGCGACCGTCACCGCGAGCCGCTCCGAGAACGCCGACCTCTTCTTCGCGAGCTTCGGCGGCATGGGGCTGCTCGGCGTCATCACCGACGTGACGCTCGAGCTGCGGCGGGTCGAGACCACGTGGTTCCGTCAGCGCGCCATCGTCGTGAAGCACCTCGAGGCGATGCTCGACGCGCTCGAAGAGGCCGACGCCACGTTCCCGTACTCCGTCGCGTACGTCGACCCGCTCGCCACCGGCGCCTCGCTCGGCCGTGGAGTGCTCACCGTCGGCGACCACGCCACCCGCGCCGAGCTGCCGAAGGCAAAGGAGCCGCTGCACGTCGGCGCTGGCGCGAAGCTGGTGGTGCCGTTCGAGCTGCCCGAGCTCACGCTCAACCCGCTCACGATTCGCGTGGTGAACCAGGTGATTCAAGCGGTGCTGCGTAACGCCGGCGACTTCAGCCACGCGGAGTCGTTCTTCTACCCGCTCGACGCCATCAACGAGTGGAACCGCGGCTACGGCAGACGCGGCTTCATTCAGTACCAGTTCGTGGTGCCGATGGAGGGCGGGCGTCAGACGCTGCGCGCGCTGCTCGAGACCATCGTGTCGTCGGGGCAACTGCCGTTCCTCAACATCTTGAAGCGCATGGGCCCGTCGAACGCGGCGCCGCTGTCGTTTCCGATGAAGGGCTACACGTTCGCCATCGACTTCCCCGTGCGGGACGGGCTGGTCGAGCTCACGCATCGCCTCGATGCGATGGTGGCCGACGCGGGCGGGCGCACGTACCTCGGCAAGGACTCGTACCTCGAGGCCGCGACGTTCAGGCGCATGTACGCGCGGCTCGACGAGTGGCTGGCGGTGAAGCGCACGTGGGACCCGGCCAACGTCTTCACGTCGGACCTCGGGAGGCGGCTGGCGTTGGTCGGGTGAGTCAGCGGCCGAGGGCGGCCTTGCGGCGTTCCGCCTCGCGTTTGCTCGCGATGCGGTCGAGGGCCTCTTTCACCTGCTTGTCTCCGGGGCCAAACGCCATCGCGAGACGCAGGTTGTTCTCGGCGCCCAGCAGGTTGCCGCGCGCTTCGTCATCGAGCGCGGCCTTGAGCATCACCTTCACGCGTTCGCTCGGAACCGCAGGGAGTCCACCTGCTGGAGTCCGCATCGAAAGCTGAGCCATTTCATGTCCCCCGTCGTTGAACGCAGTGTCTGGTGTGCCTGACTCTTTGGGCCCGGAAACGGCCACGGTGGTATTTGGCGCCCCATGAAATTCTGGCTGATGAAGAGCGAGCCCGACGTCTTCTCCATCGACGACCTCAAGCGCGAGAAGAAGACGGGGTGGGACAGCGTGCGCAACTACCAGGCACGCAACTTCATGCGCGACGAGATGCAGCTGGGCGACCTGGTGCTCTTCTATCACTCGAACGCCGAGCCCTCGGGCATCGCTGGCGTGGCGAAAATCGTCGGCCCGGCGGTGCCAGACCCGCTGCAGTTCGACAAGAAGAGCGAGTACTACGACGAGCGCAGCACGAAGGACGACCCGGCGTGGCTGATGGTGAGCGTGGGCTTCGTCGAGAAGTTCGAGCAGGTGCTGCCGCTCGCCGAGCTCAAGGCCGAGAAGGCGCTCTCAGGCATGGGCGTCATTCAGAAGGGTCAGCGGCTGTCGGTGTAGCCCGTCTCGAAGGAGCACTTCGTGAAGGTGCTGGCGATGGCGAAGGCGAAGACGAAGGTCTGATCACCGAGGGGTGCAGGCCGCCGTCTCGCGCTCGTTGTGAGCCGTGACGGCGCGCTGCACTGCCTCGAGCGCCGGGCCGTCTGCGACGAGGAACGCTTCTCTCGCGAGAAACGGGGCTTCGTACTCGCGGTTCGACAGGTCGAGCACGACGAACGGCAGCATCACGACGAGCGCTCCGGCGCCGACGAGCAGCGCGGCGGTGCTGGGCCCGTAGTCGGCACGCCCACCCTTCGGCCGGGTCGCCTGCGCGTTGAACATGAGCCCAAGCCCGGCGCCCATGGCCACGAGAGCGCCCGCTATCAGGGTCACCCAGAGCGGCCGTGCCCAGCGGTGAATGCCCCCACGCGCGAAGCGGGCGAGCTCGGCGTCGTAGGTCGCGACGAGGTCTGGCTGCTGAAGGCGCTCGAGGGCGGCCCGAGGCGCGAGGCGCGAGTCTCCGAGGAAGAAGGAGAGGCCCGAGGCGCTCGACGTGTGGCTGCGAGAAGGGCCGGTGAGGCGAAAGGTGGGCGCGGCCCCGACGTTCGGCTGCATGCTGAAACCGGAGTCGTCGATCACCTCGACCCGCGCCGACGCCGAGACGAGCGTGAGGGTCTTCGGGAACGCGCAGTGCTCCCCGGCGGGTGGTGACGGCGGCGTGCCGTAGTTGATGGTGGCGCAACCGACCAACCCGCACAGCGAGAGGAGTGGCAGCGAACGCACGCGGTGAGCTTAGTCGTCGTGGTAGCTGCGCGCGCATGCGACTCAGAGATTTCGCGACGCCACTCGCCGGCGCCGTCTTCGTGGTGATGGCCGCGACCGGTCTGCTGATGTTCTTCGAATTGGGAACGCCGCTGGGGCACGAGCTGCACGAGTGGCTCGGCTTCGCGTTCGTCACCGGCGTGGTGCTGCACGTGAGCACGAACTGGGCACCGCTGAAGGCGCACCTGGGGCGATGGCCCGGGCGGGTGCTCGCGGTGGTGGGTGCGGTGTTGCTGGTGGTGGCGGTGTTCCCCGCGAAGAACGACCGGCCGCCGAACCCGTCGCGGAGCATCACGATGGCCGTGTCGCGTTCGTCGCTGAAGGAGCTGGCGCCACTGACGAAGCGCAGCGTCGACGAGCTGGTGCAGGCGCTGAAGAGCGCGGGCTACGAGGCGACGGCCGAGAGCACACCGGATTCGCTGGTCGGTGAAGACCGCGAGAAGCGCGCGCTCGTGTTGGGCGTCTTGTTCCCCGCGGGGCAACGCTGATCAGCTTCGGCGCGAGCGCTCGAGCTTCAGGTTCGCTCTCGATTCTGTGGCGCTGATTCGTGCTGAGTTAGAGGCCCTCGCCGCCACGGCGACACGGCATCGGAGGAAGAGTTGTCAGACCCACGGTTCTCAGAACTCCGCGCGTCGATCCTGAGGAGGCCTGGGATGTACTTCGGCACTGCCGACGACGCCCTCTCTCCACTGCTCGCGAGTTGGTGTCGCCACCTTCTCGCTGCGGGCACGCGGGAGATCTCCATCAGGTTTCAAAAGAGCGGCCACATCGAGGTCGTTCACGGAACAACCAGACTCGACAGCGACCACGACCGAGCCGTGATTGCTGCGTGCAGTGAGGCGTTCGAAGAACGCGCCGACTCGAACCAGACGACGGTCAGCTTCCGAGTCGACACCCGCGCCTTCCCGATGCTCTCGGTCCGAGAACCTCGTCGCTTGAGCGCTCCGCTTCGCGATGCAGCGACTGCGTTTCCCGGCTCGGTCATCGCGCTCTTCGACGAAGCCGACGGTCTGGAGCTGCGCGTTCGTTATCCACATGGCTCAGCCGATCGCCTGCTCGAGGAGGCCGGGGTGCGAAGGCTCAACCACCCATTCCACTTCGTCGGCTCAGCGGGAGCCGTCAGCTTCGACGTCGCGTTCAGCTGGTGCAACGGACCCGGGCTGCAGGTGGTGGCGCTGACGAACTCGTGGCGGAACGCCAACGGTGGCAGTCACGTGTACGGCGTCTGGGAAGGCATCGCGGCAGCGCTCGCACCGCTGCTTGGAGGGACCGCCGGGAAGCCGTTCACCCAGGAGCTGCTGCCGCGTAACGCCGTGGTCGTGGTCTCGGTTCATCTCCAGGACCCGCACTTTGGTCCGGCGACACGAGATTGCCTTCACGACGCACGCCCACGGCACGCGATTCGAGACGCGCTCCAGCAGGCCTTCGTCGCACAGCTTGGTCAGGCCCGCCTCGAAGCCAACCACCCACCGTGGCAGACGCTCGGAGGTGCTCACGGCAACACGCCCTGGATCGAGCGCTTCGCAGCGTTCTGGTCCGAAGGACGGCTCGATGGCTTCGCAGAGCTCGATCCCTGGGCCCATGACGAGCATCACAGCACCCTCACACGCGACCCGGAGCTGGAGGACGCCGTGCAGACGAGCCTCGCTCACGCGCTGTCGCTCGTTCGCAAGGACGACTGATCAGCGCTTCTTCCGCTTCGGCTTCGACGTCTCGGGCGGAGGCTCGGTGAACAGCCGCGCCAGATAACGCTCGCGGTTCATCAAGAAATCGCGCGTGAGCTGATAGTGCTCGGTCTCTTCGTACGTCACCTGCGCGATGGCGCTCT
>JAACJQ010000081.1 GCA_016879935.1 Archangiaceae bacterium | reverse complement strand
TCGAGAACCCGATTCGCGTCGTCGATCTCTCGGAGCAGGAGGTGTTCGAGGTGCTCGAGCTGTCGGTCTCGCGCCTCTTCGCGAGCCCCACGCCGATCACTTCACCTGCCGGCAGCTTCCTGCAGGTTTCGAAGGAGATCTCGATGGAGGTCGACTGCAGCCGCATGCCGAACTCGCGCATCACGCAGCTGCGCATCGGCAGTCAGACCATCACCCGGGGCTCGTTTCGGGCATTTCCGGCCACGAAGTACCGCGTCGCGCTGCCAGCCTTCATTCTCGGTGGCAACGACGGCTACACGGTGCTGGCAGGGAAGGGCGACGACCCTTCACGCAACCCAGGCGCCGCTCAACGGTTTGGTGGCATCGACTCGCGCATCACCATGGCGTACCTGCTCCAGAGCGACTTCAACAAGACGATCGAAGCGGGCCTCAAGGTCGACCCCAACCGCATTCGGTTTCTCAACTGCTCGGCCCCGACGCGCCCGGTGCAGTGAACCAGAAACACCACGCCCTCCGTCGCCAGAGGCGGAACGGAGGGCGGAGGTTCGGCCAACTGTCACTTCAACGGAGCGTCGAAGACGTCGTTCGGCGACGGCATCTTCTTGAGATCGGTGCGGGCGATCTTCCACGCCTGCTGCACGATCCACGACAACGATCGGTCCTGGCGTTCGGCCTCGAACTCGATCTCCTTGAGCATGTCCTCGGGGAAATAGAGGGACTGCTTGCGTGCGTCGGTGGTGGACATCAGCGCTCCTCGCGCGCGTCCGGTGCACCCGCGACGTCGTTGACGGCCGGGAACGACTTGATGCGCTCACGCGCGATCTTCCACGCTTGCTGAACGACCCACGAGAGCGAACGATCCTGGCGGTTCGCCTCCTCCTGGATCTCCTTCAGCATATCCTCGGGGAAGTACAGGGACTGCTTGCGCTTGTCGGTTCCAGACATGTGCGGAATCTCCGGGGGAGTACGACCAAAAACGAGTAGGGCGGAAATATCCGACAGGGCCCCTGCGGAATCAACCATTTCATCGAATACCGCTAAAAGGCGCGCCATGCGCACACTCTCGGTGGCGATCGCCTGCCTCGTGACCGTCGTGTCGGGTTGCCGGTGCAAAGACGACGTCAACACGGTCAAACCGTCGCTCACCGTCACTCCGTCGAGCATCGACTTCGGCCAGGTGAAGAACGGCGATCGACAGGCGCGGACGATCACGTTCGAGTCACGCACCCAGACGGCCGTCTCGGTGTCGTCGGTCACGCTCGAGCCGGGCACGGCGGTCGGCGGTGTCGACGGGTTCGTTCTCGGAACGAAGCCGATGAGCATCGACGCGTTCGGAAAGGTGACCATGCCCATCACCTTCGCGCCCACGGCGTACGTGCAGTACCAGGCAACGCTGGTGGTGGTGTCGAACGACGCCGAGAAGCCGACGGTGCGCATCCCGCTCGTGGGTGAAGGCGCCAAGCCGATCATCAGCGTCACGCCAGTGTGCGAGCGCGCGCAGATGTGCACGGGAACGGCCGTGGTGATGCCCCCCTCGATCGACTTCGGCATGGAGCCACTCAGCCGGCCGAGCCCCGTGCCCGCGAGCCAGTTGCCCGGCGTGGTCATCACCAACGATGGCGCGGTGCCGCTCGCCGTCACGAAGGTCGCCATCGAAGGAGCTGACGCTGCGGCATTCACCTTCGCCCGGGTCGAAGCCACGCCGTGGGAGCTGATGCCCGGAGAAGGCCGCACGCCGCAGCTGCGGTTCAAGCCGACCAGCGCGAACCAGATGACCTACCAGGCGCAGCTGATCGTCGAGTCCGAAGACCCCGATCGTGCACGCGTGGTCGTGGAACTGCGCGGGGCGCTCTTGCCCAACCAGCCGCCGCAGGTCTGTTTCAATCTCACGCGCGTGACGCCACCTCCGTCAGAAGGTGGCCCCCGCGACTACGCGAGTCAGGCCCAGTGGATGCCGCTGCTGGTGCCTCCCGCTGCTGGCTACGACTTCACGCTCTCGCGAGACGTGCGACCCGGCGAGCTCGTGCAGTTCAGCGCCCTCTCTGACGCAGTCGACGCGACGAAGTGCACGACCGACGCCGAGTCGGGGCGAACGAACCTCACCTATGCGTGGCGGCTCGTCAGTGTTCCGATGGGAGCCCGGATGCCGGCCGTCTCCGGCTCGAACGCTTCGCAGATTCAGCTGCGGCCGGTCGTCACGGGCGACTACGTGGTCGAGCTCACCGTCTCCGATGGCGCAGCGTCGACCGTGGTCACCGGCCGCTTCGCCTGCGCGATCAAGCAGGACCTCGTCGTGCAGCTCGAGTGGACTGGCTTCGACGGGGTCGACCTCGATCTGCACCTCGTTCGTCCCTCGGCCGCGGTGACGACGAACCCCTTCAGTGGCGCGTTTCAGTTCTTCGACGCCCCGTCGCCGGACGGCGGAGCGACCCAGACCTCGGGTGATCTCAACGGCTACGCCGCGCGCACGGTGCAGCCGACGGTCGTGGGTTCGAACTTCAACTGGGGCGATCCGAGCTCACTCGACGACCCGAAGCTGAACCTCGACAACACCGGCATGTCCGGCTCCGGGGCTGGCGGCGATCTCATCGAGAACATCTCGCTCAACAGCCCCGAGAACGACGTGCGCTGCGACGGCGCCGCCTGCAGCTACAAGGTCTTCGTTCACTACTTCCGCGACGACCGCATGGGCACGCCGCTCTCGTGCACCGTCGACGGAGGCACGGCCTGTCGTGATGGCGAGCGCTGCAGTTGCGCGAACGTCGACGAGCGCTGTGTTGCCGAAGGCGCGCCCATTGGCGACGCCGGCATTGGCGCAGGCAAGTGCTTCGTCGCGCCCAAGCCGGTGGTGCGCATCTTCTTGAAGGGCTCGCGCACGCCCGCGCAGGTCATTCCGCTCGAGGGCCTGATGCCAGCCGACTCGGTCTCACTCGGCGCGCCGTGCCAGATGCTTTCGGTCGCCGACATCGCGTGGCCTTCTCGCCAATCGATCGGCTCGTTGCCCGACGGAGGAACGCCACTCGCGACCATCACCGTACAGGGGCAGGGCGCCGGCGGGCGCATCACCAACCCCGTCATCGGGCGCTTCGGCTACCGGCAGACGGGCGGCGCGCTCCGCTGCAGCCCCGATCTGATGGTCAACGGCACCGCCTGGTACGGGCAGAATCCTTGAGGGCTGAGTCGAAAGGAAATGGGGCGCTCCAACGCCGGTCCATCGGAGCGCCCCCAAAAGAGAGACAGGTCGGACGAACTGCCGACCTGTCCCGTGAGCCCTGAAGGGGAGGGGGGGACTCCAGGGCCCAACGTCGATGTGGTGCCTCAACGACAACCGGGTTCCCGCTGCTCCATTCCCGGCACGGCTTAAGCAGTACAGTAACGGTTCCGAAGGGGATCAGCAACCCGGCGTCAAGTGAAAAACGAACCGATCGAGCAGGAAGCGTTCCAGCGGGCCTTCGAGCGCCAGATTTCAAAGGCGTTCCGAGGGGTTGGGCCGGCTCTGTTCGCCGTCTCCGGAGGTGCTGATTCGATGGCTCTGGCGGAAGCGGGAGCACGCCTGAGGGTGTCGTTCGAAGTGGCCTCCTTCGATCACGGCCTGCGCCCGGAATCAGGAGCAGAGGTCGAGCTGGTTCGCCAGTGGGCTGCACAGCACGGGCTGGCGTTTCACGGTCGTAGGCTCGGTGTGGGCCCCGGCGCGGGTCTCGAGGCCCGGGCACGAGCTGCGAGGTACGAAGCGCTTCACGAGATCGCACGCGAACGAAGACTCGGCACCATCGTCACCGCTCACACGGCAACGGATCAGGCAGAGACGGTGCTCATGCGGTTGACCCGTGGCGCTGCGGGGCGCGGTGCTCGCGGGGTGCATGCGGAGCGCGCCGATGGGCTGCTCAGGCCGCTGCTGTTCGCGACCAGGGCCGACACCCAACGCTACGTGCGCGAGCTGGGCGTCGCCGTCGCCAGAGATCCCATGAACGACGATCGCTCGTTCTTGCGGGTTCGAGTGCGCCACGAGGTGTTGCCGGTGCTCGAGCGGGTCGCCGGCTCCCATGCGATTCCAGCCGTGGCCCGCTTCGCCCGCTACGCCGCAGAGGACGACGAGTGGCTTGGCGCCGAGGCCGCCACCGCGTTCGAGCGCGTACGCACCGAGGCAGGCCTCGACCGGCTGGCGTTTCGCTCGCTGGGAAGGCCAATTCGTCGACGCGTGCTGACGCTCTGGTTCGAGGCGCTGGCGCTGCCAGTCGACGCTCACCACCTCGAAGACGCGCTCCAGGCGATCGAGGAAGGCCGCACCGCCACGCTTCCGAACGACCGGGTCCTGCACGTGGAGCGAGCAGCCCTGTCCGTCTGCGCAGCTCCAGGCCGAACTTCACGGAACTGCATCGAGTGATGACGGGCGCTCGCAGAAGTGATGGGTTATAACGAACCTGTTCCCGACGGCCCGACTCTCAAGGCCACCACCGCGAATCGAAAGGCGTTCTCAACCGTGCGCTCGAGCTACAAGACCCTCATCCTCTGGGTCGTTCTGATCTTCCTGTTCGTCGGGTTCTACAAGATCTTCCAGACGACTCAGCGCGACGAGAAAGACATCTCGTTCGCCGAGTTCCAGGACGCCGTGGAGCAGGGGAACATCAACAAGGTCGAGATCAAGGGGGGCCGGTACGAGGGCACCCTGGCGAACACCAACGAGAAGTTCCGCACCATGGGCCCCGCGGCCGACGCGCGCATTCTCGAGCAGCTGCGCGCGAAGAAGGTGAACTACACCTTCGTGCCGGCCGACGAGAACGGCATCTGGATCGGCCTGCTCTCGCAGGGCATTCCGGTCATCATCCTCTTCGTCTTCTTCCTCTTCTTCATGCGCCAGCTCCAGGGCACCGGCGGCAAGGCGATGACGTTCGGGAAGTCGAAGGCGAAGCTCCTCTCGGAGTCGCACAACAAGATCACCTTCGCCGACGTCGCGGGCATCGACGAGTGCAAGGAAGAGCTCGAAGAGATCATCGCCTTCCTGAAGGACCCGAAGAAGTTCACCAAGCTGGGTGGCCGCATTCCCAAGGGCGTGCTGATGATGGGCTCGCCTGGCACCGGCAAGACGCTGCTCGCGAAGGCCGTCGCTGGTGAAGCTGGCGTGCCGTTCTTCAGCATCTCGGGCTCCGACTTCGTCGAGATGTTCGTCGGCGTCGGCGCCAGCCGCGTTCGCGACCTCTTCGAGCAGGGCAAGAAGAACGCTCCCTGCATCATCTTCATCGACGAGATCGACGCCGTCGGCCGTCACCGTGGCGCGGGCCTCGGCGGTGGGCACGACGAGCGGGAGCAGACCCTCAACCAGCTGCTCGTCGAGATGGACGGCTTCGAGTCGAACGAAGGCGTGATCATCATCGCCGCCACCAACCGCCCCGACGTGCTCGATCCTGCGCTCCAGCGCCCGGGCCGCTTCGACCGCCGCATCACCGTGCCGCGCCCCGATCTCAAGGGTCGTCTCGGCATTCTCAAGGTGCACACCCGCCGCGTGCCGTTGGCCGACAACATCGAGCTCGAGACGATCGCCCGCGGAACGCCCGGCATGACAGGCGCCGACCTCGAGAACCTCGTCAACGAGGCCGCTCTGTACGCCGCTCGTGGCAACCGCGACCGCGTCACGATTCAGGACTTCGAGAGCGCCAAGGACAAGGTCTTCATGGGCCCCGAGCGCAAGTCGATGATCATGTCCGAGAAGGAGAAGCGGAACACCGCGGTGCACGAGGCCGGTCACGCGCTCGTGGGCAAGCTGCTCCCCGGCTGCGACCCCGTTCACAAGGTGACGATCATTCCCCGCGGGCAGGCGCTCGGCGTGACCTGGTCGCTCCCCGAAGAGGACAAGGTCAACTGGTACAAGAAGAAGATGATGGACGACCTCTGCATGATGCTCGGCGGCCGGCTCGCCGAAGAGCTCGTCTACGGAGAGCTGTCGTCTGGTGCCGCCAACGACATCGAGCGGGTGACGAAGGTGGCTCGGGCCATGGTGATGCGCTGGGGCATGAGCGAGAAGCTCGGGCCGCTCTCGTTCGGTGAGCGCGAAGGCGAAGTCTTCCTCGGTCGCGACTTCTCGTCGCGCCCCGACTACTCCGAAGAGACCGCCCGGCAGATCGACACCGAAGTTCGTGGCATCGTCATGGGGTCGTACGAGCGCGCCAAGAAGCTGCTCAGCGAGAACCTGGAGTCGCTCAAGCGCATCGCCGACGCGCTCGTCGAGTACGAGACCATCGACGGCAACGACCTCGACATTCTCATCGCCGGCGGTCAGCTCAGCCGCGAGAAGCCTGCGCCGCGCGTGCAGGCACCGCCGAAGGACGACAAGAAGAAGGACAAGCGCATTCTCGAGGCCCTCGAGGGCCTGCCCGGCGGCAAGATGCCCGAGCCCGGCAGCGCCTGAGTCTTCGCCTGTCTCGGGTGCTTCGGCCCTTCAACCCACCGGTTGAGGGGCCGTTTCATTTCTCATGATCATCGCTCGTTCGTTTCAGGTTCAGTCTTCCGATCTCGAGGCCCTCGCGCGGCGGGTCGGCCGCCAACTCTCGGTGAGGGTCGGCGCCCCGGTCGTGCTGCTGACGGGCCTCGACGCCGAGACTGCGTTCTCGCTGGGTGGTGCCGGAGACGCCGCGGTGCTGGCGGAGCTGGTCTCTGCGCGCCTGCCGCCAGAGATCGCGAGGCTCCTGCAGCCGCAACCGCCTCCGGCACTCGAGCTCGGCGGCCGCCGATGGGCGTTCGACGAAGGCCCCTTCATGCTGGGAATCGTCAACGTGACGCCCGACTCGTTCTCCGATGGAGGGCGGCACGCGACGACCGACACCGCCATCGCGCACGCGCTCCAGTTGGTGGAGGAAGGCGCGCACCTGCTCGACGTTGGTGGCGAGTCGACGCGCCCTGGTGCCGCAGCCGTCTCGCCCGATGAAGAGTGCGCGCGGGTGCTTCCGGTGATCGAGGCCCTCACCAGACTGGCTCCGCAGACGCCGATCTCGATCGACACGTCGAAGGCCGAAGTCGCCAGACGTGCCCTCGCTGCCGGAGCCACGCTGGTGAACGACGTCACCGCGCTCTCTGACCCCCTGATGGGTCGCGTCGTGGCCGAGGCGAAGGCCGCCGTGTGCCTCATGCACATGCAGGGCACGCCACGAACGATGCAGGTGAAGCCCGAGTATGGCGACGTCGTGCACGAGGTCGCCGAGTCACTCTCCGAGGCGATCGATCGCGCGGTCGCAGTCGGCATCGATCGCTCACGCGTGCTGATCGACCCGGGCATCGGCTTTGGCAAGACGCTCGAGCACAACCTGCTGCTCCTTCGTCACCTCGGCGCGTTTCGCGCCCTCGGCGCTCCGATTCTGCTCGGCACGAGCCGCAAGTCGTTCCTGGGGGCCCTCACGGGAGAGAAAGACGCTTCGAAGCGCCTCGTGCCCAGCGTGACGAGCGTGGCGATCGCCGCGGCCCAGGGCGCTGCAGACGTCGTTCGTGTGCACGACGTCGCCGCCACGAAAGAAGCGCTGCTCGTGGCGAAGGCGATTCGGCTCGGAGCCCGTTGACGAACGCTGGTGGGGGCTGGCGGCTGGCGATACAAGCCGCGCGCATGACAGCTGAGAACGGAACGCACCCGCGCCTCTTCGGCACCGACGGCGTGCGAGGCGTGGCGAACGTCTTCCCCATGACCGCCGAGATGGCCATGCAGCTCGGCCGCGCGCTCGCGTACATCTGCCGGGCCGGCGATCACCGCCACCGCGTCATCATCGGCAAAGACACCCGCCTGTCGGGGTACATGCTCGAGAACGCGCTCGCCGCAGGCATCATGTCGATGGGAGTCGACGTCGATCTGATCGGGCCCATGCCGACTCCGGCGATCGCGAACCTCACCACCTCGATGCGCGCCGACGCTGGCGCCGTGATCTCGGCTTCGCACAACCCGTACGAAGACAACGGCATCAAGTTCTTCGGCCGTGATGGCTACAAGCTGCCTGACGACACCGAGCGCAAGATCGAGACGCTGATCTTCGAGAAGGCGCTCGACTCGCTGCGCCCCACGGCCACCCGCGTCGGTGGCGCCGTTCGACTCGACGACGCCCGTGGCCGCTACATCGTCTTCCTCAAGAACACGTTCCCCCGCGAGCTCACCCTCGAAGGCCTTCGCCTCGTCGTCGACTGCGCGAATGGCGCGGCCTACCGCGTCGCTCCCGAGGTGCTCGAAGAGCTCGGCGCCGACGTCGTCGCCATCGGCGTGAACCCCGACGGCAAGAACATCAACGCCAAGTGCGGCGCGCTGCACCCCGAGGCGCTGCAGAAGGCGGTGCTCAAGCACAAGGCCCACCTCGGCATCGCGCTCGACGGCGACGCTGATCGCCTCATCGTGGTCGACGAGAAGGGCAAGGTCGTCGACGGCGACGCGATCATGGCGATGTGCACGCAAGAGATGGTCGCCCGCAACGCGCTCAAGAAGAAGACGCTCGTCACCACCGTGATGTCGAACGTCGGGCTCGAGCGCGCGGTGGCGCAGTGGGGCGTGAAGGTCGTGCGCACGAACGTCGGTGATCGCTACGTCGTCGAAGAGATGCGTCGGCACGGCTACGTCTTCGGTGGCGAGCAGTCGGGCCACCTGGTCTTCCTCGACCACGCGACGACCGGAGACGGCACGCTGGCTGCGCTCCAGGTGCTCGCGCTCATGGTGCGTTCACAACGCCCGGTGAGCGAGCTCACGACGATCTTCGCGCCGGTGCCCCAGGTGCTGGTGAACGTGATGGTGAAAGAGAAGCGCGAGCTCGCGAACCTGCCGGACGTGATGAAGACGATCGGGCAGGTCGAGAAGAAGCTCGGAAAAGAAGGGCGGGTGCTGGTTCGTTACTCTGGCACCGAACCCAAGGCGCGCGTGCTGGTCGAAGGCACCGACGCCAAGCGCATCAAGCAGTACGCAGAAGAGATCGGTGGCGCCATCGTGCGTGCACTGGGCTGACGGAGCGGAATGACGATTCACTTCCGAGACGAAGGGCAGGGCGAACCCATCGTCCTCATTCACGGGCTGGGCGCCTCGCATCGCGTCTTCGACGGCGTGATCACCGAAGGTGGAGAGAAGCACCGCTTCGTCGCGATCGACCTGCCGCGCAGTGGCCGCTCGCGGCAGTGGGCCGAGAACACGCCAGAGGCCATCGCCGATGCGCTCGAGCCGTTCCTGGTCGCGCGCGGGCTCACGCGCTTTCGCCTCTTCGGGCACAGCTTCGGTGGGCTCGTGGCGCTCAGCTACGCCTCGAAGTTTCCCCAGCGGGTCACGTCACTGACCGTGGCGAGCGCTCCGGCGCTGGGGCTTCCACCCGAGGCGCGTCTCTTTCTCGAGTCGCCCATGGCGCCGTTCTCGACGATGTGGATGACGGCGGCGCCGCTCTGGCGACCCATGGTGAAGAACTACCTGCGCTGGTTGTGGGGCACGCCGTCGGCATTCAAGAACGAGACGGTCGAGCACTACGTGGAGTCGCTCCAGGCTGAGGGGTTTCTCTCGGGCATGATCGACTCCTTGCGGGCGGTCGGTCGCTACAAGCTGCCCAAGGCGTCGTTGGACGCGGCGACGTTTCCCAAGCGGGTGGTGTGGGGAGAACGAGACCCACTCGTGCCGGTGATTCAGGGCGAACAGCTGGCGATCGCGCTCGGCGCCGACTTTCGAGTGCTGCCCGACGTCGGCCACTGCGTTCCCGAAGAGAGCCCACAGGCCCTGCTCGAGTCGATTCGCGCTCACTGACGGCGGCGACGCTCGAGCTCCTGCGTATGGCGCTCGCAGAACTCGGCGAGCAAGGGGAGCGTCTTCGCGTACTTCTTCAGCTTCTTGAGCCGGTCCTCCAGCATCCACGGCTCGGGCTCGGCGCGGCTGTGCTCGAAGTCGGCAATCAACGCGTCACGCGAGGCCGCTGACCCCTCGCGGGCGAGCGCCACCAGCACACCGTCACCTGCCCAGGTGCTCACCGTCGCAGCCTGGAGCGCCCGGAGAATCCACTCCGGCTCGGTGGGGA
Source organism: Archangiaceae bacterium (assembly GCA_016879935.1). Lineage (GTDB taxonomy): Bacteria > Myxococcota > Myxococcia > Myxococcales > Myxococcaceae > Xiheimicrobium. The sequence continues at coordinate 8,623 of JAACJQ010000081.1, read as the reverse complement.
TGACGGACTTCGCAGACTTGTTCGCCTGCAGCACCTCGAGGGTGAGCGCCCAGCGCGCCGTGAGCTCCTGCTCGGGGGCATCACGCATCGCCTCGAGTACGAAGACCTGCGGCCAGTTCGTCTCGCCTTCGAGCGCGGTGAGGATCTCGCGAATGCCCTCGTGATCGAGCTTCTGCGAGCGCTTCCACCAGAGCCGCTTGAAGGCCTGTTCGACGTTCACGACAGCCGCAGCTCAGCGGTGCCGATGGCCACTTCGATCGCGCCATCGGCTCTGGGCGACAACCGAACGGGAAGTTCGAGCCGGAGGAACAACAGCATCAACCGATCGACGTCGAGATCCGACGTGCCGGCGAGCAGGGCTTCGACCATGGGCTCCGAGAGCTCGAGCCCGCGCCCCAGCTTCGTCAGCGGAGATCGCAACCCCTGCAGCACGCGCTGCACGTACTCGAGCAGCTCCACCCGCACGTCTGCCCAGGCCTTCGACCCTTGAGGAACACCCACGCGGCTGGCCAGCTCGGAGCTCACGACGCCCATACGTGAAGACGTTACCTGAAAGAGGCGGGGGGCTGTCACCGGGTGTAGATCGCTCGCATGCAACGACTCGGAGTGAACGTCGACCACGTCGCGACCCTGCGTCAGGCCCGAAAGACCACGTACCCCGATCCCGTCACCGCTGCCGCGATCGCCGAGCTGGCCGGGGCAGGGCAGATCACGATTCACCTGCGCGAAGATCGCCGCCACATTCAGGAGCGCGACCTCAAGGTGCTGCGCGAGACGACGCAGACGATGCTCAACCTCGAGATGGCCGCGACGCAGGAGATGGTGAAGGTCGCCTACGAGTACAAGCCCGACCTCGTCACGCTCGTGCCCGAGCGTCGTGAAGAGCTGACCACCGAGGGCGGGCTCGACGTCACCTCGCAGAAAGATCTGATCTCGAAGGTCGTGAAGAACCTGAAAGACGGCGACATCGTCGTGTCGCTCTTCATCGACCCCGATCTCGATCAGGTGAAGTCGGCGCATCGCGTGAGCGCCGATCGAATCGAGCTGCACACGGGCCGCTATTGCGAGGCGCACAGCGACAAGGAGAAGCAGCGCGAGCTGTCACGCATCGTCGACGCCGCCAAGGCCGCGACGAAGCTGGGCATGGGGTGCGCTGCGGGCCACGGGCTCAACTACGAGAACGTGCGCACCATCGCGCGCATCGCCGAGATCGACGAGCTCAACATCGGTCATGCCATCGTCGCGCGCGCGGTGCTCGTCGGGTTCGATCGCGCCGTTCGCGAGATGGTGGAGCTGCTGAGGAACCCGTGAAGCGCGCGCTGACGGCTCTGGAGATGCGCCGGGTCGATGCGGCTTCGGCCGATCACGGCATGCCGGGCTCGGTGTTGATGGAGAACGCTGGCGCGGCGCTCGCGAAGACGGCCCTCGCCTCGTCGGCCCCCCAGGGGCGGTTCGTCATTCTCTGTGGCACCGGCAACAACGGTGGAGACGGCTTCGTCGCCGCCCGCCATCTCTCGAGCGCGGGGCGAACGGTCTTCGTCGAGCTGTTGGGCGAGGTGTCGGCGCTTCAGGGCGACGCGGCCCGTAACGCCCGCGCCCTCACCGCGTCGGGGCTCACCTTCACGACGATCTCCGACGACCTGCCGATCGGCTCCGGTGACGTCGTCATCGACGCGATCTTCGGAACCGGGCTGAGCCGCGCCCCCGAAGGAAAGTTCGCCGACGCCATCGGCCGCATCTCGGTGTGGCGCGCCGCCGGTGCGAAGGTGGTTTCAGCCGATCTCCCGTCGGGGCTGAGCAGCGACACCGGCATTCCATTCGCGCCGTGCGTGACGGCCGACGCCACCACCGCGTTCGGGTTTCTGAAGCTCGGTCAGACGATCGAGCCAGGCGCTCAACGTTCGGGGTGCATCGAGCTCGTCGACATCGGCATTCCCCGCGCTGCGCAGAACGTGTTGCCGAGCCAGGGCACCTTCCTCATCGAAGAGTCCGACGTGAAGAACCGCCTGCCGGCGAGGCGTGCCGAGTCGCACAAGGGCACCTTCGGGCATGTGCTCGTCATCGCCGGCAGCTGGGGAAAGACTGGCGCTGCGGCGCTGGTGGCCAAAGCGGCGCTGCGCAGCGGGGCAGGGCTCGTGACGGTGGCGACGCGGCCCGAGTGCCTGCAGCCGATCATGCAGCACACGCCCGAGATCATGGGCGTCGAGCTGGTGAGCGAGGGGCCGCTCGGCCTTGGCGACTTCAACTCGATTCTCGAAGCGGCTGACGGGAAGCAGGCCGTCGTCATCGGGCCCGGCATCGATCGCGGCGACGAGACGGTGCGGCTCCTCGGCTCGTTGCTCGAAGAGCTCACCATTCCCTGTGTGCTCGACGCCGACGCGCTCAACGCGATCGCGACGAACCCCTCGGTGCTCGACAAGGCCAAGGGCGAGATCCTGCTCACGCCGCACCCCGGAGAAATGGGCCGGCTCATCGGCAAGACCGCAGCCGAGGTGAACGCCGATCGTGTTGGCATCGCGCGCGCGTTCGCGACGCAGCATTCGGTCGTGTTGCTCCTCAAGGGCGCGCGGACGGTGATCTCCCGTCACGACGGCGCGGTCTTCATCAACCCGACCGGCAACGCAGGCATGGCCACGGGCGGCAGTGGCGATGTCCTGGCGGGTCTGACGGGCGCACTGCTGGCGCAGGGGCTGTCGACGGAAGATGCCGCGCTCGCCGGTGCCTGGGCTCACGGTGCCGCTGGTGATGTCGCAGCCGCGAAGCGCGGGCAGTTGGGGCTCATCGCGTCCGACGTGATCGACCACCTCGGCGACGTGTGGACCCGGTGGAATCGCTGACCCGAACCATCACCACGACGTCGACCGACGAGACCTTCTCGCTCGGCGAACGATTGGGCCTGGTGCTCGAGCCGCACGATTTCGTCGGTCTCGATGGACAGCTCGGCGCAGGGAAGACCTGGTTCTCCCGCGGCGTGGCGAGCGGAGCCGGTGTGCCGCTCGAAGACGTCTCGAGCCCGACCTACTCCATCGTGCAGACGTACTCGGGCCGGCTCACGCTCCATCACGCCGACCTGTATCGCCTCGCGACCGAGGCCGATCTCTTCGCGACCGGCTACTTCGATCTGCTCGAGTCAGACGCCGCGATGCTCGTTGAGTGGGTCTCTCAGGTGCCGGGCGCGTTGCCTGACGACGCGTTGAGCCTTCGCCTCGAGGTGCCGACGCCCGAGTCGCGCCGCTTCGAGATCACCGCACGCGGCGCTCGCGCGCAGGCCCTCCTCGTGCGCTGGCTCGGCCCCTGACGATTGCTGATGCGCGGCTGGCGGCGTGGCGCTACTTGCCGCCGCCATGAGCGTCTCGAACCCCTTCAACCCGGCCCGGTGGCGTGAAGTCGAAGGCCACTCGTTCAAGGACATCACCTTTCACCGCGCAGTCGATCAGGGCACCGTTCGAATCGCCTTCAACCGCCCCGAGGTGCGCAATGCGTTTCGTCCTCGCACGGTCGACGAGCTGTTCCGTGCCCTCGAGGCGACGCGCTTCATGACCGACGTCGGGGTCGTGCTGATCACCGGCAACGGGCCTTCGAAGAAGGACGGCGGCTGGGCTTTCTGCTCGGGTGGCGATCAGCGCATTCGCGGCAAGGACGGCTACAAGTACGAGGAAGGCGACAAGTCGATCGACCCCGCCGGTCTCGGGCGCCTGCACATTCTCGAGGTGCAGCGGCAGATTCGTTTCCTTCCGAAGGTCGTCATCGCCGTGGTTCCCGGCTGGGCGGTCGGTGGCGGCCACAGCCTGCACGTCGTCTGCGACATGACGATCGCGAGCAAGGAGCACGCGGTCTTCAAACAGACCGACGCTGACGTGGCGAGCTTCGACTCGGGCTACGGCTCGGCGCTGCTGGCGCGGCAGATCGGCCAGAAGCGGGCTCGGGAGATCTTCTTCGTCGGCGCGAACTACTCGGCCGATGAGGCGTTCCAGATGGGCATGGTGAACCTCGTGGTTCCCCACGCGAAGCTCGAAGACGCGGCGCTCGACTGGTCGGCCGAGATCAACACCAAGAGCCCGACCGCCATCAAGATGCTCAAGTACGGCTTCAACCTTCCCGACGAGGGTCTGGTCGGCCAGCAGCTCTTCGCCGGAGAGGCCACGCGCCTCGCCTACGGCACCGAAGAAGCGGCGGAAGGGCGCGACGCGTTCGTTCAGAAGCGAAAGCGCAACTTCAAGAAGTTCCCGTGGTCGTACTGAGGAACTTCACGAGCGCCGCGTTCACCTCGGCGGGCCGCTCGCTCTGCACGAAGTGGCCGGCGCCCTCGATGGGCACGATCTTCAGCTTCGGCGCGAACGTCTCGGTGCCCGGCACCAGCACGTCGTAGTCGAGCGCGGGATCTCCCTTGCCCCAGATGAGCGTCGTCTCGCAGGTGATCGGCGGGTATCGCGGCGCCGAGAACGGCCGTCGGAACCCGTCACGAATCGCCGCTCGGTACCAACCGAGCATGCCCGACGCTGCGCCCGGCCGCTGAATCGCGTCCTGAAACGGGCGCACGTCGTCATCGGTCCAGTGCGCGCGATCGACTGACGACGCACGCAAGGTGCGCGGCATGATCGCGGCGTCGTCCTTCGTGAGGAAGTACTCGGGGAGGAACGGGAGCTGAAAGAAGAACATGTACCAGGAGCGCTTCACCTGCTCCCACGACGCCTTGTTCAGCAGCGCCTTTCGCATCACGGCGGGGTGAGGGCAGTTGAGCACCGCGACGCGCTCGACGAACTCGCGCCTGTGCGACGCCAGATGCCACGCCACGGCGCCGCCCCAGTCGTGGCCGACGATCTTCACGGCCTGCCGGCCTGCCACGGCCTCGATCAGGTGGCAGATATCCTGGGCGAGCGTGTCGAGATCGTACGGACCGTGTTTGTCAGTATCGCCGTAGCCCCGTTGATCGGGCGCGATCACGCGGAAGCCGGCCGAGACCAGGGCGTCGATCTGGTAGCGCCACGACCACCACATCTCAGGGAAGCCATGCAGCAGCACGACGATCGGGCCCTCGCCCTTCTCGACGTAGTGCACGCGCAGCTTCGGCAACTGCACGAAGTGATGCGTGACCGTCAGCTCAGACGGCTTCATGGAGTCGCCTGTCGACGGCGGCGGGCCAACAGCATCGCCGCCGCAAGGAGCCAGAGCGGAGAAGGCGTCGCGGTGCAGCCGCACCCGCCGGGGTCCATCGGCGTGCCTGTTCCCGCATCGGTCGCGCTGCCTGCGTCGAACGGTGGTGATGTCCCGGCATCCGAAGTCTGGCCTGCGTCAGACCCGCCGCCCGCATCAGGGAAAGTGCCCGAATCGGGGACGCCCGCGTCGACCCCCGCGTCCACCGTCACGACGCCCGAGTCGGTGATGACGCCTGCATCGACCGGCACGCCCGCATCGACGCCCGCGTCGCTCGTCGACCCGGCATCGACCGCGCCTGCATCGTTCACCGCACCCGCGTCGACCCCTGCATCGACGAGCGTTCCTGCGTCGGTCACCACTCCGGCGTCAGTCGTCACGCCAGCGTCGACTGAGCCTGCGTCGGCCGTCGTGCCTGCGTCGGGAGAGGTGCAGACCGACGCCCCCGCTTGCGACACGGTGCCGGGTGGGCACAGCAGACACAACACAGAGCCCGAGTTCGCCGCGAACGTTCCGGCGGGGCACACGGTGCATTCGCCTGCTCCGGTGCTGCCGAAGAAGGTGCCGGGAGGGCAGGGCAGGCACGCAGTGGAACCGGCCGCAGCGGCGAAGCGACCTGGAGCACACGCGAGACAGATGTCGGAGCCCGCCGTGCCAGCCGCAGAACCGATCGGACAGAGCGTGCAGGAACCCGCGCCTGCCGCCGAGTACGAACCGGGCTGACACGCCGAGCAGGTCGCGGCTCCGGGGGCGCTGAAGAAGCCCGCCTGACACGAGGTGCACGCGGTCGCGCCTGTGTTGGCGAACGTTCCTGCAGGGCAGGTCGAACAGCTTGCGGCGCCGCTCGCCGAGGCGAAGGTTCCTGCCTGACAGAGGCTGCAGGAGGCCGAAGCAGCGCTCGAGAACGACCCAGGGGTGCAGGCGGTACATGCTTGCGCGCCAGCGGCCGAGAACTGACCTGCAGGGCAGTTCACGCAGCTCGTGGCTCCACTCGCGGCGGAGAAGGTGCCCGGAACGCATGTCGTGCACGAGGTCGCCCCGGCGGCGTTCGAGAACGTTCCGCCGCCACACGCCGTGCAAGACGTCGCGGCCGAGTTCGCTTGCGCGCTGCCAGCAGGGCACGAGCTGCAGGTCGCGCTGCCCGCCGTCGCAGAGAAGCTGCCGGGCTGGCAGTTGGTGCACGAGCCTGAGCCGGCGGCCGAAGCGGTGCCTGCCTGACACTGGGTGCATGCGGCGGCCCCCGACACCGAGAAAGTGCCCGCTGCGCAGGTGCTGCAGGTCGTCAGGCCTGAGACGGAGGCAAACTGGCCGGCGGGGCACACTGAACAGGCGGCCGCTCCCGCGTCAGGGGAGACGCGGCCGGGAGCGCAGGGCGCGCACCCCAGGGATCCCGTCGCCCCGGTGAAGGTGCCAGCCGAACACAGCGCACACCCTGATTGCCCAGGGGTCGCCGCAAAGGAGCCGGGCGCGCACAGCGTGCAGGCCGACGAACCCGCCCCAGAGCTCGAGCCCGCGGCGCATGCAGTACACGAAGGCGAGCCTGCGAGCGAGAAGGTGCCGGCGTCGCAAGTCGTGCATGACGCGGCGCCCGCCCCCGAGAAACGGCCTGCGGCGCATTGGGTGCAGAAGCTCGACCCGGCATCGGCGGCGAAGGTTCCGGGCGAGCAGCTTGCGCACGAAGCGGAGCCCTGCGTGGAGGTGAAAGCTCCGGGGGCACAGAGCGCGCAGCTCGACGAGCCCGACGTCGACGCGTATCGGCCGGGCGCGCACTGGGTACACACGCTCGCTCCCGCGTCACTCGCCGAGCCGACCGAGCAGTTGGTGCATGCGATCGAGCCTTGAACCGCGCTGAAGGTGCCAGCCGTGCAGCTCGTGCAACCGCCTCCCGAGGTGGCCCCTGACGTCCCCACCTCGCAGAACGCGCAACTCCCCGCGCCTGCGTCAGCCGTCGTGCCTGCCGGGCAGTCGCTGCAGAAGAGAGCGCCAAGCGTTGGGCTGAAACGGTTTGGAGGACAGGCGGTGCAGGGCGCGAAGCCCGTCGCCGAGGCGAACCCGGGCTGACAGGCACCACCGACGACGCCCGTGGGAGCGGTGGAGGGACCACGCAGCGTGATTCGCCAGCCGACGTCGATCTGACCGTTGCTGATCTCGCGGTCCCACGCGTTTGCCGTACCCTGCTCGGGAATGCCGAGCGCATCGACAGCGTCGGTCGTGGTCCCATCGCCATCGTTGTTCCAGATCGACGCGTTGTTGAACGTCGCCAGCGTGAACATGAACGTCGAGGTGTCGGTGAGCCCGTTCAAATCGGTCAGCGGCACACGGAACTCGATCACCTCGTTCGTCGTCGAGATCGCGATCTGTGAGGCCGCGATTCCGTACCAGAGGCCCGAGTCGAACCACTCGATTACCGGGGCGCCCACCGAGTTGAAGTGCAACGCCAGCTGCCGCTTCGGTCTGATGCCATCGCGAACGCCGAGGTTGCCGTCGTCTCCGAGGAACGTCTGGCCGCCGGCCTGCAACGTGTCGATGCCGATGGCGACGTACGGAGCGGCCGCTGCGTTGATGTTCAGCACGCGAACGAGCCCGTAGAGGTACGTGCCATCGGTGGTGAGGCGCACCTCGGTCACGTCGTTGTCGTCGGTCATTCCAGGATCAGTGCGGCGATCGCCCGCGACCTCGCGCAGAATCCACTCGTCGCCCGACGAGGCAGCCACGTGGGCCCCCGTGGGCGCCGTTCCAGTCCAATCGGTGGCGACACCATCGACGGTTCGACCACCAGCCGCTGCAGACACCGCGAAGAGACAGATCAGGGCGCTCAGGGTTTTCATGAAGCCGAACCCTACACGGCGGCGCGTCATTCGTTTGTGCGCATTCTGAATACCCGCAGCAGCACCTCGTCTATGGCGCGCCCGTGGGGGTCGACCTCACGAACAATGCCCGGCACCCGGGCTCCAGGGAGAGGACAACAGCATGAAGATGATGATTCAGGTCGCGGTGGCGATGGCTTCGGTGTTCGTGATGACGGGCTGCGGTGGCGGCACGTGCGAGCGCATCGACGCGGCGAACAAGAAGTTCCTCGGCAGCGGCAAGACCTCGTGTTCGTACATGAGCAGCGGCGCGACGGTGACGATCACGCCGAGCTTCTCGTCGTCGTCGTGCAACTCCTCGCTCTCGAAGTGCACCTCGGCCGACATGACGATTCTCGACAGCTACACGAAGTGCATCGAGGCGGTTCCTGCGTGCGCAACGGGCAGCGAGAAGACCGCCGCCGATGCGTACACGGCCTGTGTCGGTCAGATCGTCACCATCTCGGGCGGAACCGTCACCTCGAAGCTGTCGGCCGACTGCGCCAACGGCTTCAAGTAATCAGGCCCAGTCCGAAAGCTTCGAGAGCGTGAGCTCGAGGTTTGCGTCGATGCTGACGACGCCATCTTCGGGAACCTCGGTCCACGCTCCGTCTGGCCAGAGG
>JAACJQ010000080.1 GCA_016879935.1 Archangiaceae bacterium | reverse complement strand
CTCGAGTCTCCGCGCAACGACCGCCCCACGGAGCCGCTCACCGAGCCGAACCAGGTGCCGGTGTGGGGCGACGGCGGCCGCGCCCTCGAGGCGAACGAGCTCAACGCGCTCACCAAGGGCTGCATCACCGGCGTGACCGACCTCAACGACAACAACGTCGACGACATTCGTGAGGTTCAGCCCTCGGGCGCGAGCCCCGACGACCAGGTTCGTCTGCAGTCGTTCGCGTACTACACCGAGCTCTACACCTCGTATTACGAGGCCTCGGCGACCGACCTCGGCGTGCTCGTCATCAAGGAGCGCTCGCGGTGCGACCCCGGGTTCCCGCTCCGCTACGACCCGAGCGCCGTGCGGACGGCTGACGGCGGCGCGAACGACGAGTTCCTGCGTCTCGACGGAGGCTCGCGGTACTGGCGGTCGTGCGAGCGTCGTCGCGACCCGAGCTACAACGAGGGCATTCCGGCCCCTGGCTACGACTTCGCGCAGTGGACGTGCCCCGCCACCAGCGGCACCTGCACCTTCCGCGACTTCCCGTCGGCGACGCAGGTCGGCCCCACCAGCCCACGCACCACGTTCTTCCGTGACTTCGGTCGCTGCAACCTGGGCGGAGCGCTCCCGGTCGACATGCGGTGGCGTGGCTTTGGCCACCACAGCCAGTTCAAGTGCGTCGAGGTCGTCAGCTCGCCGACGCCGACGCGCGAGCAGCTCAACACCAACGCCTTCGACGCCGGCGTCGACGGGTACGCGTTCAACACCTGCGTCGCGGTGGCCTGCAACGGCACGGGCTCCAACTGCCGCAGCACGCCGGGTGCTGGCGCGCAGACCGCGCAGCCCGTCATCAACTGCACCGCCAACTACGCGCCGCAGGCCGGCTCGGTGGGCTTCGCGGCGGTGGGCTACCGCCCGTACGGCAACACGCTCGCGCCCTTCAACTACCCGCGCGCGGCCTACGCCGGTGGCTGCGTGAACGAAGACACGGAGAGCGAGATTCCCTCGGGCACGCCCGACTTCAACTACCAGAGCTACCTCTGCCCGTACCCCGAGTTCTCCCGCACCAAGGGCATCGCAGACCGCGCCTTCGGTCGTCACAGCTGCTACCTGCAGCCGGCGAACTTCCTCTGGTCGGGTCCCACGCCACAGCGCGCGACGCTCCGCTGGTCGTCGCCTGATGCTGGCTCGGGAACGTTGAACGGCGTCTGGCGCAACTGAAGTCGCAGCTCGCTGGGCGCACGCAACGCCGCGCACCGTCTCTTGCGGTGACGCGGCGTTGGCGCGTTTCCAGCTCGAATTCGCCGTCGCAAAGGCGGTGTCGTTGCGGCCTCGAGGTCCGCGTCGAGCATCGGCGAGTGCGTGTACGCGCTCTCGGGTGAGGTGCCCTTCGATGTCGCGCGCGTCGGAGGCTCGTTTCCGTGCGTGGCGTTCGATGAGCTGGCTCCGATGGAGTTCCGTGCACGATGCAGAGGCACCCCTCGGGTTCTGGCCAGCCTCTTGTCGCCCTGAAGGGAAATGTGCGATGGCGCCCGGCCCGTGCTCTGGTGGAGGCTTCTCCACCAGCTGATTCGGGCCGCTCTGGGAGTCACCGCATGTTCAGCCGCTCAGCCCTCGTTGCCTTCGCGCTCACCCTCTCTGTTGCCGGGTGCACGTGCAACCGCGAGCCGCCGGCGCAGATGACGCTGAAGCAGGAAGGTGAAGACTGTCTGCGTGACGAGCAGTGCGCGACGGGCCTGTGCGAAGGCGCGCCGGGCACGCAGCCCGTCTGCCGCCGCAAGTGCGCCGACGGCTGCATGGCGACCGAGGTCTGCACGCAGCTGACGCCGCTGCGCTACGCGTGTGTTCCCGACCGCGGTGGGCTCTGCCAGGCCTGCCAGCTCGACAGCGACTGCCCGTACCCGTCCGACAAGTGCATCGTGGTGAACGGCGAAGGCGTGTGCGGCCGCGACTGTGCGTTCGACCAGACGTGCCCGACCTCGTACCGCTGCCTCAACGGCGTGGGCACCGACGGCCGGCCGAAGTCGCAGCAGTGCACGCCGAGCTCGGCGAGCTGCGACTGCACCGCCGCGAACCAGGGCCAGATGGTTTCGTGCATGAACGCGAATGGCTTCGGCACCTGCAGCGGCACGCGCACCTGCGACGGCGTCAGTGGCTACTCCGCCTGCACCGCCGAGACCCCGGTCGTCGAGAGCTGCAATGGCCGCGACGACGACTGTGACGGCCGCACCGACGAAGACCTGCCCACCGTCACCTGCGGGCTGGGCGTCTGCCAGCGCACCGTGCCGTCATGCGCCGACGGCGGCACCTTCGTCTGCAAGCCCGGAGACGCCGGCATCGAGCTCTGCAACGGCCTCGACGACGACTGTGACGGCACGCCCGACAACGGCATCAGCCTGCAGACCGACGTGGCCAACTGCGGCCGCTGCGGCAACGCCTGCATGGTGCAGAACGCGACGCCGCGTTGTCTCGCGGGCCAGTGCGACATCGGCATGTGCACGGCGCCGTTCGACGACTGCAACGGCCGGCTCACCGACGGCTGCGAAGAGAACACCCAGACGAGCGTGAACCACTGCGGCATGTGCGGCCGCCGCTGTGTGGCCACGAACGCGACCTCGTCGTGCGCCGCTGGGCAGTGCGCCTTCACCTGCAACACCGGCTTCTTCGACCTCGACACCGACCCGGCCAACGGTTGCGAGTACCAGTGCACCTTCACGAGCGCGGTCGACCTGCCCGACGTCGCCTTCACCGACGCGAACTGCGACGGCATGGACGGCGAGGTGAACAACGGCATCTTCGTCTCGCTCACCGGTGACGACACCAACATCGGCACGCGTGACGAGCCGGTGCTCACCATCGAAGAGGGCCTGCGCAAGGCGGTCGCGCAGAACAAGCGCGACGTCTACGTCTCGTCGGGCGCCTTCACCGGCCCGCTCGTCGTCGCCAGCGTCTCGGGGAAGAACATCGCGGGCGGCTACCAGCCGACGACCCTGAGGTGGACGCGCGCGTCGACCAACGCGACCGTCATCGCCGGAGGGAACCCGGCTCTCGTCATCGGCGACGCCGGCGTGGCGGTCGACGCGGGCGTGATGCTGCAGTTCCTCCAGTTCCGCTCGGACAACGCGACCGGCGTCGACTCGAACGGCAACGGTGCGGTGGCATATGGCGCGCGCATCTCGAACTCGGTCGGTGTGCGGCTCGAGCTCGTTCAGGTGCGCGCGGGCAACGGCGCCAACGGCCGCGATGGTGCTCCGGGCACGACGGGCGACAATGGCAACAACGGCTCCGTCGGCGTCGCGGGCAACATCTACGACACCACCAACGTGCTCGGCTTCGGCATCTGCGGCGGAACGGCTGCGTGGCCCAACGGCGGCGCGGGCGGCTCCAGCACCTGCGGCAAGCGCGGCGGCAACGGCGGCATTCCCGGCTGGAGCCACAACTACAGCGGCACCGCGAGCGACGGGAACCCGTTCCCCGGTGGGCGCAGCGGCGGCAGCGGCGTCAGCGGCTCGTCGGGTGGTACGGGCAGCGGCGGCAACAGCGACCCTGGCGCGAGCTACGACACGGCGACCGCGCAGCAGCTCGGCGCCACTGGAGCTGATGGCACTGACGGAACGAACGCAGCCGCTCCTGCCAGCCTCGGAACCCTCACGGTCGCTGGCTATCTCGCGCCCGCGCTGACCTTCGGCACGAGCGGAACGTCTGGCGAAGGTGGCGGCGGTGGTGGCGGCGGCGGCGGCGGCTGCACTCGCGAGTGCATCTCCATCGTCTGCTACTGCAAGTGCTACACGTACGGCAGCGCTGGTGGCGGTGGTGGCTCGGGCGGCTGTCTCGGCACGCGCGGCCTCACGGGTGGCGCGGGTGGTGCGAGCATCGGCCTCGTTCTCTGGAGCTCGCAGGTGACCGCGCGACAGGTGACTGTCACGACCGGCAGCGGCGGCACTGGCGGGCGCGGAGGCCGTGGTGGTGACGGCGGTCTCAAGGGCTTCGGCCGAGGGTCGACGCACGACGTCGGCTCGCAGGGTGTCTCGCGCATCGGTGGGCGTGGTGGAGATGGCGGCCGCGGCGGGCGTGGCGGGCACGGCGCAGGTGGGGCAGGTGGCGCGGTCATCGGCGTCGCGACCACGTCGGCGTCTTCCATCACGACGACGCAGATCACCTACTCGCAGCCGGGCACCGCAGGAAACGGTGGGCCTGCCGAGACGGGTGCCAACGTCGGCCCGGCGGGTCAGTCGTTCCAGCTCCGCTCGTTCTGAGCCGCAGGCGGGCGCCTTCACCGCGCAAGACCATCAGTGCTGAGCCTTCGCGCAGCTGGTGTACGGTGCGCGACCCATGACGAGCCTTCGCGCGGTGGCCGTGAGTCTGGTGGCGATGTTCCTGCTGGCGTGCCCCGAGAACCGGGCGAAGCGCGCCGAGAAGCAGCTCGCCGAGCTCAAAGAGAAGCAGGAGGCCGAGAAGGCCGCGAAGAAGGAAGACAAGCTGGTCGCTCCGGTCGACACGGTGAAGCTCGACCCGCCCTACGACGACGCCTCGAGCGAGCGGCTGGTGCCCGATGGCCCGTGCCCCGAAGGCCTGTGGGCCCTCTTCCCCGGTGAAGCGCCCGGGGCGACGCCCGAAGAGAAGAAGGCCAACGCCGCCCGCCGCGCCGACGTCGCGAAGTCGTTCGAAGGCAAGCGGTTCATGTACCGGCTGCGCGCGCCGAATCAGGTGACGCTCAAGCCGCACGACGCTGCTGCGGGCGTGCTGCCCATCGAGGTGCTGGGAACCGTCGACTGCACCGACTCCATCGGCCGCATCGCCATCGCGTGGACCGAGGCGAAAGCCGGGTCTCCGAACGCGTCGGCGGCCAAGGAGGGCTCGGAGTTCTCGCAGAACATGTGGCTCGCCTCGCCCGTCGCCTTCTCGCTGCCCATCAAGTCCATGAGTGAGGCGAAGACGTTTCAGCAGACCAACGCGCTCGGGCTGACGGCGCGCGTCGTCTTCACCTTCGGCAAGGGCGAGGTCGACAAGAAGCTGCGCAAGGTGGGCAAGGTGCAGGAGAAGGCCGCAGGCGAGACCGTGGGCTACGGCGGCGGCATGGAGGACTGGGGCGCCGGCCGGCTCGTGCACGCCGAGCTCATCGGCCTGCGCGTCGGCGTCGACCAGGAGAAGAAGCAGCTCTTCGAGCTCAAGGGGAAGTGAGCCCGTCGAGGAACTGCAGGAGCGAGCGGGCGCAGACCTCGGGCTGCTCCTCGTGGGGCCAATGCCCGGCCGCGGCCAGCTCGTGCACCGACGCGTGAGGCCAGGCTTCGCGAAGCTTCACAAGCGCCGAGGGTGGAAACGCCGAGTCCTTCATTCCCCAGACGACGTGCATGGGGGTCGACGCCAGGCGCTCACGGCGCGCCCACAGTGACTCGAAGAACGCGGTCGAGCCGAGCAGGCTCTTCGCGAGCGCCCAGAGCACGAGACGCCGTGACGCCGCGTCGGGAAAGACCGAGAGGTAGGGCGGCCACGTCTCGTCGGTCACCGTCTTGCGGTCGCCCCACGCCGAGCGTGAGATGACGAACGACAGGTTGAGCGCGCCATACGCCCAGCGGAACAACGACGTGCCCGCGAGCCGTGCTCTCCGCCGCGAAGCCGGGTCGCCCGTGAACGGCCACGCGAAGGTGTTGAAGAGCGTGACCGAGGCGACGCGTTCGGGGTGGGCGAGCGCACCATCGAGCGCGATGGGCCCGCCGAAGTCGTGCACCACGAGGTGATGGCTGCCGACGCCCAGCACTTCGAGCACCTTCGAGAACCGGCGCGCGTGCGCTTCGGGTGAGTAGTCGGCGTGCGAGGGGCGCGCCGAGCGCCCGAAGCCGAGGTGGTCGACGGCGATGCACCGAAAGCGGGGCTCGAGCGCGCGGAGCAGATGACGCCACTCGTACGACCACGTCGGCGTGCCGTGGGCGAAGACGACAGTCGGGCCGCTGCCGACGTCGGTGACCGAGAGGGCCTCGCCATCGCCCAGATCGACGAGCTTCGACGAGAACGGAAACGCTGGCGTGGTGGTCATCAAGATAGTCAATCGCGCTTGACGAATAATCGTCAAGGGTCATTGACCGTCTGGCTCGACCGGTCTTCTCGACGTGTCTCAGGAACGCGCCGTCAGCGTGAGCACGAAACCGAGACGCCCACGCCGCCGGCCGCCACCACGCACTGGAGCGGTTTGCCGTCATCGCCGGGACACGTGCAGTTGTGCACCACCACCGACGTCAGCGTCAGGCCCGTCGAGCACGCGCACCCCGGGAGCACCGAGGCCTGCTTCGGTGCCGGTGACGCGCCTGGTTTCTCCTTGTCGCCGGCGAACGCCGACAGCGAGCACATCAACACCATCACCTGCGCGAGCTTCGTCATGGCATTCCTCGAGGGTGAAGAAGGGGGCGACATCATGGCGGGTGCGACGTCGACGCGCGATCGCGGCCTTCTGAGGCGTTCCGACCGGCTCGCCTCCTGCGCGGCGCGTGCTGGGCGGCGCTCGAGGTCGGCGACTCCCACGATTCGTCTTCGGTCGAGACGTGCCTGGTGAATCATCGTCAAGTATCATTGACCAATGCAGAGGCGACTCGAACGGCTCCGAAAGCGGCAGGCGGACAGCCTGGGGTTCTTGCTGATTCGCTGTGGGCAGCTGTGGAACGAGCGGGGCATCAGTCAGGTGAACGCCGAGGCGGGCCGGCCGGTGTTGCGTGAGGCGCACACGAAGCTGCTGCCCTACCTGCAGGCGCCCACGGGTATTCGCATCACCGCGCTGGCCGAGCACGTTGGAGTGACGAAGCAGGCCGTGCAGCCGCTCGTCGCCGAGCTCGCCCGGCAGGGCCTGGTGCGCGTCGAGCCCGACCCCGATGACGCGCGGGCCAGACGGGTCGCGCTCACGGCGGCAGGCGTCGAGGCGATGCTGCACGGAACGGGCGTGCTCGAGCGCATCGAACGAGACGTGGCTCCGGCGCTCGGGAAGGCAGAGCTCGAGGCACTCAAGCGCTCGCTTCGACGCCTGTTGGCCGTGCTCGAGTGACATGCACAGGGCTTCTCGCGCCCATCGGCCCGGCCGCTCGTCGAGATGGCGACGGCTGCCCGAGGTCACTACCTGCCCACCACTGGAGGCACCATGGAGACCGCCACGCTGGCGCGCGCGCAGATGGGGCTCTCGCTGGCGTTTCACATCGTCTTCGCTGCGTTCGGCGTCGGCCTGCCGTTGCTGCTCGTCGTCGCCGAGGCGCTGGCCGACCGCACGAACGACCCGCGCTACCGGCTGCTGGCCCAACGAATGGCGAAGGGCACGGCGATTCTCTTCGCCGTCGGGGCCGTCTCGGGCACGGTGCTGTCACTCGAGCTCGGGCTGCTGTGGCCAGCGTTCATGCGGCGCTTCGGAGAAGTCATCGGCCCGTTGTTCGCGCTCGAAGGGGTGGCGTTCTTCCTCGAGGCCATCTTCCTGGGCATCGTGCTCTACGGCCGCGCGCTGGTGTCGCGGCGCGTGTACCGGTTCTCGGGCGTGATGGTGGCGCTGTCGGGCGCGGCGTCGGCCGGCTTCGTGACCGTCGTGAATGCGTTCATGAACGTGCCGGTGCCGGTGCAGTGGGACGGGGAGCGTGCGTTCCTCGACCAGCCGTGGCTCGTGTTCACGGCACCGTCGGCAGCGACGCAGGTCGTTCACGTGTTGCTCTCGAGTTACGCGGTGACGGGCTTCGTGATGGCCGCCGTGCACGGTGCGGCGCTGCTGCGCGGTCGGGAGCCGGGCTTTCACCGCCTCGCCCTCGACGTCGCGCTCCCCATCGGAGCCAGCGCGGCGCTGCTGCTCCCGCTCTCGGGTGACTTCTCGGCGAAGCAGGTGACGGCGCACCAGCCGTGGAAGTTGGCGGCCATGGAGGCGCACTTCACGACGAAGGCCTGCGCGCCGCTGCTCATCGGTGGGCTCCCCGACGAAGCGACAGGCGCGGTGCGCTTCGGCCTCGAGGTGCCGTGTGGGTTGTCGGTGCTCGGCAAAGGCGACCCGGCCGCGGTCATCACGGGGCTCGACGAGGTGCCGGTCGCGGAGCGCCCTCCCGTCACGCGCATGCACCTCGCCTTCCAGGTGATGGTCGGCGCCGGCAGCTTCCTCGCCGCGCTGTCGCTCTTCGCGCTCGCGGTTCGGTGGCGGAAGAAGCAGTGGCCGACGCAGCGCTGGTTCCTCTTTGCGCTGGTGGCCGCGGGCGTGGCGGCTCCGCTGGCGATGGAGGCCGGCTGGTTGGTGACGGAGTGGGGCCGGCAGCCGTACGTGGTGCGAGGGTTGCTGCTCACCGCCGACGCCGCGACTCGGGTCGAGGGCCTCGAGGCCCGGCTCGCCGTCTTCAGTGGGCTCTATGTCTTCCTCGGCGTGACGGTCGTGGGCTTGCTGCGCGGCCTGTTCCGCGAGCCCGAGCCGACCCTCTCGGCGAAGGTGGTGCCCCATGGCGCCTGAGGTCGCCATCGCCGCGGTCATCGTGGGTGGCCTGGTGTTCTACGTGCTCGGCGGTGGTGCCGACTTCGGCGGCGGCGTGTGGGACCTGTTGGCCTCGGGGCCTCGGAGACACGAACAGCGTGCGCTCATCGAAGCCAGCATCGGGCCCATCTGGGAGGCGAACCACGTCTGGTTCATCTTCGTCTTCGTCATGCTGTTCAGCGCGTTCCCTCCGGCGTTCGCGTCGTTGACGACGGCGCTCTTCACGCCGCTGACGCTCTACGCGCTGGGCCTGGTGATGCGTGGCTCGGCCTTCACGTTCCGGCACTACGACAGCGACCCGGTGCGCAGGCGCCGCTTCGGCGCGCTCTTCTCGGCTGCCAGCATTCTGTGCCCCTTCCTGCTCGGCGCGATGGGCGCGGCGCTGGTGCGGGAGCAGCCGCTGTCACTCTCGCTCGACCTCTTCGTCGTCGCGGGTGGCGCCTTCATGCTGGCGCTCGTCGCGGCGCTGGCGGCGACCTATCTCGCGCTCGCCGCGCAGGAGCCGGTGCTGCGCGAGTCGTTTCGTCGGCGCGGCATCGTGAGTCTCGTGGTGGCAGGTGTCGCTTCGTGGCTGGCGCTCGCGGCTGCCTCAGACGTTGCTCCACAGCTCGTCGCGCGCGTCGGTCGTGGGCTCCCGGCCGTGGCGGGCACGCTCTTCGGTTCGGTCGCCGTCGCGATGCTGGTGATGCGTCGCTACCGCGCCGCGAGGCTCGTCGTCGGAGCGCTGACCGCCACCGTCGTCATCGGGTGGGCCGTGGCGAAGGGCGAGGTGCTCGTGTGGGGAGAGCACACGTTGGCTTCGAGCCGCGCGCACCCGGCGACGTTGCAGGTGTTGCTCGTCGCGAGCGTGGTGGCCGCGGCGGTGGTGTTGCCGAGCCTCGCGCTGCTCTTCTCGGTCTTCGGTCGTCGTGCCGCGCGAGGCGCGTGACGTCACTTTCGGCGAACGAACGCCGCCAGGTTGTCGAACGTGGTGCTGGTGCCGACGTTGACGCCCAGCTTCAAGAACATGTCGAAGTGCTCGGCCGAGGGAGAACGAATGGAGACCCGCATGCGCGTCTTGCCGGCCGCGTCTTCGAGCACGATCTTCCCGAGCGCACCCATCGCCTCGAACTCGAGCCTGCTGGGGCGTTCGACGACGCGGTAGACGCCCTCGAACGGCGGCGCGTGGCCGTCACTCACGAAGCGGAAGAGGCCGTTCACCTTCAGGTCGATGGTGCAGGCCGTGAGCTTCTTCCCGGTCGGGTCCCACCAGTGCGAGAGCTGATCGGGCTTCGTCCACGCGTCGAAGACGTCGTTGCGTGAGGCGTCGAGCAGACGCTCGAAGTGAAAGGTGCGTTCGGCCCTGTCGATGGTGTCAGTCACGGCGACTTTCCCTTCTTCTGCTTCTTTCCTGCGAGGAAGTGTTCGAGGCGGTCGAAGCGGCGCTCCCACTGCGCGCGGAAGGGCGCGAGCCAGTCGTCGACCGCCTCGAGTGGGCCGCCCACCACGAGCGTGCGAGGCCGGCGCTGGGCGTCCTGGCCCGCACGAATGAGCCCCGCCTCTTCGAGCACTCGAAGGTGCCGGGAGATGGTGGGTTGCGCGACGTCGAAGGGCTCGGCCAGCTCGGCCACCGTCGCTTCACCGGTCGCCAGCCGCTGCAAGATGGCGCGCCTCGTCGGGTCGGCCAGCGCCGCGAAGACCAGGTTCATGCGTTCGCTATCCATAGCGCAAAGGCTATATAGCCGGTTCGCTATATAGGCAAGTAGACATGGATGAGTGGTGCCGCATGTCTCGCGGTGTCTTCACCAACGCGCGGCTGCACCTGTCATCGAAGAGTGGAATCGGGCCCGCAGCGCCCGCTCGAGGGGGAACGCCGCACCACCACGAACGTCTGGAGCGGTGGCGCGATGGGAAGTGGCATGTCGTCAGTCGTGGTCGACGACGTCCTTGTTCGTGCGCTTGAGCTGCTCGATGGAGCAGTCCTTCGGCGCCTTGTCGTCACGCGCGCGCACGAACACAGGCTGAAACAGGTTCAGGTTGTCGGTGGCGTAGAGGTAGCGCACCTCTGCGACGACGGAGCGGCCCTTCGCGAGCTGTGCGTCGAGCATCGCGCGTGACTCGTTCGTGGTGCCGCTGAAGACGTTGCCCACGTCGCGCGCCTTGCCGTTCTCGTACACCTGCATGCGGTACGCGTTGCCGGCGTTCTCGACGAGCACCACGTCGGCCGACGCGATGAACTTGCACTTGAGCTGCGTGCCACCCGACGAAGGCCGGCCCGCGCTCCAGGCGGCGTCCTTGCGCTTGAAGACGATGCCCTCGGCGCCCGCCTGCTGCAGCCGCTCGTACAGCGCCCGTTTCTGTTTCGTCGTCCACGCGGTCTCGAGCACGCGCGCAGGCTCGGAGAGGCCCGGCTCGATTTCATCGGTGAGCCGCTCGAAGCGCCGCACGTACGGCTCGGCCGACACGTCTTCGCCTGCGAACTCGAGCACGTCGAAGAGCCAGTAGATGGTCTCGCCGCCGTGTCGCATCACCTCGCCGTCGACGACGGTGCCGTTGGGCAGGTGAATGAGGCCGTGCACGATGTCGTCGGCGAGCGCCGTCTTCTGCCCGTTGCGGTTCGTCGGCAGCACCTCACCGTCGACGACGTGACAGAGCACACGCGTGCCATCGAGCTTCTGCTGCGCGACGACGGCGTCGTTCGAGAGCAACCCTTCGACGTCGTGCTGGTCGACGGGGTTGAGCAGCTGCGCGACGCGACCCACGCGCTTTCGAACGCCGGTGGCCTTGCTGCCCGAGCCCTGACCCATGGGCGGCGCGACCTCGGCGGGGCGCGTGCCGTCGGTGAGCTCTTCGTAGCCCTTGTTCATCTTCTCGCGCTTGAGCCGCTCGAGCGTGGCCTCGGCCTTCTCGAGCGAGACCTTGAGCGCCTTCTTGCCCTGCTGCAGCGTGCTGCCGCGGCGGCCCCACTGCACCACCACGTCGAAGCCGTTCGCTCCGGCCGGCACGATGCGCGCGTAGTAGACCTTGTCCGAGCTGCCTTCCTGGAAGAACAGCTTCACCTCTTTGAGTCGCACGGCCCGACTCTAGCTGGCCAGCAGCGCGTCGACCTCGGCGATGCGTGCCTCGAGCTCGTTGCGGGCGCCCTTGAACAACGTGTGCTCGAGCACCGCCCGGTAGAAGGCCCACTCGGCCTGCCAGTCGAGCCCCTGGGCGCGGGCGTCGGCGAGCTGCTTCGTCGGGTCGCTGAGCAGCTGGCGGCCGAGGTCTTCGAAGAACCGTTTGCCCAAGAGGTGCCACGCGTTGGTGAGCGGCTGCCAGCGCGCTTCGGGCTCGGTTCGTAACCTTCGGCAGACGAGCACCGACGCGTCCCACGTGTGCTTCACCATCCACGCGTCGGTGAGCTCGAGGGCGCGGTCGCGTTCGCCCTTCTCGGCGCGCTCGGTGAGCAGCACCTCGGAGATCTCGAGCATGGCCCACTCACCGGCGATGTCGTGCAGGTTGAAGAGCGCGAGCGGAAACAGCTCGGCCCAGAAGACCCGCTCGAGCGTCTCGTCATCGAAGCCCGACCTCACGCAGGCATGGCCGACGAAGGGCGGATACCAGCGCGTCTCGGTGTCGAGGAAGAGGTCGGTCATCGCGCTCCACAGCGGCTTGCGGCGCGCGAGCTCGTCGGCGGTGAGAGGCACTGCGCAAGCGTACTCCACGCGTGCGACCTCTTCCGACGCGATGGCGGATTCCGTCGTCGACGCGGGTCGTCAGCTGCAGTCCGTCACGGCTGGCAGTGCGACGAGCGCCCGCCGCACCGCGAGGAGCCCTTCGAGGGCGTGCCGAAGGTCGTCTGGCGCCGCGTCGAGCGGGAGCCACGTTCGCAGCAGCATGTGGCGCCAGCCCTCGGGCCACTTCAGGCGAACGAGCGTGTCGAACGCTCCCTGGGCGAGCTGGTTGTCCATCGAGCGAAAGCCGACGCGGCCGTCGAGCGCCGCTGCGGCGGTGACGAGCGCCGGGAGCACCGCGTCGAGTGCAGCCCGGTGTTCGGTCGAACCTTCGAGGTGTGGCTCGGCGCCTGGCCTCAGCAACACGCCACCCGAAGGCACGAGCGCGAGCTTCGACTGCAGGAGCACGTCGATTCGTTGGGGCAGGAACGCGTCGCGACGTTCGACCCGTTGCACCAGCACTCCCAGCCCGTCACGAACACCCGCGACGGTAGGCGCGAACGAGCGCGGCCCCAGTGGTTCGAGCCCGAGCGCTGCCCCGAGTTGCTCCAGCGCGACGTACTTCTGCGCTCGAGCGCGGCGCCCGAGCGCCCACGCCGCGATGGTGAATGCACCCACGCCCACGCCGAGCCCCACGGGGAACCAGTCACGCACGAGGCCATGTTCTCATGGCGGGCCGCCACACTCGACGGTGCCCGTCACGCTGCCTGTGGAAGGGCCGCGAGGAGCACAGCCTCGAGCTGGGCAGGTCGGAGCGGCTTGGTGAGGAAGTCGTTCATGCCCGCCTGTTCGCACGCCCGGCGGTCGCTCTCGAACGCGTTGGCGGTGAGCGCGACGACCCGCAGGTGCGCCAACGACGGGTCACTTCGAATCGCGCGGGTCGTCTCGAGGCCATCGAGCTCGGGCATCTGCAGGTCCATCAGCACGAGGTCGAACCGTTCTGCGCGGAGACAGGCGAGCGCCTCGACCCCGTTGGAGCAGACGACGACGGTGCACCCGACCCGTCGCAGCAGCTCGGCGCCGATGGTCTGGTTCACGTGGTTGTCCTCGGCGAGCAGCACCTTGAGGCCGGCCACCTTCGTCGTGCTCAACGGCGCCCGAGTGAGCTGCGCCACCTCGCGCGCCTCGGGCGCGAGAATGTGGAAGCTGAAGGTCGTGCCCTCGCCCGGTGTGCTGTTGACCGCGATGGCGCCGCGCATGCGCTCGACGAGCCGCGCGCAGATGGCGAGGCCGAGGCCCGTGCCGCCATACCGGCGCGTGATGCTGCTGTCGGCTTGCGAGAAGGGGTTGAAGAGCCGGCCGAGCACCTCGGGCCCCATGCCGATGCCGGTGTCGGTGACCGAGACGTCGACCCGAACCTCATCGTTCTCGAGCTGCGTGGTGGCGTGCACTCGAATGGTGCCCGCAGGGGTGAACTTGACGGCGTTCGCCAGCAGGTTGCCGAGCACCTGCGCGAGCCGGTGAGGGTCGCCCGAGATGGAGCGGTGCCGCACGCCAGAGCAGTCGACCTCGAGGGCGACGCTCCGTTCGTTCGCGAGGGGCCGGTGCAGCGCCGCGACGGTCTCGATGGCGGCTTGCACGTCGAAGGGCTGGTGCTCGAGCTCGATCTTCCCCGCTTCGATCTTCGAGAAGTCGAGCACGTCGTTGATGATCGACAGCAGCAGCTCTCCGCTGCGCCGAATCACGCCGACCTGCGTCTGCTGTGCCTCGTCGAGCCGCGAGTCGGAGAGCAGCTCGACGGTGCCCAGAATGCCGTTGAGCGGCGTGCGAATCTCGTGACTCATCACTGCCAGGAACTCGCTCTTGGCTCGGGTGCCGGTCTTCGCCACCTCGAGGGCCGTCGCGAGCTCGGTCGTGCGCTCCTGCACCTGCCGCTCGAGGCTCGCCGTCAGGTCGCGCAGGGCGCGCTCGGCCGCCTGAAGCCGGGCAATGTCATTCTCGCGGGCCACGATGGCCGTTCTCAGTTGGTTGGCGAGCTCGCGCGTCTTGGCTTCACCGAGCTCGAGCGCCGCGATGGCGTCACGCTGCCTGACCGTGAGTGCCAGCGAGAGGCCGAAGACGATGCTCGAGATGACGACGATGTTGATGACGAAGAACAGCCGCACCACGGTCGACGACGGGTTCAGGTTCGACGCCGACGCGAGCCAGGCGTCTGCCAGCCCGCTGATGACGGTGAGCACGCAATAGAGCACCAGCCAGACGACGCTCGAGCGCGCCGAGGTGAAGCTCAGCGAGCCCACCAACGCCAGCATCGCCCAGAGCATCACCCCGCCGCTCGACACGAAGCCGCCCAGCGTCCACTGAAAGAGGAAGGGCAGGAGCAGACTCCCGGCGATCTGAACCGTGCGCGCGACGGGGAACCGCTTGAACCGCGCGAACGCCGCGAGGTTGACGACGGTGAGCAGCACGTAGCCCAGGGGCACCGCCGCTGCGGCCCACTGCCCGAAAATGAAGGCGAGCCCGCCCCACAGCAGGCCGCCGCCGCTCATCAACACGCCGCCAAGGATGAGGAGCTGCCGACCGTGGCGATGGTTCGAACTCTCGTCTGGCAGTTCGCCAATCGAGAGCAGCCGCCCGGCCGTGCGCTGAAGGGACTTCTTCAGTTGCATGCAGTTCCCTCCAAAATTCCTAACAGCCCACGGGTGGGCTCCGCGATCCTTCCGATGGCGCTCCCATGGCGTCTGGTTCAGGGGTGACCCGGCCCCTGTCCGAGGTCTGGCAAGCTGGCGTCCTCTCTGGAGGTGACGAATGACGCGCTGGCTCATCGTGCTGTCGGTGCTCTCGGTTCCCGCCCTGGCTCAAGACGAGGAGCACTCGGAGCCGAGCCAATGGGTCGGGGGCAGCAGGTACTTCATTCTGTCGTCGTTCGCGTACGCGCCGAACTACGACAAGACGTTGCCGGCGCAGCCCGCCACCTTCGCGGCCGTGCTCGACCCGTCGACCGGCAACGTGGAGCAGTTCCACCGAATGGAAGAGATGTGCAACGGCCCGATGGGCAACCAACCCACCACGCCCGGTTGCCAGGCGAGGGTCGCAGCCGAGGCCGCAGCCTACGCGCGGGCGCTCGCGCCTTTTCGCAAGGCGGGAGCCCTGACCAACGCCGTGGTGAAGCGTGAGGCCCCGACGAGCAGGGTCGTCGCCGAGGTGTGGAGCAGCGAAGGGCCGCTGACACCCACGCGCGACGATGCGACTTCGGCCTTCTTCTACGGCGCCAAGGGCACGTCGTTTCGGCTGCGAATCGCGGCGCCGAAGCGGCCGGTGCACGAGGTTCCGCTCCCTGCCGAAGGAGCACCCGACGTGGCGGTCTTCTGGTCTCCCGACGAGCAATGGGTGGCAGCCCAGAGCCTGGCGGGACCACTTCGTTTGCCGCGCCCGTTCGTGGTGCCGGGCATCGCGAAGGTCGACCTGCTCGACGCCGGCATCGGCGCGAAGAGCGCGGCGCTGGTCTCAACCCTGAAGGCCGCCGGCTGGGAACCAGCGCATCAGGCCAAAGCGAAGGCGAAGCGCGAGAAGACCCAGGTCTTCGTGATGAAGGGCTTCGAGGAGGACGGCAAGGCCATCGCCACGCTGCTCGGTATGACTGCAGACGCCGTTCAGCCGCTGACGTGGCCGTCGCCGTATGCGGTCACCATCGCCGCCGCGGGAGAATGAGCTGCTCGCTCGACGAACCGAACGTCGCGAAAGCCGAATGTCGTGAGCAGGGCCTTCAGCGCGCGCTCCGACGACGCGCGTGCCCGCTGGCGGAGGGCTGCGTCGGTGCGCACGTCATGCTCCAGCGTGACGCGACCCTGCTCGAGCATGGTTGCGGTCTGGGCGGAGTCGAGGTTCGACGCGATGACCTCGGTCTCGCGCGGCAGCAGCTCGACCCGCACCTCTGGCGGCGGCAGCACGACCTCGATGGCGTCACCGGTGATGTGCACGTCTTCGGGCCCGAGGCGTGAGAGGTCGAGGCCGACGTGAACGGTCGCGAAGACGATGGCTCGCCCACGCCTCGGCGCCACCGAGTGTTTCGCCCACGCGAGCACGTCACCCGCCAGCGAGGTCGAGGGAGGCACCTCGGGCTCGTACGAGACCTTGCGGTAGACGGAGACCTCGAGCGTCTCGAGCCGCGCGACCTCACGCATCTGCGTCAGCACCGTGGGCGTGTCGGCTTCATGCGTCGGGTGCGGCAGCCACAGGCAGACGCTGACGATGATGCCGATGAGCGAGAGCCCCAACGCCGCTCGAAGCAGATTGGCCATGACGCTCGCGAATCCACGCGTCGTGCCAACGATGGACTTCGCTGACTTGTTCGAAGGCCCGTGGGCGGGCAGCCGCGAGGAGTGGTAGCGAGCGGTCGTGCTCTACGAACGCGCGCGGCAGCTCAAGAGCGGTGGCGCGTCATCGGCCGAGATTCGACGCGCGCTCCTCGCGGAGGGCGCGAGCGAAGAAGACGTGCAGGTCGTGCTGGGCAGTCTCGGTGACGGGCCCCAGCCGCAGCCCGACCCGACGCAGAAGCCGCTCGACCTGATGAGCCGGGTGGCGAACAGCCGGGGGCTGCGCGCCGTCGCGTTCGTGATGGGGGCCGTGGTGGTCGCGGCGATGGTCTACGCGGTGTGGGTCGGTGGTGTGTTCGTGATGGGTCTCGTCTCGGCTTTCCGAGCCGGCCGGTGAACGCGACGCCATAGACTGGTCGACGTGACTCCCGCTGCTCCCCGCTGGGGCCTTCGTCTGCTGCTCGGCGCGCTCGCGCTGTTGCCGGTGCTGTTGCTCGGCGGCGTCGTCGTCTCGGCTGAGCTGCGCGCACGGCGGCTCGCCGAGTCGCTCATCGTCGACGCGAACGCCCTCGCGAGCTTCTCGAAGCAGAGACCGCCGCATCGCGAAGCGAAGGAGGGCTCGGTGACCGACTGTCTCGCCCGCGCGCTCGACACCGCGCCCGACGTCAGCCGCGACGCACCGTGGATGTCGCCGCAGGTGATGAACGTTCGCTTCGGCCTCGAGCCGCTCGAGACGTTGCCCGCGACGGCGCTCGACTCGATGACGCGCAACGACCCGTGGCTCCGCGAGACGCTGGCGTGCACCCACTTCACGACGCTCGAGCCCATCGCGGGGCTGGGTCCCCTGGCGGAGCCGCTCCACGCTCGTCGGCAGGCGCTCCCGAAGCTGCAGGAGGCGACCGCCTCGCTCGCTCCGTTACGGGTTCGGTTGCTCGTGCAGCACCAGCAGCTTCGTGAAGCGCTCGAGGTCTGCAGTGATGGGCTCTCGCTGATCGCCGACCTGCTGTGGCTCGAAGGGCCCGATGCGTCGCTGGGAGCGTTGGGCGAGTCCACCGGCCTCGTGCGCCCGTGCGCTGACGCCGTGTGGAGCGCAGACGCTTCGCTCGTCACCTCGTTCGAACGGCAGCTGCGCCAGGTGCAACAGAACACGCCGCCGTACTCGCGCGTCATGCAGCTCGAGCGGGTCGCTCAGGAGCTGCGCATGTTCGGCACCTTCTTCACCGGCGAGCAGACGGGGCGTTTGCCCATCGGCGCGCGCTCGATGGTGGCGACGTCGGCGTCGCTCTCACGTGGGCGGCAGGAGCGGGTGGGGCTGGCGAACTGGTGGTCGTCGAGCGACCGCGCCTTCAAGGGCGTCATCGCCGCCGCCGACCTCGAGGAGCCTGCCCGCACGCGCGCCATCAACGTCGCCCAGAAGGACTTCGAGTCGCGCTGGCTCTCGCTCGTGCGCGTGCCGCCACTCGACGTGCGCTACCAGATGTACGCGGGCAGCCACGAGGTGCTGCCGACGTCGGTCGAGCTGCTGCTCACCACCATCGCGCTCAAGCGTGGCGAGAGCCCGGTCACGCGCTTCATCGACGTGAAGGAGCGCGACGGGGTGGTGTCGCTCGTGCCGAAGACCTCGGAGTGGGTGCCGCTCTCGGTCACGCTGCACCGCTGAGCCGACGTCCCGGTGTTGGCGAACGACGGAGCGGGGCGACGTTGCGGTGCGGGGGCGAAGCAAGTGGGTTAGGGCACCTTCAGCATTCGTCGCATTCGGGGGAACCATGAAGAACGCGACCTACCTGCTGGGAGAAACGACCCAGGAGCGGCTGGACCGGCTCGTGTCGACGCTCGACACCATCGACCAGGGTTTGCAGGGTCGTCGACGACGAGCCCGCCGTGCTTGCGCTCGTGTGCACCATTCTCTCGGGTGCGGGGTACGAGGTCGAACGCGCCTCGTCTGGAGCCGAGGCCGTGCAGGAGGCCACGCAGCTGGGCCGGCTCGACCTGCTCCTCGCCGACGTGGTGATGCCGGGCATCAGCGGCCGCGAGCTGGCAGACACCTTGCGCAAGACCCGGCCCGAGCTCTACATGTCGGGCTACGCCGACGACGGGGTGCTGCGCCAGCGGGCGCTGGGTGAAGGCGTCGAGCTGCTCGACAAGCCGATTCTGCCGGAGCCCCTGCTCGAGCGCGTCGCCCGCGTGATGGCTGGCGTCTGACTCCCGCGTCAGGAGCGCTTCGGCGGGGCCGCCGCGAGCTCGAGCAGCGCGCTCGTGGTGTTCCAGTTGCGCACGGTGAGCTCCTTGTAGACGGGCAGGCTCATCAGCTTCACCAGCTTGCTCTGTGAGGCCCTCGCGATGAGCCGGCGAAAGTAGAGCGCGTGCGAGCCCGCCGCGATGGCGTCGACGCCTTCTCTCACGTCCAGCTGCGGCAGCACCGTCTTTGCCTTCACGGGAGCGCGCACGAAGAGCACGTCGTAGCGGTAGGTCGCGGGGTCTTCGCCGAAACCACCCGGCGCTTCGGCGACGACCTTCTTCAGCTCGTTCACTTTCAGCAGGGCAATCTTCGCGGCGTACGAGAACTGCTTCGCGAGCATCGCCTCGATGGCCTCACGCTTCGGCGCCTTCGCTGACGAGAACAACACGTTGCCGCTCGCGATGTACGTCTGCACGTCGTCGAAGCCGAGCGACTCGAAGGCCGTGCGCAGCTTCGCCATGGGAATGACGTTGTTCCCGCCGACATTGATGCCGCGCAGCAGCGCCAGGTAACGCATGAGCGGGTGCCTACACGACGCCTGGTGGGGCCGTCAGCAGACGCGCGATGAAGGTCAGCCGGGCAGCGTGCACACGACGCCGAGCTGAACGTCGAGCGTCCACAGCGACGAGAGCCGCGAGCCAGCCGAGAGGAACAGCAGCCATCGTTCGGACAACGCGTACTCCACGCCGAGCGAGGCTCTGGGCACCAGCGCCCAGGCGGGGTCGCTCGTTCTCACCGTGGCCCTCGAGCCATCGGTCGACCAGAGCTCGAGGAAGAGGGGAACTTCGAGCTTCACGCCGAGGGTGGTGTGCGGAGACAGCGCGAACCCCAGGCGCCCGTCGACCGGGAGCTCGACGCCGAACGTGTCGACCTGATTCGAGAAGGGCCCGACCTGGTGCCACGTCGAGTACGAGAAGCCCGGTCTCACCGTGACGGCGAGCGAGACGACGCTGGTGTCGAGCAGCGTGACCTTGAGTCGCCCTTCGATTCGGGCTCCGAGCGACGAGCCCGAGTACGAACCACCGCCGACGAAGAGCAGCCCGCGGTAGCCGAGGGTTCCAGCTCCGGCGAGCCCGGCTTCGAAGCGGTCGGTGACGCCGTGCCGCCACGCGACGGACAGCATGTCGCCGTGACCGATGGCGACCTCGAGCGCATCGCGCTGGCGAGCCACCGTGCGCCCGCCCACCACCAGGGCGCTGGCCTTCTCCTCGGCAGCGGCCGCCATTCCCAACGCCACCACGACTCCGAACAGGAACCGGTTCATGCCGACCTCCACCCCGCTCCGGCCTTGTAGCTGAGTGGCCGGTCGGGGCGAAGTTCGTCACTCCCCTTCCTCAGGCGCCAGCAGCGCCGTTCGGCTTCACGACCGGGTGCACGCCATTCTTCGGCGCCACGCTGGTCTTCAGCATCGTCGACACCAGGGCCTGCGCGAGGCCCCCTTCGCCACCACCGACCGCGATGTCGGGCACCAGCTTCACCTGGTGCTCGCCCAGCACGCTCGCCAGCTGCACCGCGACGTAGGCCTCGCTGCCCATCGCCGCGACGCCTTCACGGTACGCCTCGGCCCGCGCGATGCCCGTCGCTTTCGTCGCGTGCGCTTCGGCATCACCCGCGAGCTTCGTGCCTTCGGCCTGCGCAATCGCCTTGAACCGCATCGACTGCGCTTCTGCTTCGGCGGCCAGCTTCACGCGCGCCGCGTCACCACGGGCCGTCTCCTCCATGGCCATCGCGTTCTTCTGGCTGATGGCGACCATCTGCTCGCTGCGCACGACCTCGGCCTGCATGTTCGCCACCGACGTCTCACGCTCGAGCAGCTGGCGCCGCAGCTGCGCCTCACGCTGCACCTCGTACGTGCGCTGCAGCTCTTCGGCGATCTTCCGGTCGGTCTGCGTCTTCATCAGCTCGGCCGGCGGCTGGATGTCACCGATGAGCGTGTCGATGCACTCGATGTCGTACGCGCCCAGCGCCTGCTTGATGGCATCGAACGCCTCGTTCTGCCGCTGGCTGCGCGCCGAGAGGAACTCGAGCACCGTGACCTGCTGCGCCGAGTTGCGGAAGTAGTTCGCCACCGTCGGCTGGAGCACGTGGTCGACCAGGTTCTGCATGGACCCGACGCGCGAGATGACCCGCGGTGCCTGGCGCATGCCGATGTGAATGATCTGTGAGACGTCGATGGTGAAGCTGAAGCCGTCTTTCGAGCGCACCGTCACCGGCCCGAGCTTCGCGTCGTACTGGTGCTGCTCGATGCGCTGCGACCAGTTGAGGACGATGTTCGTCGTCGGCACGAGCTCGACCTTCATCACGCGGGTGTTGATGGGGTGACGGCCGGGCAGGAGCGCGTCGATCCACACACCCTTGCGGCCCTTCTCGACGAGGTCGCCGTGCGTGAAGTCTTCACCCGAGAGGTCGAGGTGCTCCTTGCCGACGTAGCTGACGACGACGCCGACGAAGCCGATGGGAATCTCGGTCATCGGCACGAGCTCGACGCGCACGAACCAGGGGTTCAGGTTCCACGAACCCGCGAGCAGCACCTGCTCCTGCAGACCGCGGCCACCACCACCATCGATGAAGGCCTGCGCGCGCTGGAAGTTGTCGTGGCCCTCGACGACCGACGCGGCGAGGTCACCGGTCGCGATGGGACGGCCGTCGTTGGTGCTGACGATGCCCACCTTGTCGCTGGGCACCGAGAACACCTGCAGGTCGTGCGCGCGCATGCCGAACTGATCAGCGTTGTCGGCGGTGACGACCTGAAAGAGCGCCGGGTTGATGCGGTACGTGCCCGCGCGCAGGAAGCCGAGCTGACGGCCACGCTCGCCACCGTTCGAGAGGAACGAGCGCGCGTTCTGAAAGTCGTCGCAGTCGACCTCGTGCCCGAGAATGTTCTCGGCCGGAGTCGCCTCACCATCGGCGGCCACGACGAGGCCAATCTCTCCCGGCGGAATCACCACGAGCGGCGTGCGCACGACCTTGTAGCTCCACGGCCAGTAGCCGAAGTGCCAGCCGGGCGGGAGCAGGTCGGCCTGGTAGCCGGCCTCTCCTTCCATCGCGATGAGCCGACCCGACGGCAACGACTTGCCGAAGCGGCGAACGACCAGACCCGACTGGTTCGCGCCGATGACCTGCAGGCTCGAGAGCAGCACGACGACGATGAACATCACCGCCGCCAGCGCCACCCAGGTTGCCCAGTGAAAGAGAATCGCTTCCATGACGAACTCCGTTGCAATCGTGGCGAGCGCAGGAAGGCCGCTCGCATGACGGTGAGGCCACGAGGGCAGTGCTGTGCAGCCACAGGGCCACTGACCAAACGGGCGTGACGTCGGGTTCGCGGGAAGGTGTGCGTGAACTGAATCGCGTATCTACGTGAGTGAAGTCGTGTGGGCCCGCACAGCGCGTTCTGGGCCAGAGTCCCCTTCATGCATCGCGTTCTCGGGCTGCTCGTGGTGGCGATGATGGGCTGCGAAGGCGTCGCGACGAACAACGACGCGGCCGTTCCGCTCGACGCCGGCTCGACCGACGCGGACGCGGGCTTGCTCGGCGACGCGGGCGCAGACGCGGGGCTGATCATCGACGCGGGTCTGATCATCGATGCCGGAACGGTCGACGCTGGCGGCGTGGACGCGGGAGCGCTGGTCGACGCCGGCGCTGCGGTGGACGCGGGCGCGCGAATCGACGCCGGCCCACCACTCGACGCAGGTCGCTCCGCCGACGGAGGCCGCTACTCCATCGACTTCGGCAGCGCGTCCGCCGAGAACCCGCTCTCTGGCGGCGGCGTGTGGACGAACAACACGCAGGGCACGGGAGGCAACGCACCTCCGGGAAACCTCACGAGCATGCGCGTGGGGCTCGCCTCCGATGGCCAGACCGTCATTGCCTTCGGCACGCACGGCGGCATCGACTACGATGACAGCTTCGCCTTCGTGCCCGGCTTCACCGGCGACCAGTTCATCGAAGCCGTCATCTACAAGGAGCCCGGCTACAACCCGAACGCGAGCGGCTCGAACCACGAGCTCGAGTTGTTGCTTGGCTGCTCCAGCGACGCGGGCGTGCGCACGTGGAACGAGTTTCTCTTCAACTCGGGCGGCGGCGTCGACATTCTCTATTTGAGCGGAGGCCCGTCTGACTTCACTGGCATCGCGAACGTGAACGCGTCGGCCGCACCGATTCCCGCCGATGGTGACGTGGTGCGCGCCACGCGGGTGGGCAACGTGCTCTCGCTGTACATCAACGGCGTGCTGGTCGCGGGCTACGACGGCTCGAACCCGGCGCGGGTCGCCAAAGGCTCGGGCATCGGCATCGCGGCCTTCGTTCGCCCCGGAGCCACGCTCAACAAGTACGGCTTTCGACGCGTCACCATGGGCACGCTGCCCTGACGCAACCTTTCGCCCACTGAAGGGTTTGCACGAGCATGACCGCACTCGTTCTCATCGCGCTGGCGGCGACTCCGTACTCTCCCCTCACACGGCCCGACGCCGTGCCCGCTTCGTGGGACGGCTCGTTCACCGACGCCTCGCGCTCGAGAGAACTTCCCGTGCGCGTCTACCTGCCTGCGTCGAAGGCGCCGGCGCCCGTCATTCTCTTCAGCCACGGCCTCGGCGGAGCGCGCACCAACAGCGTGTACCTCGGCGAACACTGGGCCTCGCGTGGCTACGTCGCGGTGTTCCTGCAGCACCCGGGCAGTGACGAGTCGGTGTGGAAGAACGTGCCGCAGGCCGAACGGCTCTCCGCGATGAAGGACGCCGCCAGCGTCGACAACGCGCTGCTGCGCATCAAAGACGTGAGCGTGGTGCTCGATGCGCTGACGACGTGGAACGCCACTGCGGGCCACACGCTCGAGAAGCGGCTCGACCTCGCGCATGTCGGCATGTCGGGGCACTCGTTCGGTGCCGTCACCACGCAGGCCGTGAGCGGGCAGTCATTTCCCTTCTCGCCCATCGACCCGCGGGAGCGCCGAATCTCAGCCGCAGTGATGATGAGCCCGAGCATGCCCAGACGAGGAGACCCGAAGAAGGCGTTCGCGAGCGTCGCCATTCCGTGGCTGCTGATGACGGGCACGCACGACGAAGCGCCCATCGGCAAACAGACCGCGCAGAGCCGGCTCGAGGTGTTTCCGTTGCTCCCGCCGGGCGACAAGTACCAGGTCGTCTTCGATGGCGCCGAGCACTCGGCCTTCTCCGACCGCGCGCTGCCTGGGGACTCGAAGCCGCGAAACCCGAACCACCACCGCGCCATTCTCGCGCTCACCACCGCCTTCTTCGACGCGACGCTGCGCAACGACGCCGCCGCGAAGGCGTGGCTCACGAAGGACGCGCGCTCGGTGCTCGAAGAGAAAGACGTCTGGCAGACGAAGTGAGCCGAACGGGGAGGAGCGGTGGCTCCTGAATCACGACCGACTCGCGACGGCGAAGTCGAACTGGTAACGCGACTCGAATCGAGGCTGGTGCTCAACTCAGGCCATGCCTGTTCTGACGTGGAAGGGAGAGGCGCCGAAGCCCGCGACGGTCGATGCCCTCGGTCGTGCCGGCTGGAAGCTCGCCGAGAGTGGCGCGCAGGCCATCGTGCATCACGGCCGCTCCATGCCCGCTGCCTCGACGACGCCGCTCATCTGGTTGACGGCCGCTCCACCCAACGCCGCGCAGGTGAAGCAGGCGGTGGAGCGTGGCGCCGTCGACGTCTTCCCGCTCGAAGGCGAGTGGGAGAGCCGCCTGTTGGCCCGCCTCGCCGAGTTGTCGGTGCCCGAGATTGCGGTCACGCCGCCTCCGAACGTCGTGGCCGAGTCAGCCGCCGCCAAACGCATGCTTCGTCAACTGAAGCAGGCGGCGCAGACGTCGATGCCCGTCTTGCTCACGGGAGAGACCGGCAGCGGCAAGGAGCTCGCCGCGCGGCTCATTCACCAATGGTCGCCTCGCGGGAGCCGCACCTTCGTGCCCATCACCTGCGCCGCGATTCCCAACGAGCTGATGGAGGGCGAACTCTTCGGCTACACGAAGGGCGCGTTCTCTGGCGCCGTGAAGGACTACGACGGCCTCATGGTGGCGGCCGAGGGCGGCACCGTCTTCCTCGACGAGGTCGACGACACGCCTTTCCCCCTGCAGGTGAAGCTGCTGCGCGTGCTCGAAGACCACGTGGTCTCGCGGTTCGGTGAGTCGAAGTGGCGCGCGGTCGACTTCCGCATCATCGCCGCCACCAACCGCGACCTGCGCCCGCTCATTCACGAGGGCCAGTTCGGCGCCGACTTCTACGAGCGCCTCGCCACCGTGCTCATCGAGCTGCCTCCGCTGCGGGAACGCCTCGACGACTTGCCCGTGATGACGACGCAGCTCATCGAGCGCTACTACCGGGAAGACACCGTCGCTGCGAAGCGCGGCCAGGTGAAGGACGTGACGCCCGAAGCGCTCGAGGTGCTCAAGGCGTACTCGTGGCCGGGCAACGTGCGTGAGCTGCGCAACGTCATCTTCGCGGCGCTCGTGCACAAACGCAGCGGCTCGTCGTTGCTCCCGTCAGACCTGCCGCGGCGGCTCTGGCAGGAGTCGCGCCCTGACGCGGGCTCCGAGAATGGCATCGTCTCGAAGCAGGCCGTCGAGCAGAAGCTCGCCGAGGGCTCGATGAACCTGAAGGCCGAGATTGAAACGCTCGAGCGGGTGGCCGTCGAAGCGGCGCTCAAGCGCGCGGGTGGTTCGGCGGCAGAAGCGGCACGCATGCTCGGTGAAGTCGGCCGCGGCACCGCGAAGGACCCGGGCGGAACGCTGCGCGTGATGATGAAGCGGCTCGGTCTCTCGGCGGCGACGCTCAAGCGACGATGAAATCGCTGCCTTCGTCGAGCGTCGTGGAGAGCACGTCACGCGCCGTCATCCCATCCCCGTCGCGTGACCGTGGCTGGAGGCCCGAGGTCGATTGGCTTCGGGCCTCTGGCCGCCTTTCGATGGTGCGTTTCCGGGAGGCCCGGTGACGACGCTCTCGAAACTGCGCGCGCTCCATGCGCGGCTGGAGGCGTGTCGTCGATGCCCGAAGATGATTCGGCCCGTCGTGCACGGCGCGGCCGTCGACTCGAAGGTGTTCCTGCTGGGCCAGGCGCCGGGCATTCGTGAAGGCCCCGCGGGCAAACCGTTCGCGTGGACGGCGGGCAAGACGTTGTTCGGTTGGTTTCACGAAGCCGTCGGCGTCGACGAAGCAGTCATTCGGGAGCGCGTGTACTTCGCGGCCGTGGCGCGGTGTTTTCCCGGCAAGGCGAAGACCGGCGGAGGCGACCGCAAACCCGACGAAGGCGAAGTGCTCGCGTGTCGGCCATGGCTCGAGGCCGAGGTGCAGCTGCTGAAGCCGAAGCTCGTGCTGCCCGTCGGAGCGCTCGCCATCACCCAGGTGCTCGGTCACACCGGCCCGCTCGCCGAGGTCATCGGCACCGCGCACGAGACGACGTGGCACGGCGTGAAGGTCGACGTGATTCCGCTGCCGCATCCGTCGGGTGCGTCGACGTGGCATCGGGTGCAGCCGGGCAAGGCGCTGCTGGCGAAGGCGCTGCAGCTGCTGTCACGTCACGAGGTGCTGCGCGCGGCCGTGCGGTGAGTCACTTCTTCTTCACGAGGTCGGCGAACGACTTCTTCTTCGTGCCTTCCTTCTGACGGCGCAGGTCGTCGGCGATCTCTTCGCGCGCTCGCTCGTAGGTGCGCTGGCGGTCGACGTCGGTGCCCTCCGTCGCCTCGTTCTTGGTGATGGCGGTCAGCCGCGGAACGGCGGTCGCTCGTCGGTCTTCTCGGTAGGCTGCCATCGCGGTCGGGAGTGTAGCGCCGCTTCGTACCGCTGGCGCTGAAGGCCATCTGCCTGATCAACCTCAAGCCAAAGAGATCGAAGGTTTACACAAATGTGCGACAGGTCAGGGCGGCCTGACACCAGGTGACCGAACCCGCGACAGGACTCGAAGTTGAAGTGCTTGAATCGACGACAGAATCGAGTGGCACTGCTCGTGCTTCGGGCGGCCGCCATGATTCGAGTTTCTGCCCTCACCGTTGCCCTCGTGCTCGTCGTTGGCTGCACCCGTGAGGAGCCGAAGAAGGCACGCGTTCAGACCCTCGACGTGTCGGTCGAAGCCCGGTCTGCGGCAGCGGCTGAGGCGGCGAAGGAGCGGTTCCGCATGACCGTGTTCGAGCGGTACATCGAGCAGAAGGGCATGACGGTGCGCGGACTCGTGCGGGCGCTGACGCAGCCCAAGGCGACGACCGCGAACGAGCTGCAGCCCTCGAAGTTCGATGTGAACGCGCGCGCGGCGGCGAAGCTCGAGCTGGTCGACGGCAAGGTCATCTACACCGCGGTCGCTCAGCCTGATGACCCCGCCGCGGCGGTGATCAGCAACGGCAAAGAGACGTACTCGGTCGGGTACGTCGTCGAGGCCGAGGTCGTGCCGGCGGCTGGTGAGCTCAAGGCCATCACGGTGCGGCAGGTCTCGGAGCCACGCCCGGTCAACTGATCAGTCACGCGATCCCGACTCGCACGTCGGTGGTGGGTCTCGTCGCGTCGTGCGAGTGAGGTCGGCTCGGAGTGTTCGGGCGTAGCTGCGGAGGGTCGGTGACCTCCGCGTCCTCGGCGTCCTCGGCGGGTGGTTGCGAACGTTGTGTCGAGGGAGTCAGCGCGGTGCCCGTCGTCGAGACTTTCGCGCAGCCCGTCTCGCGACACCTTGGAGCTTCGCTTCGTGTGCGCGCGCATCGACGAGCTCGTTCAGCCGATGTCCCACGTGTCCGCGAATCCACCTCGTCTTCGCGTTGGCGCGCACAGCCGCCGCTCGGAGGGCATCGCAGAGCGCGTGGTACCTCGTGGGCTTCGGCCTGAACGTGCCAGCCGCGACCTCGAGGGCGATTCGGCAGTCGCTGATCACCGTGACCTCACCAACGAGCCCGTGCTCGATGATGGCTTCGAGGCCGGCGCGCGCCGCTTCGAGCTCCATGATCAGGCTGGTGGTCGCTTCTTCGAAGCCGTGACCTTCATGCAGCACCTCACCGTCACGCACGATGACGAAGGCCCAGCCTCCTGGGCGCTCGACGCGCTCCTCGCCCGAGCCGTCGCAGTAGAGCTCGATGGGCGAGGTCATCAGCTCGCGTCTTAGACCGAATCAGTCGGTGCTTCGGCTCGACGGCTCTCCTCAGCGAACGCGGCCGGTGACCCGACCCGAAGCATCGACCGTCACCGCGAGGGGAACGACCGACACGCCATACTTCTTCGCGAGGTCACGGCGCTGCTTCACGTCGACCTTCACGACCGGCGTGCCGCGCTCGTCGAGCTCGCGCGACAGCGTCTGACAGTCGCTGCACAGCGGGTGCGTGAAGAGCACCACCGTGCCCGCCTTCGGCTGCCCACCGAGGGCGTCGAAGTCGACCTGCTCGATGGCTCCACCCCGCACACCGCGCAGCTTCGCGATGATTCGGTACAGCTCGCAGCCGACGCAGAGCCCCGTCGTCGCCGCCAACGTGGCGAGCACTGCCACCATCGCCCCAAGCGCCAGACCCACCGTCGTGAAGCCGGCCACGTACGCGAGCGTCGCCGAGAGCAGCACGATGGCGCCGATGATGTTCGCGAACCGCGGAGCACGTGAGTCCTCCAGTGGGCCTGCTCCGAAGCGCGGCTGCACGACCTCGAAGTAGAAGACGCACGGCAGGCAGTACTTGCGGCCGAAGAGCACCGACACCGCGAGCTGCACGCCCAGCACCGTCAGAATCGGCCACGCGCCCGTGAGCACGGCGACGGTCGCTCCCAGCGCGACGACGGTCTGGTTGAACCGCGGAGCCCGCGCGTCGACGACGCTCAAGTCCTGGTTGTCGATGCGCTGGAAGGGAAGTGCGCCTGCGTTTGCCATGTCTGCCTCGACGGATGAGATTCCGACATGACAGATAGCATCCGCTGTGGCGGAATCGCAACTGTTCGGACGGATGATGCCCCGGCCCGCAGGGAAGCGAGCCTGCTGACCGTCCGTCTGGGCGGAGCTGCCGTCACTTGAAGCAGGCGTTCAGGTCGGCGGCGGCCTTCACGCCGTCGAGGCACTTCGTCTGCTTCGTGATGTTCGCGTCGGTCTCTTTGTCCTTCAGGCAGGCACCCTTCCAGAACGACAGGCCTTCGGCGTCGGGCGCTTTGCCCACGGCCTTGCCGGCCTTCTCGAAGGCTTTGACGAACTTGTCGCAGACCGCAGGCGAGGCGGCGAACGAGGGCAGGGCGAAGGCGACGACGGCGGCGAGGGTGAGGCGTTTCATGTGCGGCGCTCCAGGTGAGGGTTCACCTGGAGAGACGCCGCCGCACGCAGGCGTTTTGCGCTACTTCGCTTCGGCCTTCTGCTCGAGCTTCTGGACTCCCTGGCCGTCGTAGATGACTTGCAGCACCGCGCCGAGCACCGTGAACGAGACCAGCAGGGTCGTGCCCAGACCGATGCACGCGACGATGCCGATGCTCTGCAGGCCGTAGTGCTGCGCGAAGATGAGGGCCGCGAAGCCGGCCACCGTGGTGAGGGTGGAGGCGGCGACCGCCGAGCCGACGCTGCGCAGGGCCACGAGCGGCGGCGTGCCTTCGAGGAACCGGTGCAGCAGGTACAAGCCGTGGCTCACGCCGAAGCCGAGCAGAATCGGCATCATCACCAGGTTCATGAAGTTGAGCCGCTCACCGATGAGGTTCATCACGCCGAGCATCATCACCAGACCGACACCCAGCGGAATCACCGACGCCGCCGCCAGCTTCACCGAGCGGAAGTCGAGGTAGTGCATCATCAGAATCCAGATGGCCGCGAGAATGACGGTGATCTTCCCGTCCTTCAGAACGATCTCGGCGAGCTTCGCGTAGAGAATCGCGAGGCCGGCGCCGCGGTACTCCTTGCCGCTGACGCCCTTGATGACGCTCGTCTGGTTGGCGAACTTGATCAGGTTCTTGCCGTCCCAGAGATCGATCTTCGGGTACACGAACGTGAGCACGCCGCGGTTCTCGGGCTTCGTCTGCGGCAGGCTGTCGAAGTTCGACGCGTAGATGGCGGGCACCCCGTCGACGCCGAACGGCTTCTTCTCGAGCACGCGCATGAAGAACGCGGCCTTGTCCTGCATCTCGGGCGGCAGTGACTTCGGGTCGACCTCTTTGAGCTCTTCGCGCCACTCTTCGAGAATCTTCGCGTTCGCCGCGGCCGTCTCGGGAGGCGGCACGAAGCTGTAGATGCTCACGACCTGATCGACCGTGGGGAACTTCTCGCGGTCGACGTTGAACTCGGTCTGCGGGTTCTTCGTCATCGCCAGCCAGATGTCCTTCGCCTCTTCGATGGTCTGCGTCGGCACCGCGATGGGGTCGGAGCTGATCTTGAAGCGCGCGCTGATCTCGTCTTGCAGGCGAATGGCCGGCTGGTTCGGAGGCACGAGCGCGCGCGTGTTGTAGTTGAAGCTCATGCCGTACTTGAGTCGCTCGAGAATCGTCAGCTTGTGGTCGTTCGGCGGCACCTCGTCGGTCCACGGAATCGCGAACGCGCTCACGCCCAGCACGACGAGCGTCATGATGGCCAGCGTCAGCTTCGGCGCGGGAATGCGCGTCGCGCCCGTCATCATCGCGTCGCTCGGCGGCGTCATCTTGCCGATGAGCTTCTCTGGCCAGGTGGGGTTCTTGCGGCCCAGCAGCATCAGAATCGAGGGGCACCACGCGAACAGGCAGAAGCCCGTGAAGAACGTCGCCACGCCAGAGAGCAGACCGAACTGAGAGAAGCCGCGGAACTCGGAGACGAGCAGCACGAAGAAGCTGCCCGCGGTGACCACGGCAGCCACGAGCGCCGGGCGCCCTGCGTTGATCAACGCGTCGAAGATGGCCTGCTCGTACGTCTTGCCCATGCCGAGCTCGATGCGCGTGCGGAAGGTGAAGTGCAGGCCGAAGTCGATACCGAAGCCGAGAATGATGGCCGCGATGATCGACGTGACCATGTTCAGCTCACCGAGCGCGAGCTTGGCGAACCCCATCGAGTAGATGGTGCCGAGAATGGTGCCCGAGAGCACGAGCACCGTCGGGAACCACTTGCGGAAGAACAGCATGGTGACGATGGCAATGCTGACGAGCGAGAGCAGCGTCACTTCGTCGAGTGACTGCTGAATGGCATAGCTGTCGTCGAGGCCAGTCTTGTACGAGCCGGCAAAGCCAAAATAGACGGTCTTCGCGTCACCCATCGTCTCGTAGTCTTCGACGAGCTCGACGCCCTGGCCCCTGGCGATGTCTCCGAGGAAGCCATCGGTCTTCTGCTTCGGCGGAGGAATCGCGCTGTACTTCCGGCCCGTGAGGTACTCGACGAACTTTTCGGTCTTCTGCAGATCCGTCGAGTTCCACATCGGTTTGATGAGCATCATCAGCATCTTCTTGTCGTCGCTGATGTAGTAGTCGTCGCGAATGCTCTTCTTGCCGACCGAAGAGTACTTCTGCACGAGGTCGTCCATCTCGAGCTTCACCGGCTCGGTCTTCTTGATCTCGATGAAGAACGGGTTGTTCCGGCGCAGCTGATCTTTGATGTACGCGTTGATGCGCTTCTTGCCCTCGGCGAGATCTTCGGTGCGAATGAACAGCACCATGTTCTCTTGAATGAAATCGACCGGCACCTTGTAGGTGATGAAGCGAACCCACGGCGTGCCGTCGGGCTGCTTCGCGGCGAGCAGCTTCGTGTACATCTCGTCGGACAGCTTCTTGAGCGTCGGCACGTCGTCGGCGCGAAGGGCGAGCTGCAGGTAGCCGGCGCCACCGACCATGTCGACGACGCGGCGAACCGCCTTCACCTCGGGCAGGTCTTGCGAGATGAGCGAGAGCTGGTCCGACTCGATGGTGAGCGTCGAGGTCAGGTAGCCGCTGATGACACCGAGCACGAGCAGCACGGTGAGCACGCGGGCCGGGTGCTTGGTGATGAGGCGGGCGTAGGCAGTGGTCGCGCGGGTGATGAAGGCTGACTGGTCATTCATGAGCGGGCGGCACCCTACACGCCGCGCTCACGGGGACACCAAGAATCGCGCTCCCCGAATGTCGGTGCGAGTGCTGCGACTCAGAAGCCCGACGCGCACTTCGCGCTGAGCTTGAACGCCACGTTCTCGAAGGCACAGGCCGCGCGAGAGACACCCCACGAGGTGCTCTGGCCTTCGGCGCACACGGGCAGCGCGTTGAGGCAGTTCGCGTAGAGCTCGATCTGCTTCTTGTCGTTCTCGCTGCAGTTCGGCAGGTTCGATTCGCAGCTCTGCACCTTCGAGGTGCTCCACGCGTTGCGGCTCGAGTTGCACGGCTTGCCCTTGTCGTCGGCGTTCGACTCTGCCGCAGCGACCCGCGAGCACGGCGTTCCACACGACGAGAAGAGACCCACCACCACCGACAGTGTCACCAGAAGTCGAAGCATGGCGGCTTCATAGCAAGTCGCTCGTGCTGTGGAGCGATGACCCCGATCACGGTGTAGAGCGCGGGCCCCACTGCAGGCAGTGCCAGGTGGCGTCGTGCTCCCAACCTGCCGGAATTCGTGCGGTCGAAAGCTGGAAACGCGTTGGATCGATGCTTGAACATGCGTCGTCCCGGACTCGACCCGCAGCCCCCTCGGAGATGACATGAATCGCACCCTCGCCCTCTTCTCAGCAGCGGTTGCCCTGGTGGCCGCGCCTGCGTTCGCGCAGCTGGGAAACTCGACCAACCCT
>JAACJQ010000416.1 GCA_016879935.1 Archangiaceae bacterium | reverse complement strand
GTGGACTGGGACGGCGGTCCTCTTCTTTCCCGAGCGCGTGCGATGACGAAGGCGCGGCAGCACGGCGTGTCTCCACGGAGCGACGGCGTCCGCCTCTTTCCCACGCGCGTGGACTGGATGACGAAGCGCCTGTGCTTTCGCAGCCGACGTCAGTTCTCTTCTTTACCGAGGGCGCGGAGTGGATGACGAGGGCGAGCGGCTGCGTGTGCTCACGGCGCCGCTGTTCACTTCTTTCCCCTTGGACATCGACTGGATGACGAAGGTGACGAGACAGCGCGGCGTGGAGTGTGGCAAGCGCACGCCCATGCTCCGCACCGTCCCCGCGTTGATGCTCGGTCTGCTGCTCGGTGTCGTCATGGCCTCGGCCTGCGGCCCATCTCGCACGTGCTCCTCGGTGACGTGCACCGGCTGCTGCGACACCTCGGGAGAGTGCCGCTCGGGCTTCGACAACTCGGCGTGCGGCACGAAGGGCGCCTCGTGCAGCACCTGTGGGCTCGGCTCGACATGTCTCTCGGGAGCGTGTTCTCTCAACAACTCCGGTGCCGGCTCCGCGACGGGAGGCGGCTTTTCGGGCACGGGAGGCGGCTTCGTGACGGCAGGTGGAGCGGCGGCGGGTGGAGCGGCCGGTGGTGTTCGCGCGGGCGGAGCGGGTGGCGGGGGCTCGGTGCTCCCGTGCAACTCGACGACCTGCCCGGGGTGCTGCGACGCGAACGGCTCGTGCTTCACCGGGCGGGTGGAAGCGGCATGCGGCACGAACGGCGCGACCTGCGTCGCCTGCGGTGTCGGCCAGCAGTGCACGCCGCTCGCGGTGGGCGGCCGGTGCCTGGGCAACCCGACGGGCGGGGGCAGCGCCACGGGCGGCGGGAGCGCCGGCAGCTGCAACGCGGCCACCTGCGCGGGCTGCTGTCGCTCGAACGGCCAGTGCCAGACGACGCCGACGACCGCGCAGTGTGGCGCGAACGGGGCTGCGTGCATGGCGTGCCCTGCGACGCAGACGTGTCAGGGCGGAGCGTGCGCTCCCTGCGCGGGTTGCATCGACATCTCGACGGGCAGTTGCGTCAGCGGCACCAGCGCCTCGGCCTGTGGCTCGGGCGGCAACTTCTGCGGTTCGTGCTCGGGCACGACGCCGTTCTGCTCGAATCAGCGGTGCACGGCCGCTCCGCCGCCGACGTGTTCGGCATCGAACTGCGCGGGCTGCTGCGACTCGATGACTGGCCAGTGCATTCCGCGCGGAGCGCAGTCGGCGACGCAGTGTGGGCAGGGCACCAACGGAGCGGCGTGTGTCTCGTGCTCGTCCACCTGCGACACGTCGACTGGCCAGTGCTCGGGTGGCTTCCCGGGGCTCGATGGTGGTGGCTTGCCCGGGCTCGACGGCGGCCTCGGCACGGTCTGCGCCTCGGGAGCGCAGTGCGGGCCGGGCGAGTGCTGCTACCTGCTCTTCGGTCTGGGCGGCGTCTGTGCGGGCATCGGAAACCCGAACCTGCTGGGCGGGACGACGTGCGGCGTGAGCCAGATGATGTGCGGCACGTCGTGCATGACCCTGCAGACCTGCGTCTCAGGGAGCTGCTTCTGATGCGCAACTGAGCCGCATCGGCGTCGCAGACCGCGCGAGCACGACTTCAACCACCCGCGCGGGAGCTGAAGTCTCGGCGGCTGCGGCGAACACGAATCGCACTGTGGTTGTAGTGGTCACCGCGGACTGCTGTGACTCCGACGCGAACACGAATTGCACCACGCGCGCGGTGGCCGAAGTCGTGCTCGCGTGGGCTGCGGATGACTCCGACGCGAACACGAATCGCACCACCCGCGCGGTGGCTACGGTCATGGCGGGCTGCGATGACTCCGACGCGAGCACGAATCGCACCACCCGCGCGATGGCTAAAGTCGCTGTTGCGGAGGGCTGCTGTTACTCCGACGCGAACACGAATCGCACCGCCCGCGG
Organism: Archangiaceae bacterium; assembly: GCA_016879935.1. GTDB lineage: Bacteria > Myxococcota > Myxococcia > Myxococcales > Myxococcaceae > Xiheimicrobium. The sequence goes on along the minus strand of JAACJQ010000416.1, from coordinate 1,571 downwards.
GGTGGGCTGAAGTCGTGCTCACCGTGGGCTGCGGATGACTCCGACGCGAACACGAATCGCACCATTGCCCGGTGGCTGAAGTCGCTGTCACGGCGGGCTGGGGTGACCCGACGCCAACACGAATCGCACCACGCGCGGTGGCTACGTCATGGCGGGCTGCGATGACTCCAGTGCGAACACGAATCGCACCACCCGCACGGTGGCTGAAATTGTTGTCGCGGCGGACTGCTGAGGTGACTCCGACGCGAACACGAATCGCACCACCCGAGCGGTGGCTGAAGTCGCTGTCGCGGAGGGCTGCGGTGACTCCGGTGCGAACACGATTCGCGAGAGCCGCGTGGGAGCGAAGTCGTGGCGCGGCCTGCGTCGACCTGCGCACACACCGGTCGCGCCACGGCGGTGATGGATCCGTTCGTCGGCGCGCGATCAACCAACGCGAGCCCCACCACCCGGGTGGTGGTTCAAGTTGTGGTCGCGGCAGCCGCCTCGACCTCGATGCGGTGTCAGGGTCGACCGGTTCCCCGAACACGAGTTCGAGCTCCGCGGTGGTCGCCCGTGATCACAGGCCCGCCCGCGGAATGTCAGACCCACCTGCTACGAGCGGCTCTGGGGGGGACGGGTATGGGCGAGCGAGGGGTGCTGCGGCTGGCAGCACGACAGAACGGAGTGGTGTCGCGTGCTCAGGTGCTGGCCGAGGGAGTGACGGCGCGGCAGATAGACAGGCGGCGAGAAAAGCGACGGTGGGTATCGGTTCTTCCCGGTGTGTACCGAATCGAGGGTGCGCCCCTCACGTGGCTTCAACAAGTGAACGCGGCAGCGCTCTGGGCCGGCGAAACGGGCGTTGTCTGTCACCGCACGGCGGCGGCCCTCTGGGGACTGCCTCGGTTTGCAGAGCGGGGGCCCATTCACGTGCGCCACCCGACATACCGTCCAGCGCCTGATGGTCTGGTGACGCATCAGACGGGGCTGGGCCCTCGCGACGTGGTGCTCCATGAGGGGTTCCGCGTGACGACGTTGCCTCGAACGCTGCTCGACCTGGCTGCGACCGAAGCTCCAGCAGACGTCAGAGCGGCCGTCGACTTCGTGCTCGCGCGCAAACGACTGTCGCTCGACGAGTTTCGTGCCCTGGTCATCCGCTCGAAGGGACGCCGCGGCGTTCGTCTGCTTCGCTCGATGCTGCGTGCCTTCGAAGGCGGAGACGGACCGACCGAGAGCGAGCTCGAAGCCCGGGTGATGGACTTGATTGACGCAGAGGGGCTGCCTCGCCCTCGACGACAGACCAGCTTGAGAGTCGCTGGGCGATGGAGACGGCTCGACTTCTTCTTCCCCGGGACGAACGTCGTCATCGAAGCAGATGGCTTTGCGTGGCACTCGAACCCCATCAGCTTCGAAAAGGACCGCGAGCGGGCGAACGCGCTCGCTGCCCGCGGGCTCGTGGTTTTGCATTGGACGTGGCAGGCGCTCAACGAGCGGGGGGGAACGCTCGTGCTTCAGCCGCTCTGAAAGTGATCCACCCGCCGGCGTGAAACTGATCCACCCCAGGTTGGACTTCCAGCCTACTTGGACTTCGT
>JAACJQ010000415.1 GCA_016879935.1 Archangiaceae bacterium | reverse complement strand
CGACGGCTGCGTTGCGACGGCTGCGTTGCGACGGCTGCGTTGCGACGGCTGCGTTGCGACGGCTGCGTTGCGACGGCTGCGTTTCGACGGCTGCGTTGCGACGGCTGCGTTCCGACGGCTGCGTTACGACGGCTGCGTTACGACGGCTGCGTTACGACGGCTGCGTTACGACGGCTGCGTTACGACGGTTGCGTTGCGACGGCTGCGTTACGACGGCTGCGTTTGCGACGGCTGCGTTGCGACGGCTGCGTTTGCTGCGTTTGCGACGGCTGCGTTACGTCGGCTGCGTTACGTCGGCTGCGTTACGTCGGCTGCGTTGCGACGGTTGCGTTGCGACGGCTGCGCTCACCGCTGCTCTCGAAGCACTCGTCGCGTTGGACGCGCGGTTCACCGTCCCTGTGCCGGAGCGGTCAGCTCGCGTCGGGCGCGATCCATCGACCCGTCGTGCAGCTTCGAGAAGAACAGCAACGCCACGCTCGCGCCGATGCCGGCCCACAACATGTCGCTCTGCGCGTCCCACACGTCGCCCTGCGTGCCGAGAAACTTGTCGCCGCCCTCGGGATCCAGAGCGAGCGCTCCCCACCACTCGATGAACTCGTAGAACGCGGCGAAGCCGAGAATCATCGACAGGAGAATGAAGACGAACCACGCCCCCCGCTCGAGCTTCGTCTTGCGGAGCAGCACCTCGCGCAGCGTGAACACCGGGAAGAAGCCGAACGCGAAGTGGCCGATCTTGTCGTAGTTGTTCCGGTGCCAGCCGAACGCTTCCTTCGCCCACTCGCCCAGCGGCGCCTTCGCGTACGTGTAGTAGCCGCCGTACGCGAGGATGAGGATGTGCACGAACACGCAGACGTAGATGAGCTTCGACATCGGGAAGCGCTTGAAGGTGACCGCGAGCGCGACCATGCCGATGACGCCGGGCCCCACCTCGAGCCACCAGTTGAGCTTGCCCTCGGGGGTGGTGAAGAACGTCGGCAGGAAGACGCCTAGCAGCACACCGCCCAGCACCAGCGGCAACCGCGCCCACGCTCGTGTTCCAGTCAGAGGAGTCACGAGCGTGAGCATCTCGTGCGTCAGCGACAGACGCGAGCGCGTTTCAGCCCACGTCGAGGCGCCACTGCCGTTTCCACACGCCGCGCAGCAGCAGCCACGCCGCCACACCGAGCGGCGCGAAGAAGAGCGTGACGAGCAGCACCGGCGCGACCAGCCACGGCGAGACGCCGAGCCGACGCCCGTCACGAGCGATGAACACGCCAGCGAGGAAGTCGACCACCACCACGTGCAGCCACACCGTCACGGCACCCCACTCGCTCGAGAAGAACCGCAACACGTCGGCGAATGAGGAGCCGCCCGCCGGCGCCTGAGCGAGCGCCCAGGCGTAGGTGAAGCAGCAGGCCAGCACGAAGAACGGCACGAACGCGACCCACCTGGCGATGCGCCACGAGGGGAACAGCAGGGCCAACCAGAACGGCAGTGGAGCGACCTGAACGATCGCAAAGACAGTCGAGGGTGACATGCAGAGACCTTCTTGAAGACGAGTGAACACGAGCCCGCCATCGCGAGAGCGACGGCCGGCGGAACGAAAGGCGTTCGAAACTCGTCAGAAGGTCATGGGGCGCGCGGCGAACCACGCGCAACCGACACTACCCTGGTGCAGCAGGGGAGGCACCCACCACCGTCTGCACCTCTCGTTGCACGAGGCTCTTCAGGCGCTGGCGCACCTCGGCGTGTCGCGCTTCATCGGGGTCGCGCCACAACTCTCCCAGCACCACGCCGATGACGGCGTCGCAGAGCACCTCGCTGAGCCGGTCGAGCGTCGCTTGCGGCACGTGAGGGTGTTCGGCTTTGAGCTTCGCCGAGAGCACGTGGGCGAAGCGGTCGCGCTCTTTCACGACCTGCTTCATCCATCCCAGCCGCGCGATGGCCATGATGACGCCGCGCGTGCGGGCCGGAGCGTCGAGGTACAGGGCGAGTGAGGCGTCGACGAGGGCCGGCAGCCGCTCGGTGAAGGTGGCTCCACTGCCCGCGACCTGCTGCTCGAGCGTCGTGAAGTTGCGCTCGGTGAGCCACGAGAGGAACCCGCCCCACACGCCGTCGCTGTTCGCGAAGTAGTCGTAGACCGAGCCGATGCCGACGCCCGCGCGCTCGGCAATCTTCTGCACGGGAATCGCGTTCGGGTCTTCGGCGCTCTTGCCGAGCAGGTCTCCCGCAGCCTCGAGAATCGAGTTCACCAGCGCCCGCGAGCGCGACTGTCTGGGCTGTTTTCGCAACGGCTCCGGCTTCATCGTGCAGCACTCCTTTTCACTTCACGGCAGGCCACAGACACGCCGTCGCCGGGCTCTGAGCAACCGAGAAACTGCCATCGGCCTCGTAGATGAAGGTGGCCTCAGCCTTCGCGTTCCGACAGGGGCTCGAGAACTCGGTCGCCTCGAAGCTCATGACGAGGCGCTCGCCGTCGACGGCCCACGCGACCGGCACGGCCTCGAAACGCATCAGCCGCTCGTACACGAACGTCGCGCCGTCATCGCGCGAGATGCGACCGAGCGCCCCCGAGCCCATCATGTGATGGACCCCCGAGACGACGAGCACCTCGCGCCCACGGGCCACCAGCGCGATGGGGTTGAGGAAGCCGTCGCGGCCGCTGAGGTTCTCGGGCCCGGTCTCACGCCAGCGAAACAGCGCGCCGCCGAACTCACCGAAGTTCGCGCCGAGAATGCAGGTGTCGCCCACCGTGCCCAGCGCCTTGACCGACGCCTCTTTCCCCACCGCCTTCAGGCACGCCTCACTCGGAGGCGCCACGGTCGAGGACTCGGTGAGGGTGACGGTACCCGTCGGGCCCTTCACGACCCGTCCATTGGCGAAGTACTTCGGCGCCGGGCAGACCAGCTCGGGTAACGGCACCTTCGCCGCTTTGAAGATGGCCTTTGCCTCGTCTCGAAGCGGCCAGGCAGGGTCGCACCGGGCCACCTGCGCGAATGCGGCGCGCGCCCTCTCCGACGAGGGGAACTTCGTAGCGCAGCCGCGCACGGCACCGCGCCTCAGGTCGGTCGTCGGGTGGCTGAACACCTTCGGCAGCAGCGCGACGGCCCAGTCCTCCTGGCGTTGGGCGATGAGGCCACCGAGCGCGTGCCCATCGATGGCGCCCTGTGCGAGGGCGAGCTCGACGGCTGCCTTCGACTCCAACGAGAGCGTGGGAACGGAGGCCAGCATGCGCGCGCCCTCGCCCACGCAGTCGGTCGAGACAATCAACTTCCGCGCTTCGACTTCTGCGCGTGGGTGCTTCGCGTTCGCCAACACCCGGCGCGCGAGGGGAATGGCGCCAGGGTCTTTCCCGTCGTCGAGCATGAGCACCGCAGCGTCGACGAACTGCGCTGCTGCCGCAGACCCCTCCACGGTGGCGAGCACGTACCCTGCCGGGCTCAGGCAATCGTCGATGCTCACGCCACAGCCCGGCGCGCGCTCCTTCGCGCAACGGCCACCGGTGACGCGCGGCAACGACAACACGGCCTTCTTCAGCGTCGCGACCTCAGCCTCCGAGAAGACGTGCCCTTCGAGCGCCTCCAGCGCCGAGCTGCGCTGGTCCCACTTCGGCTTCGGGCTCGCCAGCACCGTCACGGCCTTCGCGAGCGGAACGCGGGGGCCGTCGGAGAGCAGCGTCGTGCGCTGCGAGAGCACCAGCACCGTCAGCAACGAGAGCGCCGTCACGCCTTCGAGTCCTCGGCAGAGAGCTGCTCCATGAAGTCGAGCGCCATCGAGAGCAGCTCGGTCATCGGCACGTCTTTGCGGCTGCGCGTGGTGCCCGCGTCAGCTTCGGCGAAGAGCGGCGGGTGAAAGTGAAAGCCGCGGTCGGGCGAGAGCGCCTTCACGTCCTTCTCCCAGCCCTCCCAGCGCAGGTCGGAATAGAAGCGCTCGAGGTCGCCCTTGAGCAGGAAGACCAGCAGCGCCGAGTAGCTGTCGGTGAGCTTCTCCCAGCTGAGCGTGTCGGGCGCGAGATAGTACGCGTGGCCTTTGCCCTCACCGAGCGCGCCGCCGTCGAGCGCGAAGAAGCCGCCGACGGCGTCGTGGCCCACCAGCATCGCGCCCTCGAAGGCATCGGTGAGGGGCCGCGGGCCCAGGCCGTTCCACCGGGCGAGGTCGCCGTCGAAGCGCGAGCAACCGCCGCCGAAGAGCCGCACCCAGCCCGAGTCGATGAGCAGGCCGCCGGTCTGAAAGGCGAGGGCGCCCATGGGAGAGCGTGTCGTCACCTGCAGGGCCAGCAGCACGTCTTTCGCGCGCGCGGGGTTCGAGTCGAGCACCTCGACCGGCCGCGAAGCCCCGGTCACCCACGCCTTGACCTGAGGCCACGCGGGCTCCTTGCCGTCGATCAATTCACCGAGTTGACGCGCCATGACCAGATGCCAGCCTAGCCTCCACGGCGTCTTCCGGTGAGCTAGACAGAGTGGCGCAGTGTTCAGTTGGGGGCGGCTTGAACAGTGGGTTGGCAGCCATCGGGACGTACGCACTGCTCACCCTTTTGTGGGGAGCGATTCTCGCGCTCTACCTGCGCCACCGTCGGCACGCCGCTGGCGACCCGCTCATCACGATGCTGCTGGGCGTTCTGGCCATCGACGCTTTCAAGAGCTTCGTCGAGAGCGGGTACTTCGGGCTCCTCTGGGGAGCCAACTACGGCTGGTTGCCGGCGGCGCTCAAAGCGCTCGGCGAGCCGTCGCTGCTGACGACGGTGAAGCTGCTCAACGTGGCGGTCGCCGTCATCGTGCTGGTGCGGCTGGCGCGCTTCTGGGTGCCCACCGAGCTCGACCGCCGCTCGGCCCAGCGCGACGAAGAGGCGCGCCTTCGCGAAGAGCTGCAGAAGAACCTGGCGCTGGCGCGCGAAGCCGAGGAGCGGCTCTCGTTGGCCGTCAGCACCACCAGCGACTTCGTCTGGGACACCGACCTGCGCACCGGGAAGATCACCGGCTCTCCGCAGGTGGCGGCGTGGCTGGGCTACGGGCTCGACGAGTGGCCGCCGAAGCCGTGGCACGTCATCGTTCACCCTGACGACCGGCGGCGCGTGCTCGACGCCGTCGACGCGGTCATCAAGGGCCCGTCGAGCCGCTACGAGTCGAAGCACCGGCTGGTGCGCAAGGACGGCACGGTGCTGCACGTGCAGTCGACCGGCGTGGTGACACGCGACGCAGCCGGCAGGGCGCTGCGCTTCGTCGGCGCAGTGCGGGACATCTCGCGTGACGTGCAGGCCGAAGCGAGCCGTGTGCAGGCGCAGAAGCTCGAGAGCCTCGGTCTTCTCGCGGGCGGCATCGCGCACGACTTCAACAACCTGCTCACGGTGCTCTCGTCGAGCCTCGACCTCGCCGACCGCAAGGTGCAGAAGGGCGAGAACGTGACCGAGGCGCTGACGACGGCCTCGCTGGCCGTCACGCGCGCGACCGTGCTCACACGGCAGCTGCTCGCCTACGCCGGCCGCGGAAAGCTGGTGCAGCGCCCCGTCGACTTGAACGACCTCGTCGACTCGATGGGCCAGCTGCTCTCGGTGTCGATTCCACGGAAGGTGAAGCTGGTGAAGCACCTCGCCGACCGCCTGCCGGGCGTGCAGGGCGACGACGGCCAGCTCCAGCAGCTGGTGATGAACCTCATCACCAACGCAGCCGAAGCCATCGGCGACCGCGAGGGCACCGTCACGCTGACGACCGAGGCGACGACGGTGACGACGGCGCCGCCGGGCATCGTCGGCGAGCCCACGCTCGGCCCGGTCGTTCGAGTCTCGGTACAGGACGACGGCGCGGGCATGTCACCCGAGCTGCAGTCGCGCATCTTCGACCCATTCTTCAGCACGAAGGGCTCCGGCCGTGGGCTGGGGCTGGCGGCGTTGGCGGGCATTCTGCGCGGGCACGGAGGCGCCATCGCGCTCGAGAGCACGGTCGGCAAGGGCACCACCTTCTCGGTCTACCTGCCTGCCCTCGCCGCGCCCGTGCAGACGAGCCGCTGGTCGACGAAGAGCGGCCCCTCGGAGCCGTTGGTCTGTCGGGTGCTGTTGGTCGACGACGAAGAGCTGCTCCGACGCAGCGCGAGCCGGCTCCTCAAGTCGCTGGGCTGTCAGGTCGACGAGGCCGAGACGGGCAAAGCGGCCGTCGAGAAGGTGCGCGCGGCGCCAGACGGCTTCGACGTCGTCTTGATGGACCTCACGATGCCCGAGATGGACGGCGCCGAAGCGAGTCGCGTCATCGCGACGCTGGCGCCGAAGCTGCCCATCATTCTCTCCAGCGGCTACACCGCCGCGAGCACCGACTTCACCGGCAAGCACCTCTTCTCGCTCGCCAAGCCCTACAGCGTCACCGCGCTCGAATCGGTGCTGCGCGAAGCGATGCGTTCGACTGCTGGCTGAAGACCCGGTGCGTCGCAGCACGCGCTTCATTTCGCCGCGCGACTCGGGCACAACGCGCCGCATGCGTCACCTCATTCCTGCCCGACAGAACCGCCCCGACAAAGACCTCATCTTCGCGCTCAACGGCGAGGCCACGCGCCGCAAGCAGGCGGGTGAGCAGATCGTCAACGCCACCATCGGCTCGTTGATGAACGACGACGGCACGCTCTCGGTGCTCGACACGGTGGCGACGCTGCTCAAGCAGGTGCCGCGTGACGAGTGGGCCGCCTACGCGCCGATTCCCGGAACGCCGGGCTACCTCGAGGCCGTCATCGGCGACACCTTCGTGGGCCACGACGCCTTGAAGAAGAGCGCCACCGCCGTCGCCACCCCCGGCGGCACCGGAGCGCTGCGCCACGCCCTGATGAACTACCTCGAGGCGGGCCAGAAGGTGCTGACGCCCAGCTTCTACTGGGGCCCGTACCAGACGCTGTGCGACGAGCACGAGCGCGGCCTCGACACGTTCAACATGTTCGGCGCCGACGGCCTGCTCGACGTTGCGGCGCTCGACGCGAAGCTCGACGCGCAGTTGAAGAGCCAGGGCCGCGTGCTGCTCTTCATCAACGACCCCTGCAACAACCCGACGGGCTATTCGATGCGCGCCTCGGAGTGGAAGCAGGTCGTCGAGCGCCTCGTCGCGCACTCGGGCAAGGGCCCCATCACCCTGCTCGTCGACATGGCGTACTTCCTCTACGGCACCGCGAAAGACCCGCGCGCGTTCATGAACGAGCTGACGCCGCTGCTCGGCAAGGTGGGGCTGCTGTTCGCGTGGAGCGGCAGCAAGTCGTTCACGCACTACGGCCTGCGCATCGGCGCCCTCATCGCGTGCGAGGCCGACGAGAAGGAGCGCGCCGCGACCCAGGCCGCCCTCGCCTACGCCTGTCGTGGCACCTGGTCGAACTGCACCCGCGGCGGCTTGTGGACGGTGACGAAGCTGCTCACCGACCCGGCGCTGAAGGCCCAGTGCGACGCCGAGCGCGAGAAGCTCAAGGGCCTGCTCACGGCCCGTGTCGACGCGTTCAACGCGCTCGCGCGCCCCAAAGGTCTGCACTACCCGCGCTACGAAGGTGGCTTCTTCGTCACCGTCTTCACCGACGACGCCGAAGGCCGCGCCGCGAAGATGAAGGAGCGCGGCGTCTACGTGGTGCCGCAGAAGGGCGCGGTACGTGTGGCCCTCTGCAGTGTCTCGCAGGCCGACGTCACGAAGCTCGTCGACGCCCTCGTGGCGTGAGCCCAAAGCGAGCCTGATGAGCGGCGGCATCGTCGAATTCCGTCTCCGTGCCGCGGCGAAGGTGGCTCGCGACGGCGAAGTCGAGCTGAGAAACCGCAGTCAGAGCTGCCCTCGCCGTTCCGACAGTGAGGCATGACGACTCCCAAACGCTGGCCCCGCCGCCTCTCGAACGTCATCGGCTTCGATGACGCGCCGCACGTTCGCGGCAGCGCGGGGCGCGTGGGGCTCATCGGCTGCGTCTGCTCGGGCCCGCGCCTCGACATCGTGCTGCGCGACACCATCGAGAAGGACGGCACCGACGCCACCGACGTGATGGCCGAGCTGTCGCGCCACGAAGACCTGTCGCATGTGCGCGGCGTGCTGCTGCAGGGCATCACCTTCGGCGGCTTCAACGTGATCGACATTCACCGGCTCTCGAAGACGCTCGACCTGCCGGTGCTGGTGGTGACGCGCAAGAAGCCGCGGCTCGAGCTCGTCTTCAAGGCGGTGAAAGCCGTCGAAGGCTGGCAAGAGAAACAGGCGCTGATGGAGGCGGCCGGTGAGCCCGAGGCCTGCGGGCCCGTCTTCGTGCAGCGCGCGGGGCTGTCGCACGCCGAGGCCGAGCGCATGCTCGAGGCGACGACGGCGCACGGCATCATTCCCGAGCCGTTGCGGCTGGCGCACCTCATCGCCGGAGGGACGACCACCGGAAAGTCGCGCGGCCGCACGTGACGCCGAAGAAGGAGCTGCCGCTCGGGAAGAAGACGTTCGCGAAGATTCCGCACCTGCCCGGGTCTCGCACGGGCAGCTCCGACCGCATGGCACCACCCGAGCTCGCGCGCCGCTGTCTCGAGCGCGCGACGAAAGGCGACGTCATCGTCGTGCAGGAGAAGCTCGATGGCTCGTGCGTGGCGGTGGCGAAGCTGAACGGCGCCATCGTCGCCCTCGGCCGCGAAGGGTGGCGTGCGGCCGAGTCGAACAACCCTGGCCGGCAGATGTTCGCCCGCTGGGTGCGCTCGAACGAGGCGCGCTTCTCGACGCTCCTGAACGAGGGCGAGTGGCTCAGCGGCGAGTGGCTCGCGCTCGCACACGCCACCCGCTACCAACTTCGCCACGAGCCCTTCGTCGCCTTCGACCTCTTCACGAGCGACGGCGCGCTCTCGACGCAGCGGCTCGACGCGCGGCTCGCGGGAGCCGTCGCGCGCCCTGCCCTGCTGCACCAGGGTGACGCCATCTCCATCGCGCGCATCGACGAGCAGCTCGGCGTGCACGGGCATCACGGCGCGCTCGACGCCGTGGAGGGCGCGGTGTGGCGCGTGGAGCGACAGGGGCTGGTGCTCCACCGCGCGAAGTTCGTGCGCCCCGGAAAGGTCGACGGCGCCTACCTTCCCGAGAACTCGGGCCGAGACGCCGTGTGGAACTGGAGCGACTGATGCGCCTCGTCTTCGTCACCCCCAACTCCTGGAACGCCGACGAGTCGCAGCGCCTGCTGGCGGGCCTCGACGTCGAGTTCTCGCGGCTCGCGCTGCCACGGCCCGACGGCGCCTCGCTCGAAGACGTCGCCCGTGCGCGGGTGGAATCGGCATGGCGCGCGCTCGGCCACCCCTGCTTCGTCGAGAACGCCGAGCTCGCGCTCGACGGCGAACCGCCCTTCAGCGGCGCGCGCTTCAAGAAGCTCGTGCGCGAGCTCGGCGAGGAGGGCTTCTGTCAGCGCTACGCCAATCGCCCCGGCGTCTCGCGCGTCGTCGTCGCGCTGAAGACGAGCGCCGGTGACGTGCAGCTGTTCACCGGCCGCGCCGAAGGCCTCATCGTGCCATCGCCCCGCGGCACCGGTGGCTACGGGTGGGACCGGCTCTGGCAACCCGACGGCTACACCCGCACGCTCGCCGAGTTCGGCGCCTCCAGCTTCCTCGTCAACATGCGGCAGCGCCCCTACCTCGAGCTCGCGGCCCACGTTCGCGGCGACGGCACACCCGGCTACTTCGAGGCGCACCTCACCGTGAAGCCGTGCGACATGACCGCGTTCGCCGCGACGTGCGCGAAGCTCGAGGTGAAGTGTCTGCACATCGTGATGCCCGAGACGACGGCGCAGCACGAACAGCCGATGACGGGCAGCTACCACCTCGGCACCCTGAGCCAGGCGCGGGAGCAGGTGCTCGAGCTCGCACGCGCGCTGGTGCGTGACGGCTTCGAGGTGACGCGCATGAAGCTCGAGGCCACCGGCCGCGCCTTCGGAGCGCCCGACACCGACGCCGACGGCGCCGCGTTACCCAACGACGTGTACTTCGAGCACCACGCGACGGTGTTGCTGCCAGACGGCCTCGACGACGCGACGCTGCTCGCGGCCGTACGCACCCACGGCGGCTACGTCTCGCGAAACCTCCGCAAGCCGGGCAACGAGCGCTTCGTCACCATTCGTTCGTACCAGGTGGGCCGCGGACCGGCAGACGCGCGCTTCGAGCTCGTCGTCGACGCGCTCCGCACGCTCGGCGTGCCCCTCAAGAACCGCGCGCGAGAGTTCGCCGTCTTCGACTCCGCGCCGGCCATCGACGCGGGGTGGATGGGCTGAGTCGCGTCACGCTGCGGCGCGCGCGCCAGCGACGGGGAGCACCGGCGCGACCACGTCGTCAGGCCAGGGCAGCACCACCGCGAAGGTCGTGCCCATGCCCAGCTCGGTCGTCACCTGCACGTCTCCGCCGAGCGTCTTCGCCGCCGAGCGCACCGCCGCCAACCCGACGCCGCGCCCCGACACGTCGCTCGCTTCGTCCTTCGTCGAGAACCCATCGGAGAAGAGCGCGTCGACCAGCTCGGCCTGCGTCTCGCAAGGCAACCCGACCTGCCTGGCGCGCGCTGCCACCTTCTGCCAGTCGATGCCGCCGCCATCGTCCTGCAGTGAGAGCACGAGCCCGTCGCGCCGCCGCGCTGCCGAGAACGTCAGCTTCGCGCGGCCCTTCTTCGGGTCTCGCGCCTGCGAGGACTCGACGCCGTGGTCGACGGCGTTGCGCACGAGGTGAACGAAGGAGGCCCACAGAGCGCTGTAGCGCTCGCGCGGCAACCGAAGCCCGTTCGCCTCGACCGTCGTGAGGAGCGGCCCCTTGCCCAGCCGCTCCGCCAGGCCCGCCGCCTGCTCGGCGAGCCGCTCGAGGCGCGCCTGCACCGGCTCGTTGCGCCACGACTCGATGAGCCGCCGCACCTCGAGCTTCGGAGCGCCCACGTCGATGGCGTGCAGAATCGACAGGTAGTCGGTCTCGTCGAGCTGAATCGCCGAGCTCGCCCCGTCTCCGAGGAAACGCATGATGCGGTGCGACGCCTGGCTCCACCACTCGGCCAGCCGCGCCCGGTCGACCGGCGTCAGGCCACCGCCGTGCTCGACCATGCGGCTCTCGAGCTCGTGGCACCTGGCCGCGAGCGCCGTCACGCCGAACACCGCGCAGTTGCCCTTGAGTGTGTGCACCGCCCGCAGCTGCTCGACGTCGCCCAGCTGGCGCTCCTCGTTCGAGAGCGACTCCACGGTGCTGCGCGCCTCGGCGAAGAACTCGAGGAAGCCAGCGCGGTCGCGCATCAGCCGCTCGAAGACCTGCACGGTCTCGCGCTGCACGGCGTCGGCCTCTTCTCTCGCCACCCGCTCGGTGATGTCCGAGACGAGCACCAGCACCTGCTCGAGCTGGCCTTCGGCACCGTCGACCGGCTGGTACGCGACCTCGAAGGTGCGCGGGCCCTTCACGAAGCGTGACGGCAACTGCGAGATGGCGACCTCGCGCGGGAAGATGTCTTCGGCCAGCGTCTGCCACCCCAGCTCGAGCCAGCGCGCGAACGCCGTGTCGGTGCGCGCGAAGAAGGCCCACAGCGGCTCGCCCGGCGTCGGAGCCTCGAGCCAGGTCACCACCGCGCGGCTGAACTGCGACGACAGCGCGCCGTCTTTCGTCACCGTCAAGAAGCCCTGCTGCACGTGGTCGAACACCAGCTTCATCTCGCGGTTCTTGCCGTCGAGCGCCTTCGTGCGGTCGGCGACGATGCGCTCGAGCCCGATGACGTTGTCGAAGAAGCTGCGCGCGACGAAGCACGCTGCCGCCGACTCGAGCACCACGAAGAGCGCGTGCACCAGCACCGACGACAGCGGCGCCTCGTAGTTGAAGACGCTCTCGGGGCTCCAGAACCACAGCAGCAGGTGATGCAGCGCGACCGTCACCGCGGCCGTCAGCACCACCATCGGGTTCGCAAACACCGCCAGCAGGGCGAGCGCGACGAAGAAGTAGAAGTGCATCTCGATGGTCCACAGCCCGCGGCCGAAGTGCACCAGCACCGCCCCCATGAACATCGCCGTCACACCGAAGACGAGCGAGACGTGGCGCGGGTTCGAGAAGGCCTTCATGGCGAGCCACGGGCCCACGCAGCCGACGGCCGTCATCACCATGGCCAGCGCCGGCCCCGTGCCGTTGAAGAAGGCCACCGCACCGAAGACGGGCACGTGCGCGCAGAAGAAGGCGAGCGCGATGCGGTTCATGCGTGCGAGGTACTCGCCTTCGAAGCGGGTGACCTCACGAGGGAGGACGAGGAACGAGAGAAGTCGCTTCATCGAAGAACTCCGGGCCACGAGGGAAATTTGAGCGCGAGTGGGTCGACCCGGTCGTTGAGGGCCTGACTGATGGCGCACCCCAGCACTGCGAACGGTCGTGGCCGGGCGCCTGCGCGCGCGGCCGTGAGCAACGAGAGGTCATCGATGGGGCCTGACCGCTTCGGGGCGTGCGCCCCCGCATAGGAGACCTCGCCGTCGGGCGCGCGAATGACGAGGCCCGGCACCGCGACGAAGCCCCGCGCCGCGAGCGACTCGGCTTCGACGTCTTCGACCAGGAAGCCCGCCTTCGTGAGCGCCGCCTCGACCTCTGGCTTCGGGTCGACCAGCAAGACGCGCTCCACCGCGTCGGCCGACACACCCCGCGAGAGCAGGTGGTCGACGACGCGCCGCGAGCACGGGCACCGAAGAGACAGCGCGTGCGTCATCGTCCACGTCGGCGTGGGCCCACCGGGTCTCGCCTCGGGCAGCGGCAACGGCCCTTCGTGCAGCAGCGTGAGCAACCCGCCGAGCCCGACGGCAACCACCAACCAACCCCACACCAGGAGCACCTTCATCTCGACACCTCTCTGGTCAGAACAGCTCGACCGAGCCCGCTTCTTTCTGTTTGCCCTTGCCGTCGTTCTGCTTACCGAGCCAGCCCACCTGCTCGACGATCGCCTGCTCGACCTTGCCCTCGTCGACGCCCAGCAACCGCAGGAGCGAGTCGGCCTGCTGTCTGGCCTCTTCGAGCATCTGATGCGTGCGGTCCTGGAACTGGAGCTTCTCGATGACCTGGTTCGCGCGGGCCTTGAGCTGCGAGGCGTTCTCGGTCGAACTGACGAGCGAGCCGTGGGCCTCGTGGCGGGTGACCTCGAGCTGTTGGCGAACGCGCTCGAGGCTGGCGGTGAGCGCGCCGAGCTGCTCTCTGGCGTCGGCGGCCATCGCCTGCGCTTCGGAGCCGAGGAGCGGAAGCGCCCGCGAGAGGTTGCCGGCCAACTCTCCGACCGAGTCGTTCGTCTCACGCACCTGCGTGGCGAGGTCTTGAATCGACTGGGCGATGACCGAGAAGCCGCGGCCCGCGTCGCCGATGCGCGCCGACTCGATGCGCGCGTTGAAGGTGAGCATGCGTGCCGACGCGGCGATGGTGCCGATGGACTCGCCGAGCCGCACGATGTCGTTGGTCCACTGATGCGCCTGCTCGAGCGACTTCGCCTGCTGCCCCACGCGCTCGACGAGCGACCTGGTGAGGGTGCCCACCGTCTCGCCCAGCGAGTCGATGGTGCTGGCGATGGTGTCTTGCCCGGTGGCCGACGAGTACTGCGAGACGAGGCCCTCGAGGCTGCCCGTCTGCGTGCGCGCGAGCTCGAAGATGCCGCGCACCGCGACGCCGATGTCGAGCACCGACGACTCCGCGAGCTTCTGCGCCGCCGCGATGGAGCGCGCGATGTGCAAGCGCCGCACGAGGCTGCCATCACCCTCGCTCGCCTCGACCGCGCACGAGACGCCGTGGCCCACCGGAGAGAGCGTGACGCCGAGCGGAGCTCCAGACGCGCGCGTCGTCGAGACGACCCGCATGGGCCGGCCGTCGGCGAAGCACACCTCGACGAAGTGCTGCGAGAAACACTGTGCCGCCTCGGCGCTCAAGCCGCCGTCGACGACCGCGTGAACGGCGCCAGACGAGCCATCGATGGCGACGAAGGCCACCGAGACCGTCTCACCCGCGCCCCCTGCCCCCGGCGTCAACGCACCCGCTGCGCGCCGCGCGAGGTCTCCCCAGCTCGAGGCCATGCGTCACCCCACCAGCTTCTTCACCACCGACAGCAGGTGCTCTGGCTTGAAGGGCTTCACCATCCACCCCTTCGCGCCCGCCTTCTTCGCGCGCTCGATGAGCTCGGGCCGCCCTTCGGTGGTGAGCATGACGATGGGCATGGCGCCCCCGCCCATCTTCTCGACGAACTCGACGCCGTTCATGCGCGGCATGTTGACGTCGCAGATGCACATCGAGACGCCAGCCGTCCGGGTGAGGGCCTCGACCCCGTCCTGGGCTTCGACGACGTCGTACCCACCGCTCGTCAGGCACATCGACACCTGCTGGCGAATCGTGGGTGAATCATCGACCACGAGGACTTTCTTGTTTGCCATGAACGACCTCCACAGTGGCCCGTCTGCAAGCTGCTCGCCGATCAGCGCGGCGCCTCGCATCACGGGGTTGCTGTGGACCAACCGCGGGTTTCTCGAGGAGCCGGGGCAGGCGCGACCCCCGGTGCGAGACCCATGACCCTCTTCGACACGACCCTGACGCACCTGCACGCCTCACTCGGCGAGCGGCTGGTGCTCCGCGGCAGCCTGCTCACCTCGCGCTGGGTGCCCGGCCGCGGCGTCAACGACATCGACGTGCTCGTCGACGGCGAGTGGACGCCACAGACCCTGACCCCCGTCTTGCGAGACGCGCTCGCGGGGCTGCCCGCACAGGTGGAGTTCACCGTCATCTGGGCCGAGACCGACTTTCCCGGCGTGCGCGCGACGGTGCGTGACTGCGAGGCGCTCGTGCAGGTCGACTTCGGGTGGGGCGAGCAGCTGGCGGTGCCGCCCATACCGACCGAGGTGCGAGGGCTGCGCTTTCGTGCGGTGACGCCCGAGGTGATGTTCGGGTGGAAGGTGCACAGCCTCGTCGAGCACGGCCCCCGTGGCCGCTGGCACGCCAAGACGATGGCCGACCTCTTCCTCTTTCTTCGCCACGTGCCGCTCGACCCACAGCTCGCCCGGCGCTCGGTGCAGGCCGCCTTCGACAGCCAGCGCATGCCGCTCTCGACGCTCGATGGCTTCTTCGACGACGAGACGTGGGGCCGCAGCCGTGGCAGCCGCAACAAGTGGAAGTCGTACGCGAAGAAGTCGCCGTGGGTGACGTTCACGCTCGACGAAGCGCTGCCGGCGGTGCGCGAGGCCGTTCGACGGCTGCTGCGTGAGTGAGTGATTGCGTCGGCGCGGTGGGCCGGGCTCAACTCGGCGGCCATGCGCGCGTTCCTCGTCGTCGTGCTCGCGGTCGCCTCGGGTTGCGGTCTTCGCAGGGGGCTCACCGTCGACGTGTGCCAGCCCTCCGAGCGCCTCGACGCGCAGTTCGCGCCGCTCGTCGACGGCGTCGTCGTCTATCGAGCCGACGAAGAGGTGGGCCGCGCGGGCATGCTGTGCGCGAAGGCCGACGACGTGAAGGCGTGCCTCGACGAGGTCGACCGCAGCAAGCCGACCGAGAAGCGGCACCTGCGCGAACACGGCGCGGGCCAGCTCACCATCATCACCACCCGCAACGGCGTCGTGCGGCGCCTCGGCCGTGGCACCACGTGGAAAGACCTCGCCGACCTGCCACCCCGGCTCCGCGCGCAGGCGTTCATCGAGCTCACCCGTGGGCCGACGCCGATGTGTGGCGGCAACAACCTCGCTGAGACGCCCGAGGGCATTCTCATGCTCGTCAGCAACCACGACGGCTGCTTCGGCGGCGACGACACCTTGCTCCTCATCAAGCCCGATGGGAGCACCGAGACGGTGAAGGAGAAGTCGTACCCTCGCACCTGCATGGGCTGAAACGGCCACACACACACGCTCGCTGCGCTGCTGGGGAAAGCACGGGTCTTGTGACAGATTCGACGGTCGCAGCGGGGGAGCATCCGCGCCATCACGACGAGGTCGAACATGGGCACCGACAGCCGGAAGGCTTCACGCGTCATTGTGTGGGTGGGGGCGGTGCTGGGCGCGCTGCTGCTGGCCAACGCGTGTTTCCCCGTGCTCGTCGGAGCGCCGTGCGAGACCGACGAGAACTGTCCGCGAACGCAGTTCTGCAGCGCGGCGAAGGTCTGTGAGACGGGAGACCGCACGGCCAGGCCCGATGCCGGAGAAGCCGATGGCGGAACCGCTGACGCTGGCCTTCGGCCCGATGCCGGCAGCGCCGACGGAGGCCTGGACGGGGGCGTGGGCGAAGGCCCGATGAACGACAGCTGCTTCGACGGCGTCGACAACGACGGCGACCAGCTCACCGACTGCGCCGACCCCGACTGTGAAGCGGTGCAGTGCCGGGCGAGCACCGGCGGCTGTGACGCGGTCGAGCTCTGCGCTGCAGGCCTGTGCCCCGCCGACGCGTTGAGCGCGAACGGCGTGACGTGCCGTGCAGCCGCGGGGCCGTGCGACGTCGCTGAGACGTGCAACGGCTCCACCGCCGCGTGCCCCGTCGACCTGTTCGCCAGCACCACCACCGAGTGCCGCCCCCTCAATGGCGCCTGCGACGTGGCCGACTTCTGCTCGGGCGGGAGCGCGATGTGCCCGGCCGACGCCGTCGTCGGCTCGGGAACACGCTGCCGGGCGAGCGCCGGTGTCTGTGATGCCGAGGAGACGTGCGACGGCACCGCGCCGGCGTGCCCGGCCGACACCTTCGCGCCAGCGACCCAGGAGTGCCGCGCCTCGCAAGGCAGCTGCGACCCCGCCGAGCGCTGCACCGGCTCGAGCGCCACCTGCCCCTCCGACGCGCTCGCGCCCTCCACACAGACGTGCCGCAACGCCGCCGGGCCGTGCGACCTCGCCGAGACCTGCTCGGGCTCGAGCGCCCTCTGCCCCTTCGACGCCTTCGCCGCCTCGACCGTCACCTGCCGGCCGCAGTCGGGGCTCTGCGACATCGCCGAGACGTGTACCGGCAACACCGCCACCTGCCCTGCCGATGGCTTCGCCGGCTCGGGCACCGTCTGCCGCGCGCAGACTGGCCAGTGCGACCTCGCCGAGACGTGCTCCGGCACCAGCAGCGCCTGCCCCGCCGATGCCTTCTCTCCCGCCTCCCAGGTGTGCCGCCCCGCAGACCCGGGCGGCTGTGACGTCGCCGAGACCTGCAGCGGAACCGGTGGCCTCTGCCCCGCCGATGGCGTGCAGAGCAACACCTTCGTCTGCCGCGCGAGCGTCGGGCAGTGCGACAGCGCCGAGAGCTGCGATGGCGCGTCGAAGACCTGCCCCTCTGACGTCGGGAGCTGCCCGTCGAACCAGTTCTGCTCCGTCTCGTCGTGCGTGCCGAAGCTGAGCAACGGCACCACCTGCAGCTCCGACACGATGTGCACCTCGGGCCACTGTGTCGACGGCGTGTGCTGCAACACCGGCTGCGGCGGCGAGTGCGACTCGTGCAACATCACCGGCTCGGTCGGAACGTGCTCGAACCTCTCGGCGTCGACGGTGTGTCGCGCGGCGGCAGGCGCATGCGACGTGGCCGAGCGCTGCACCGGCACCAGCCCCGCCTGCCCTGCCGACGCCCTGCAGAACGGCAACGTCTGTCGCGCCGCCGCCGGCGCCTGTGACGTGGCCGAGCTCTGCAACGGCTCCTCGCCGCTCTGCCCCACCGACGTGCTGGCCAACAGCGGCGTCGTCTGCAGCCCATCGGCCGGCGCCTGCGACGTCGAAGAGACCTGCTCGGGGTCGAGCCCGTCGTGTCCCACCAACACCTTCGCGGCGGCTGGCTCCACCTGCCGCGCCTCGACCGGCCCCTGCGACGTCGCCGAGACCTGCAGCGGCAGTGGCGCCAGCTGCCCGGCCGACGGCTTCGCGTCGAACACCACCGTCTGCCGCACGGCCAGCACCGTCTGTGACGTGGCGGAGTCGTGCACCGGCAGTGGCCCCACCTGCCCCGCCGACACCTTCGCGCCCCCCAGCACCTCGTGCCGCGCGTCGGCCGGCGTCTGCGACCCCGAGGAGTTCTGCACGGGCGGCAGCACTGCGTGCCCCTCCGACGTGCGCTCCGGCTCGGCCGTCGTGTGCCGCCCGCAGGCCGGCTCGTGCGACGTCGCCGAGGCCTGCAACGGCGTGAGCGCGGCCTGCCCTGCCGACGGCTTCTCGTTCTCGGGCACGACGTGCCGGGCCTCCACCGGCCCGTGTGACCCGGTCGAGGAGTGCACTGGCTCGTCGCCGAACTGCCCCTCCAACACGCTGCTCCCCGCCGGCACCACCTGCCTCGCCGCGAGCGGCGCCTGCGACGTCAACGACACCTGCAACGGGCTCACCGGGGCCTGTACGCCGCGCGTCGCCGACACGACCGTCGTCTGCCGCCCGTCTGCCGGGCCGTGCGACCAGGCCGAGTCGTGCAACGGCACCGCCAGCACCTGCCCGTCCGACAGCAAGCGGCCCATGGGCGCCATCTGCAGCGCCAGCTCGGGTCAGGCCTGCGACGTCGACGACACCTGCGACGGTGCCAGCGACACCTGCGCGGCCCGCTACGTCACCGCCGGCACCACCTGCCGCGCCGCGAATGGAACCTGCGACGTCGCCGAGGTCTGCCCCGGCAACGGCCCCGCGTGCCCTGCCGACACGTTCGCCTCGAACAGCACGCAGTGCCGCGCCGTCGCCGGCGCGTGTGACGTGGCCGAGAACTGCTCCGGGAGCGGGCCCAACTGCCCGGCCGACACCTTCTCGCCCAACTCCACCCTCTGCCGGCCCTCGGCTGGCGCCTGTGACGTCGCCGAGAACTGCTCGGGCTTCGCGGCCGCGTGCCCACCCAACGCACTGCTGGGTGCCGGCGCCCTCTGCCGCGCTGCCAGTGGCACCTGTGACGTGGCCGAGACGTGCTCGGGCTCGAGCGACCAGTGCCCCACCGACACCTTCGCGGCCATGGGCGTCGTCTGCCGCGCCGCCGTCGACGTCTGTGACGTCACCGAGTCGTGCACCGGTCTGGCGGCCATGTGCCCGGCCGACTCGTTGCGGCCCTCCAGCTTCGAGTGCCGCGCGCAGGTCAGCTCGTGTGACACCGCCGAGAGCTGCACCGGGTCGAGCACGGCGTGCCCCGTCGACGTCGCGACCTGCGTCAGCCCGAACGACTACTGCGCGCCCGGCGGCTGCACCGCGAAGCTGGCTGCGGGTGTGGCGTGCACCGGGTCGAACCAGTGCCTGAGCGGAAACTGCGTCGACGGCGTGTGCTGCAACACGGCCTGCGGCGGCGCCTGCGACGCCTGCAACATTCCCGGCAGCGTCGGCACCTGCAGCAACAGCCCCGCGGCCACCATCTGCCGCACCAGCGCCGGCGCCTGCGACCCCGCCGAGACGTGCACCGGCAGCAGCGCGACCTGCCCCGCCGACACCCTCGCGCCCATGGGCAGCACCTGCCGCGCCGCCGCCGGCCTGTGCGACCTCGCCGAGACGTGTGACGGCGCGAGCGCCACCTGCCCGGCAGACGTGCTCGTCGGCAGCGGCGTGACGTGTCGCGCGAGCGTCGGCAGCTGCGACCTGCCTGAGCTCTGCACCGGCACCGGCGCCTCGTGCCCGAACGACGTCTTCACCACCGGCGGCACCGTCTGCCGCGCTTCGACCGACGTCTGCGACACCGCCGAGACCTGCACCGGCTCGTCGGGCGTGTGCCCTGCGCAGGCCTTCGCTGCGGCCTCCACCGTCTGCCGCGCGGCCTCTGGCACCTGCGACGTCGTCGAGAACTGCACCGGCTCGGGCCCCGCGTGCCCGGCCGACACCTTCCTCGCGGCGTCCACCGTCTGTCGTCCGTCGGCTGGCGACTGCGACCCGTCCGAGGCCTGTCTGGGAACGTCGGCGGCGTGCCCGACCGACCTTCGGTCTCCCTCTGGCACCTCGTGCCGCCCCTCGGCGGGCGCCTGTGACGTCTCGGAGACGTGTGACGGCACCGGCACCAGCTGCCCGGCCGATGGCTTCCAGAGCTCGGCCGTCACCTGCCGCGGCGCTGCCGGCCCCTGCGACCTCGCAGAGAACTGCACGGGCTCGGGCCCGGCCTGCCCGGTGAACAACTTCCGCACGGCTGGCTTCGTGTGCCTCGCCGCGAGCGGCTCGTGCGACGTCGACGACACCTGCACCGGCGTGACGGCCGACTGCCCCGTCACCTACGCCACCGCCTCGACCGTCTGTCGCGCGTCGGCTGGAGCGTGTGACGTGGCCGAGACGTGCACGGGCTTCGGCACCGCGTGCCCGGGCGACTCGAAGCGCGCGGCGGGCTTCATCTGCGGCGCCTCGACGGGCCAGGCCTGCGACGTCGACGACACCTGTGACGGCGCGTCGAACACCTGCACCGCGAAGTACACCAACGCCGGCGTCGAGTGCCGCGCGGCGACCGGCGCCTGCGACGTCGCCGAGACCTGCTCGGGCGTCGGCCCCGCGTGCCCGGGAGACGGCTTCGCGACGGCGGCGACGGTGTGCCGTGCGTCGGTCGGCATCTGCGACGTCGCCGAGAACTGCTCCGGCGCTTCGGCGACGTGCCCGGCAGACGGGTTCTCGAGCGCGGCGACCGTCTGCCGTGCTTCGGGCGGCGCCTGTGACGTCGTCGAGAACTGCACTGGCTCGAGCGCGAACTGCCCGGCCAACTCCTTCCTGGGCGCTGGCGTGACGTGCCGCACCTCGGCCGGCGTCTGCGACGTCGTCGAGACGTGCTCCGGCTCGGGCGCGACCTGCCCACCCGACACCTTCGCCAGCGCGGCGCTCGTCTGCCGCACGGCCGCCGACGTCTGCGACGCCGCCGAGACCTGCACGGGCGGCAGCGCGATGTGCCCCGCAGACGGTTACCTCGCCTCGAGCACCGTGTGCCGCTCCTCGGCCGGAGGCTGCGACCCTGCCGAGAGCTGCAGCGGTGCTGGCATCGCCTGCCCCGCCGACACGGTGGGCTGCCAGTCGAACGAGTACTGCAGCGGCTCGACGTGTCTGGCCAAGCTGTCGAACGGCACGACGTGCACGACGAACGCGCAGTGCACGTCGGGCAACTGCATCGACGGCGTGTGCTGCAACACCGCGTGCTCGGGCAACTGCGACGCGTGCAACCTGTCGGGCACGGTGGGCACGTGCACGCCCAACCCGTCGACGACGGTGTGCCGTGCGGCCGCAGGGCCGTGTGACGCCGCCGAGAACTGCACCGGCTCGACGGCGACCTGCCCGGCCGACACCTTCCTCAGCAGCGCCACCACCTGCCGCGGCTCGACCGGCCCGTGCGACGTGGCCGAGACGTGCCCCGGCAACGCGGCGGCGTGCCCTGCCGACGTGCGCGCCGGGAGCGGCACCGTC
Source organism: Archangiaceae bacterium (assembly GCA_016879935.1). GTDB lineage: Bacteria > Myxococcota > Myxococcia > Myxococcales > Myxococcaceae > Xiheimicrobium. The sequence goes on along the minus strand of JAACJQ010000415.1, from coordinate 2,528 downwards.
TGCCGCGCCGCTGCCGGCGCCTGCGACATTGCCGAGACGTGCGACGGCACCAACGCGACGTGCCCGAGCGACACGCTCGTCAGCAACGGCACGGTGTGCCGCGCGTCGGCTGGCCCGTGCGACGTCACCGAGACCTGCAGCGGCACGGCCGCCTGCCCGCCCGACAGCAAACGGTCGGCCGGCTACGTCTGTCTCGCGGCGAGCGGTGCCTGCGACTACCCCGACACCTGTGACGGCGTGAGCGACGTCTGCGCCGCGCGCTACCAGTCGTCGAGCTACGTCTGTCGCACGGCGTCGGGCCCCTGCGACGTCGCCGAGACGTGCTCGGGCTCGAGCGCCAACTGCCCGGGAGACAGCTACCAACCCGAAGGCACCTCGTGCGGCGCCAGCTCGTGCAGCGCGGGCATCTACACACCCGGGCCCCGCTGCGTCCCCACGCCGACCTGCACCGCCCAGGCACCGTCGTCGTGCAACGGCTACGCGTGCAACGGGAGCAACTGCTTCTCGTCGTGCGGCAACGACGGGCAGTGCATGAACACCCACTGGTGCAGCTCTGGCGCGTGCGTGCCGAAGAAGACGAGCGGCTCGGCCTGCGTCGGCGCCAACGAGTGCTCGAGCGGCTTCTGCACCGACGGCGTCTGCTGCGGCTCTGCCTGCAACGGCGCGTGCGAGTACTGCAACGGTGCCTCGCCCGGTGTCTGTACGCCCCGCGCCCAGTACACCGACGTGGAGGGCGGGTGCGGCACGTACACCTGCAACGGGTTGGGGGCCTGCTACACGAACTGCAGCGCGCAGGCCGTGTGCAGCGCGTACTGCAAGACGGGCAACTACTGCACCGGCTCGGGGGCGTGCGTCGCAGACAAGTCGAACGGTACGAGCTGCGCTGATGGGTGCGAGTGCGCGACCGGCAACTGCGTCGACGGCGTGTGCTGCAACTCCACCTGCACCTCGGGCTGCTCGGCCTGCAACATCGCCGGCAACGTGGGCACGTGTACCTCGCACACCCTCAACACCGACCCCGAGAACGCCTGCGGCACCTTCATGTGCAACGGCAGCGGGAGCTGCTACTCGACCTGCGCGGGTGGCTGCTCGGCCTCGTGCAAGTCGTCGAACTACTGCGCTGGCGGCAGCTGCAACAACAACGACAAGGCGCCAGGCTCGACGTGCACGGTGGGCTGCGAGTGCACCTCGGGCACCTGCTCGGCGATGTACGTCGACGGAGACGCTGACGGCTTCGGCACGGGCGCGGCGGTGAATCGCTGCACCGCTCCCGGTGGAGCAGCGCCGACCGGCTACTCACTCGTCGGCACCGACTGCTGCGACACCGACCTCAACGCCTTCCCCGGGCAGACGGCGTTCTTCACCGGGCCGCGCACCACCTGCGGTGGCTACGACTACAACTGCAACGGCATGGACACGGTGCAGTTCGCCAACGGTTTCACCGGCTGCACCCACAGCAGCTCGTGCGGCGTGCCGGCGTATGGCTACGAGTGCGTGACGAGCGGCTTCAACCCGGGCTGGGCGAACTCGACTGGCTCGACCTTCATCTGGACGACCGACCCCACACCGCCCACCTGCGGCGTGACGCAGAAGTGGGTGAGCGCCTGCAACACGTGGAGCGGCGTGTTCGCCTGCGGCACCCACAGCTACTGCAACTTCAACGTCATCGACCGCACCCAGGCCTGCCAATGACCGTCTTCGAAGGAGTTCCGATGAGAGCCCTGTTCCTTGCCGCCGCCCTGTCGTTCGTCGGGTGTCAGAAGAGCGCTGAGACCGAGGTTGCGGTTGCGCCTGCGTCTGGCACTCCGTCGGCCGTCACCGTCACGAAGCCGGCGGGTGAGGCGAAGCCGGCAGACCCGACGCCCAAGCTCACCAGCAACCCCGACGGCACGCTCCGGCTGGAGTTCGTCGATCGCTGGGGCGCGAAGTTCGACGCCACCTACGAGAGCTTCACGTACCTCGAGCGCGCGCTGCCCACCGTGTCGCGCGCCCTCGAGGAGGCGCAGGTGGCGCAGCTGAAGCAGGCCGTCGAGGCGCAGCGCCCGCATTGAATACAGAGGGAAGTGGTTGAGGCGTTCAGGTTCGTGGAACGTGCTTCCGACGTGCTGGTCCGAGTCGCGTGAGCCGAGTCGCGTGAGCCGAGTCGCGTGAGCCGAGTCGCGTGAGCCGAGTCGCGTGAGTCGGTCGCGTGAGTCGGTCGCGTGAGTCGGTCGCGTGAGCGGAGTCGTGCGCCGAGTTGCCTGAGCCGAGTCGTGCGCCGAGTTCCCTGAGCCGAGTCGCGTGAGCCGGTCGCGTGAGCGGAGTCGTGCGCCGAGTTCCCTGAGCCGAGTCGCGTGAGCCGAGTCGCGTGAGCCGAGTCGCGTGAGCCGGTCGCGTGAGCGGAGTCGTGCGCCGAGTCCCCTGAGCCGAGTCGCGTGAGCCGAGTCGTGTGAGCCGAGTCGCGTGCTTCAGCCGCTCTGAAAGTGATCCACCCGCCGGCGTGAAACTGATCCACCCCAGGTTGGACTTCCAGCCTACTTGGACTTCGT
>JAACJQ010000414.1 GCA_016879935.1 Archangiaceae bacterium | reverse complement strand
CAGGCGCGTTTCAGTCCAGGTAGTCCCGCAGAACCTGGGAGCGGGACGGGTGCCGGAGCTTCGACATCGTCTTGGACTCGATCTGGCGGATCCGCTCGCGGGTGACGCCGTAGACCTTGCCGATCTCGTCCAGCGTCTTGGGCTGGCCGTCGGTCAGGCCGAAGCGCATCGACACCACACCTGCTTCGCGCTCGGACAAGGTGTCCAAGACATCGTGCAGCTGCTCCTGCAGCAGCGTGAAGCTGACCGCGTCGGCCGGCACCACAGCCTCGGAGTCCTCGATCAGGTCACCGAACTCGGAGTCGCCGTCCTCGCCCAGCGGGGTGTGCAGCGAGATCGGCTCGCGGCCGTACTTTTGCACCTCGACGACCTTCTCGGGGGTCATGTCGAGCTCTTTGGCGAGCTCTTCGGGCGTCGGTTCGCGACCCAGGTCCTGCAGCATCTGACGCTGCACGCGGGCGAGCTTGTTGATCACCTCGACCATGTGGACGGGGATCCGGATGGTGCGGGCCTGGTCGGCCATCGCGCGGGTGATCGCCTGCTTGATCCACCAGGTGGCGTAGGTGGAGAACTTGTAGCCCTTGGTGTAGTCGAACTTCTCGACCGCACGGATCAGGCCGAGGTTGCCCTCCTGGATCAGGTCGCGAAAAAGCATGCCGCGGCCGGTGTAGCGCTTGGCCAGCGACACCACGAGGCGCAGGTTGGCCTCGACGAGCTCGCTCTTGGCCCGTTCGGCGCGGCGCTCACCGAGCCGAATCGCGTCGTGCTTCTTGCGGAGCGTCTCGATCTCCATGCCCGCGTCTTCTTCGACCTTCTTGATGCGGCGGAGCGCGGTGCGCACGTCGCGATCGAGGGCCTCGACGAGCTCGTCGGTGCTGTTGAGGCGGCGGGCTAGGCGCTTGAGGGCCTGCGGGTTGCCGGTCGACTCCTTGAGCCACACCTTCAGCTCGTTGAGCGGCACGCCGTACTGACGCTCGATGTCGCGCAGCTCGTCGTCGGAGCGGTTGACGAGGTCGATCATGTCCGACACGTGCTTGACGACACGGTCGATCATCTTCTTCGACAGGCGCATCTCTTCGAGCGCCTCCATCAGCTTCTCGCGAAGCTCGACGGCCTCCTGCTTGAACTCCTTGCGCTTGACCTCCGAGAGCTTCTTGCGGCCCCCGAGATCCTCTTCGACGTCTTCCAGGTCCTTGTAGACCTTCTTGAACTTGTCGATCTGCTTGTTGATCGTCTCGATGCGGTTGAGCTCGGCCGCGTTGAGCTGAATCTCTTTCGGAGCGCCCGGCACGCCAGGCACCTCGGCGCCTTCGGCACCCTCGACGACCTCAGCCTCTTCGAACGACTCTTCCTCTTCCTCACGGGCCGGCTCTTCGGGCGCGTCCTTGAGGACTTCACGAATGCGCAGCTTGCCGGCCTTGAGGCGGGGGCCGATCTCCATCACCTCGAGCACCGCGACCTTGCAGTCGAGCAGTGCGCGCATGACTTCTTTCTCACCGTCTTCGATGCGCTTGGCGATCTCGACTTCACCTTCGCGGGTGAGCAGCGAGACCGAGCCCATCTTGCGCAGGTAGAGGCGAACGGGATCGTTCGACTTGGCGCCAGGCTCGTCGGCGATCTTGGGGGCCTCTTCTTCTTCCTCTTCGGCCTCCTCTTCCTTCTTCTTCTCCTGCTCTTCTTCGGCCGCGACGGTCGGCTTGACCTCGGTGTTGTCGACGGACTTCTGCGCGTCGACGACCTCGATCTCGTTGTCGCCGAACATCGACATCACGTCGTCGATCTGATCGGACGAGACGACGTCGGCGGGCAGGGCGTCGTTGACTTCGTCGTAGGTGAGGAAGCCCTTCTGCTTGCCGGCCTCGAGGAGATCCTTGACCTCCTTGCGCTCGGTCACCGGCTCTTCTTCGACCTCTTCCTTCTGCGCGTCGGGGTCGACTTCGGCGTCGAGCATGGCCTCTTCGGCCTGCTCCTCGACCTCGTCACCATCGACCTCTTGCGCGCCCTTGTGGCCCTTGGCCTTCAAGAGCTTCGCGCGTGCGAGGGCAGCAGCGTCTTGCTGGGGACCCGTGGCGGTGGCGCCAACCGGCTTGGGCTTGAGGACCAGACGTTTCGCCTCGGGCTTCTCGGGCTCCGTCTTGATCGCCACCTTCGCCTTCTTCTTCGGGTCCTTCTCGTCCTTCTTCTTCTTGTCAGAGGCGCGGGCGTTCTTGTTCGGCATGGTCGGGAGCACCTACGGGGCTTTAGGAGAACGGCTCAAAGGCTCGGCCCTTACCCCAAAGGCCGAACACAATTCAAATTCCTGCGCGAGAATCTTCTGTACTCACTTCAACCGGCGGGGCCTCACTTTTGTGACATCAGCTTTCGTTTGAGCTCGAGCAGCTGGCCGCGTTGCTCGAGCAGCAGCCGGGCGTCGTCGGTCAACTCTGACGCGCCCGGCGTTTGAGCAGTCTCTTTGGCGATTCGCGCCAAGTGCTCCTCGATGGCCCGCAGCTTGACCCTGCGACACACCGAGTGAAACGCCGGTTCCAGCTGGTTTTCGTCGTGTGGGAGCTGATCTCGCGCAGTGGCGAGGGCCTGCTTCACGACGTCGGAGGCCTCGTACTGCGCCTCCTCGGGTGCCGTACCACCTTGAATCGACAGCACGAGTGTTCTCAGACCCAGGTGTTTGAGCTCGTCGAAGCAGCGGTGCTCGTCTTTGCCGATCAGGCGTTTGTCGCGGAGCACGCAGGCCGCGTAGAGCGTCTCCATCGGGTCAGGCCGGGGCTCGTTGCTCCCAGGCTTCGGAGCCGCCCGCACTTGCTGGGGATTCTTGCTCTTGAGGGCGGTCTCGAGCTCACTGGCCGGAATGCCGAAGTGCTTCGACATGGCGCCGAAGAAGGCGCTGCGCACCAGCCCGACAGGCAGCACCGAGGTGACCGCCTTCAGGCGATCGAGCGCGCTCATCTTCTCTTCGAACGACGAGCCGTGCGCACCGGGGAGCATGGTGAAGAACAAGTGCTCGGTCAGCGGTCTGGCTTTCAAGACGAGCTGCTGCACGGCGTCGGCTCCCTGCTTCTTCGCGAAGGTGTCTGGGTCTTCACCCTCAGGGAGGACGGCCACGCGCGACGACTGCCCGGCGGCCAGAATCGGCCCGGCGAGTCGTTCCACGGCCTTGCGGCCGGCTTCATCGCCGTCGAGCAGCAGCACCAGCTCCTTCGCCTCCAGCCGCGAGAGGAGTGCCATGTGACCCGGCGTCAGCGCAGTCGAGCACAGCGCCACCGCGTGCTTCACACCCGCCTGATGCAGCCCGATGGCGTCGAAGTAGCCCTCACACAGTACGGCCGACTTCTTCTTGCGAATCTCGTCACGCGCCTGGTCGGTCGCGTAGAGCACCTCTGACTTGTTGTAGAGCCGCGACTCCTTCGAGTTCAGGTACTTCGGCCCTTCGTCGCCCTCGAGCAGACGGCCGCCGAAGGCGATGGTGCGGCCTTCAGGCGAGCGGATGGGGATCATCACGCGCCCGCGGAACATGTCGTAGAAGCCGTCGCCCTTGCTGCGGGGCGAGACGAGACCGGCCTTCTCTCCGAACGCGAGCAGGCCCTGCTCCCGAAGCCGATCGGCCAGATCCGTCCACGCGACGGGTGCCCAGCCCAGCCCGAACGAGCGCATCAGGTCGTCGGTCAGCCCACGGCTGCGCAGGTACTCACGCGCGTGGTGGCCAATGGCCGGGTCCCACAGGCGCTGCTGAAAGTGCTGCGCGGCGAAGTCGGTCGCGTCTTTGATCTGCTGCTTCTCGCGCATGCCGGGGTCGACGGCCGCCTCGAGATCGATGCCGAGCTCTTTGGCGAGGTCTTGCACGGTGTCGACGAACGGCTTGCCGAGCAGGCGCTGCACGAAGCTGATCGCGTCTCCGCCGGCCTGACAGCCGAAGCACTTGAAGCGGCGGGTGTCGGCCCAGACGTAGAAGCTGGGCGACTTCTCCTGGTGGAACGGGCAGAGCCCTTTGTAGCTGCGCCCCGATTTCTTGAGCTCGACGCCATGCCGCTGCACCAGCGCGATCATGTCGACGCGCTCGCGGATCTCGTCGATCTTGTGCTCGGGGATCAGCAACTGGGCAGCACTCCTCCGTCAGGGATAACCACGAACGACGCGGGCCGATGCGCAGTGCACCGGCCCGTTTGGAGGAGGCTCACGCCAGCCGCGAGAGCTGCGCCTTCACTTCTTCACTGATGGCTTTGCCTTCGGCCTGACCCTTGAGTTTGGCCGAGGCCACCTTCATGACCGCGCCGAGGTCTTTGATCGTCTTGGCGCCGGCCTCGAGGATGCAGCCCTTCACGGCCTCGGAAAGCTGGCCCGCGTCGAGCTGGGAGGGCAGGTAGGTCTGCAGCACGACGATCTCTTTCTCTTCCTTCTCGGCGAGCTCGGGGCGGTTGGCGGCCTTGAACTCGGCGGCCGAATCGCGGCGCTGCTTCACGAGGGTGGTGATCACGCCGATGACGCCGGCGTCGTCGAGCAGGTGCTTCTCACCTTCGACTTCCTTGTACTTGATGGCGCTCTTGAGCATGCGCAGCACGCCGAGCTTGAGCTCGTCTTTCGCGCGCATTGCATCCTTGATCTCGGAGTCGAGACGCTCCTTCAGCGTGGCCATGGTGTCTCCTTCGGTACGAGGTGGTGCTTCAAAGAAACGGAGGTTGGCAACTGATGTCGCCAACCTCCGGGAACTTCCTGACAGGTCAGCCGACATCGTGCCGGCCGGCGTTGTCATTGAGGGAGGGGCTTAGGACCCCTTGCGGAACTTCTTCACCGCGCGCTTCTTCGCAGCCATCATCTTCTTCTTCTTCTTCACCGATGGCTTCTCGTAGTGCTCGCGCTTGCGGATCTCGGAGAGAATGCCTGCCTTCTCCGTCGCCTTCTTGAAGCGCTTGAGCGCGCCCTCGATGGACTCGCCGTCCTTGACACGAATCGTCGTCATCTGAGCCTGTCACCTCCTTCGCGTCCCTACCCGTGAGGCAGGGCGTCATGTGCTTCGAAACGACGCGGCTCGTGGCACAGTTGTTTTCGAAAGGCAACGAGATGACCGCATTCCACGATGGGCGGGCCGAAGGAACCAAGGGCGAGGTCTACGCAGAGCTGGTGCGCCAGGCGAAGGGGCTCTTCGAGGGGGAGCGCGACGTGATCGCCAACACGGCGAACCTGTCGGCGTTGATGGGCTACCACCTGCCGGACCTGAACTGGTCGGGCGTCTACTTTCTGAAGGGCGACGAGCTGGTGCTGGGGCCATTTCAGGGCAAGCCGGCGTGCGTGCGCATCGCGGTGGGGAAGGGCGTGTGCGGCACCTCGGTGGCGAAGCGAGAGTCGGTGCTGGTGCCCGACGTGCACGCTTTTCCCGGCCACATCGCGTGTGACTCGGCGTCGAACAGCGAGCTGGTGGTGCCGCTGCTGAAAGACGGCCGCGTGCTCGGCGTCATCGACCTCGACAGCCCGAACACGAACCGCTTCGACGCGATCGATCAGCAGGGCGTGGAAGCGTTGGCGAAGGTGCTGGTCGACGCCTGCGCGTGGTGACGGCTACGAGATCGCCTCGTGCTCGTCGGTGCTGATCTCTTCGTCGGCGCCGAGGGCAGGAATCTCGATGGCGGTCGCGAGGTGAGACTTCAAGCGATCGGGAAGCACGGTGTCCCACGCGCCCATGAGGGGGCGGCCGAGCTGATTGAGCGCGACGACCATCACCTCGGCGACGGCGTTCTTCACGAGGGCTGCGGCTTCGGGTGACTCGGTCTGTTCGGCGAGGGCCACCAGCGCGCTCACGTCAGACAGGAGCTGCTGGAGGGTTGCCGACACCTGCGCCGCGGTCTCCTTCGTCAGCGGCGCGAACGACACTTCATCTGCCATGCGGGGCACTCTCTCACGGCTGGCCAGATCGAGGAACCCGAGTCGCGTGAGTGGAGTCAGCGAGACCTCGGCTGACGTTCACGGGTGGTAGTAGCAGTCGACGACGGCGGTCCCGAGCATCTCGCGGAGCGGGACATCGGCTCCGACCACCAGCCCGGCCCCCGTGAGCAGCAGCCCGCCCCTGGGGTCTTGCGGGGTGACGATGGCCATCTGGCGCAGCTTCACCTCACGTGGAATCACCACCACCATGAGGCCCTTGTTCGCCAGCCCGGGAGCGTCGAGCTCGGGCACCTTCAGCCAGCCCCGCATCGGGCCCTCGTGTTTGAGCCAATCGACCGTCTGCGCGAGCGAGAGCTCACGGGCACCGGCGAAGTGGGGGATCTCGCAGTTCATCGCCCGGCTGACGTCCCAGACGTAGATGTGGCCGCGCGGTTTGCCCGGCGCGTCTTCGTCGTAGCGATCGTTGAATCCGATGGCGAATTGCTTGAACGCCTGCTCGTACGACTCTTTGGTTCGTTTGCCCTCTTTGCTCGTGAACGGCGCCTTCAGCGCGCGCCACGTCTCACGGCCGAGGCACTCGGGCAGCGGCGCGGAGCCATCGGGGTTGTAGTCGGGGTCGATCCACTCTTCTTCCTGGACGACCTTCATCGAGCCCGGGTCCGTCGGCGTGGCGATGAAGTTGGCGCGTTTTCGCTGGGCGCCCCACGAGGCGAAGGCGTCGTTGTTCTGAATCTTCTGCACCTCGGTGAGGCGCGCCTTGTTCACCTGCGAAGGGTCGAGCGACACGGCGTTCACGCCGGGCATCGGGTGGGGGCCGCTCGTCGCGGGGTCGCTCTGAATGGGAATCTGACCGGTCGTGGTGCGTGTCGGCTTCGCGCCGACCTGCGGCAGCCCGTTCTGCGACTTCCCTGCGACCTGCGGGAGCGATGGCTTGCTGTTGCCTCCCTGCACGGGGATCTGGCCGGTGGGAGCGCGCGCGGGCACCTGCGGCAGGCCGTTCGTCGACTTCCCGGCGACCTGCGGGAGCGACTGTTTGCTCGCGCCGCCCTGCACGGGAATCTGGCCGGTCGGCGATTTCCCTCCAGCGATGGGGATCTGGCCCGTCGAGCGGCGCTCGGGAACGGCGTCGAGCTGCCTCGACGAGGCTCCTGCCTGACCCTGCTTCTGATCTTTGGGCGGCGCCATGTTCGCGAACGTGACTGTAGCGCGACGCGCATCGTGTTGATCAGCAAGGATCAGGTTGGAGGTCGCGCGTGGCGTGCTGCCGTTTTTTTGCCGGCGTGTGTGCCCCGTGGTCACATCATCAGGCCTGTAGCGACCCATGCTCCTGATCCGTTCGACGCTGATCATCTGCTTCCTCTCGACGCTCCCTGCCTGGGGCGCCGCGAAGGCGACTGCCGCCGACGAGGCGTACGAGGCCGCGAAGACCGAGTACGCGAAGCTGAAGAAGGACGAGAAGCGTCGCTCGCTGCGGCATCACTGGCTGAACGTCGCGAAGCGCTTCGACACCATCGCGACGAAGTACCCGAAGAGCGATCGCGCCCCCGAAGCGCTCTTCATGTCGGGCCAGCTGTACTCCGATCTCTCGCGGCTCTCGCAGAACACCGACGACCTCGGCTCCGCCGAGCGGTCGTGGCGGAAGTTGATCGACGGCTGGTCGAAGCACCGGCTCACCGACGACGCAGCGCTCGGCCTTGCTCAGCTGCTCGCCGATCGCCGTGACGACCCACGCGCGGCGCGCCAGGTGCTCGAGCAGTCGGTCGACTCGGCCAACGACAAGAAGAAGGAGATGCAGAAGCTGCTCGCGTCGCTGCCTGCCCCCGTCGCGCCGAAGAAGGAGGCGCCGAAGAAGGCGCCGGTCGTCGCGAAGGTGACGAAGCACGAGAAGGCGAAGGAGCAGGTCGTCGAAGAGGTCGCGGAAGAGGCGCCGGTCGAAGAGACGACGAAGAAGGTGTCGGCGCTGGCCGAGGCGCTGCGCAAGCTGCGTGAAGAGCCGCCGACGCTGCCCGCGAACCCGGAGCGTGAAGAAGAGGCTCCCGTCGCTCAGGCCCGCCGCTCGCCCGTGACGATTCGCCCCGAGCCTGCTGCCGCTCCCGAAGCGACCGATGACGAAGCGGCGGTCGAGCCGTCAGAGGCGTCTCCCATCGCGTCGCTCCAGGAGAAGCTGCGTGACGTTCGCGTGGGTGCTCGCAAGCCCGACCCGGCTGCCCGAACCCGCTTCGCCGCGCTCGCCAAGCACCAGCAGGCCGACGAGGTGTCGCTCGCGCAGCAGCTGGGCCTCAAGGTGAAGCGCGTGATCATCGACGCAGGCCATGGCGGTCACGACACGGGCGCGATCGGCCCGACCGGCGTGCGCGAGAAGGACGTCTCGCTCGCAGTGGTGCTGAAGCTCAAAGAGAAGCTCGAAGCGCAGGGGCTCGAGGTCGTGCTCACCCGCGACGACGACACCTTCATCGCTCTCGACGAACGCACCCGCATCGCCAACCGTCAGCACGGCGACCTCTTCATCTCGATTCACTGCAACGCGGCCCCGTCGAAGACTCTGCGCGGCATCGAGACGTACACGCTGAACACCTCGAGCAACCGCTACTCGGTTCGCCTCGCGGCCCGTGAGAACGCCACGACGGAGCGCGGCATCAACGACCTCCAGTACATCCTCGCGGACCTGGCGACGAAGGCGAACACGGGTGAGTCGCAGCGGCTCGCCGAGCGCGTGCAGAAGTCGCTCATTCGCGGCCTGTCGGCTGACTACAAGGGCATCAGGGATCTCGGCACGAAGGAGGCGCTCTTCGTCGTGCTGCTTGGCGCGAAGATGCCGTCGATTCTCGTCGAGACCTCGTTCCTCTCGAACCCCGAAGACGAGCAGCGCCTCGCCAGCCCCGAGTACCAGCAGTCACTGGCTGATCAGATCGCCGAGGCGGTCGACGGCTTCCTCGAAGAGCGGAACAAGGTCGCGCAGGTCGATTGACGCGTCACTGAATACGGCCGGCGATCGAGAAGATCGGCAGGTACATCGCCATCACGAAGATCGCCGGCTGCAGCAGGGTCGTGATGATCGCGACGGCGAGGGGAACCCAGCTCTTCGAGAACCTGAGCGTCGCGGCGACGACGGCCAGCCCGGCGAACGCCAGAGCCAGCGGCGCCCAGGGCGTGACCATCAGCTGGGTCAGCTTCGGCAGCTCGCTCCCGAAGTCGGCGAACATTCCCAGGAACGTCGGGGCGAGCTTGAAGGTCGCGAGCAGCGCCCAGGGAATGCCGAACGCCGAGATGACGATCGGCGCCGGGTTCACGGCTGAACCGACTTGAGCACGCCCCCGCCGAGCGTTCCGAGCCACAACGTCGTGCGCTGGGAGCCGTTCACCATCTCGGTGAAGCCGTCGATGGCGGTGACGCGCCGCTGGCTGCCCGAGTCGATGAGGCTCCACTGCACGCCGCTGAACCGCATCATGAAGCCGAAGCGCACGGGCGGGTTGGTTCCGCCGACCATGTACAGATTGTCGACGGACGTGCCCCACGAGGCCGTCGCGATGTCCATGTTGATGGGGAAGGACTCCTGCGCGGTGAGCGCGGTCGTGTCCCAGTAGACGCCGAAGCGGGCATCGCCGTAGGCCCAGGCTTCGCCGCCGCCCGGCGCGTAGAGCGTGCGCCACGGGCCCTGCTGCACGGACATCGAGGTGCGCGCCGTCCACGACATGCCGGAACGGACTGCGAGGTAGGCGTCTCCGGCCACCCAGATCTCGTTCTGGCTCGGGCAGCTGACGGCGTGTGCATTGCCCATCAACCCGGGGAGCATCGACTGCGCGAGCTGGTTCGCCGTGCCCGTGTAGGCCGAGCCGTTGTCCCCCGCGCCGACCAGCAGGTTGCCGCACCACTTGAGATCGCGAATCGGGCCCGCGAGGCCGGCAGGCACGTTGAGCCACTGCGTTCCGTCCCAGCGATAGAGCGCGTTGGTCGTCGAGACGACGACCTCTTGCGGGTTGCGCGCGACGATCGCGGCGACCTCGAGGCTGAATGGTTGCGGTGCGCCGAGCTCTTCCCAGCCCGAGGTCCCCTGGTGCATCACGCGGCCGCGACGCTGGCTGCAGGCCGAGTCGACACACTCGTTGACGCTGACGAACACGTCGGTTGGGGTCGCGGCGATGTCGGCCACGTCGCCGTAGAAGCCCTTGCTTCGCTCGACGAATGACGCGGTCGTGCTGCTCCATTCCCACACCGCGCCGAAGTCACCGACGACGTAGCCAGTCGTCGAGGCCGCGCCGCCGCCGACGATGCCGCGAGGCTGCTGAGGCCCTCGCATCGCGTACTCCGACCAGCCATTCGACGGCGGCGTGACGACGCCCGCATCGAAGACGCCTGCGTCGATGTCTCCAGCGTCAGCAGTGCCCGCATCGGCATCGAGCCCAGCGTCGGGATCGAGCCCGGCGTCGGCCGGTGCCCCTGCGTCGGTCTGCGTGCCGGCGTCGACAGGCGGAGGCGGTGCCGGGGTGGTGAGGTCGTACGCTGCGATCAGCGCCGACGTTCCACGTTTGCCCGCGAGGAAGAGCCGGTGATCGAAGATGTCGGCGCTGGTGAACTGCCCGGTCGAGAGGTTCGTGGGCAGGTTGCTCGCCGTCCACGCGCCATTCACGAAGTGCCACAGTCGGCCGCCACCCACGGCCCACGACTCACCCGTCGTCGCGTTGACGATCTTGCCGGTGGTGAGCAGCACGGCCAGCTCGCGGTCGTACAGCGAGTCCCAGACGCGGCGAGCGGGGTCGTAGCGGTAGATGCTGCCGAGCTCGTTCACCACGGCGAACGCACCCTGACCGTCGCCGATGATCGACATCACCCTGCGCAGGGTGGGGTTGTTCTCTTCGACCCATGCGTTGTTGCGGTAGGCGAGCAGGTTGTTGCCGACGCCTGCCGCCATGCCCTGCGTGCCGTTGAACCAGATCGTCGAAAGCTCGGAGACGCTGTTGGTCTGGAAGAGGCGAACGCGCGGCGCGGCGGTGCCCTTGAACTCGACGGCGACGCCGGTGGTGCCGCTGATGCCGACGGCGATGGCGTTGGTGGCGGTGGTGCCTGCGACCGCTCGGAACGAGAGGCCCGGTGCCGAGTAGAGCCGCTGCCACTGGTCGGTCGCGCTGCGGGCCAGGACCGTTCCGTTTTCGCCGACGAAGATCGTCCCGAGGCCGCCGGGAGCGAGCGCGCCGCTCCACAAGTCATTGCCGGTGGGGAACGGGTTGTCGTGCGCCGCCGTGACGGGACCCGCGAGCGGGGGATCACGAACGACGAAGATCTTGGCGGTCGCCGACTTCATGCCGGCGGTCGCGGTGAGCGTCGCGGCACCGGGGTCGAGGCCGGTCACGGTGCCCATCGCGTCGACGCGCGCCACCCGGGCGGGAACGATCGTCCACGTGACCGGCGCTTCGATCGTCTCACCCGTCGGAGACACCACGCGAGCCGTGAACGCCTTCATCTCGCCGACGCGAATCGTCTCTTCCGTCGGGTTCACCTCGAGCTTGTCGATGTTCGGCAGCAGCGGCGACGTCGCCCAGAACAGGCCGAAGCGATCAGTCGGCGCCTCGACAGCTTCGAAGGGCGTGGTGTTCGTGCGTGAGCCCGGCAGCGGGTTCAGGAACGAGTCATTCCCCGACTGACGGCGCATGTCGTACGTGCCCGGGTCGACGCCCTTCACGAGGCGGTCCTTCTCCCACGTCAGGTAGATCTTCACCGGCGTCGCGAACTTCAGGTTCGTCGGGCTGAACCGGTAGCCGAAGCTGATGCGCTTGCGGTCGGGGATCTCGGGAATGCCCGTGTCGAGCCGCGTGATGAAGATGTTCGTCTCGGTCGTCACGGCGCCGCGCGGAAAGTCCATCGCGTAGCCGTTGCGAATGAAGAGCCCGCCTTCGGGGCCGACGACGATCGTGTTGTCGTCTCCGCCATCGGGCAGGTTCACCGGCGGCGGGCAGGCCGTCAGCAACGTCGAGATCGTCAGCAGCCCGATGAGGGAGGAGGAGAGGGGGGTGACCTTCAAGAGGTGGTGCTCCTTCGGCCCGCACGCATACTCCACGATGCCTCGGCGAAACACCACCACTCGCGTGCACTCGCCAAAGCGATGGTTAGACGGGGAATGCGCATCGGCGGTCTGTGTTGCCGGCCGATGGAATCGTTCATGGAGCGTCACATGTCACGGCTCGTCCCTCTCGCCACGCTGCTCAGCGCCTCACTCGTCGTCGCCCAGCCCGTCACGCCGAAGGAAGCCCAGCTGCCCAGCCTCGCCCCGCTCGTTGAGTCGGTGAAGGGCGCGGTCGTGAACATCGACGTGCGCAAGGAAGTGAAGGGCGACGAGCTGCTGAGCCTGCCGTTGCCGATGCGTCAGCGAAGGGGCGGTGCGCCTCCGACGGCTCCGGGCACGGGCTCGGGCGTGATCATCGACTCGAAGGGGCTGGTGCTCACGAACAACCACGTGGTGGCCGACGCGCTGACGATTCGCGTGCGCCTCGACGATGGCCGCGCGTTCGACGCCGACATTCTCGGGCGCGATCCACTCACCGACCTCGCGCTCATCAAGTTGAAGGGCAAGCCCGAGAAGCTGCCGTCGGTCGCGCTCGGTGACTCGTCGGCGATGCGGGTCGGAGACTTCGTCGTCGCCATCGGAAACCCGTTCGCGCTCGCGCACTCGGTCACGCTCGGCATCATCTCGGCGAAGGATCGCGACATCAGCGCCGGGCCGTACGATCAGTTCCTGCAGACCGACGCTGCGATCAACCCGGGCAACTCGGGCGGCCCGCTGTTCAACTTGAAGGGCGAAGTCATCGGCATCAACACGGCCATCAACGCGGCCGCGAACAGCATCGGGTTCTCGGTGCCGTCGAACCTGGCGAAGGCGTTGTTGCCGCAGCTCGAGACGAAGGGCTTCGTGGTGCGCGGGTGGCTGGGCATCGCGCCGCAAGACGTGTCGGGAGCGCTGGCGCGTGCGCTGAACGTTCCTGGCGGTGAAGGCGCGCTCGTCATCAACGTGAACGAGAACGGGCCTGCTGCGAAGGCGGGCATCAAAGAGGAGGACGTGATCGTCGCGCTCGATGGCGTGAAGGTGACGAACGCGTCGGGGCTGGTGCGGCTCGTCGGGCTCAAGCGGCCCGATGCGCCAGCGACGCTGTCGGTCATTCGGCAGGGCAAAGCGCTCGAGCTGAAGGTCACGCTCGGCACGCGGCCTGACGTCGAAGGCCTCGGCGCGGTCGAGCGTCCTGAGAGCAGCGGTGAAGCGCCGCCTCCGCGACTGGGCTTGTCGCTCGACGATCTCGACCCACGCTTCTCGAGCGCGACCGGCATTCGTGGCGGAGCTGCGGTCGTCGAGGTCGCTCCGGGGTCGCCTGCAGAGAAGGGCGGCCTGCGCCGCGGCATGGTCGTCACCGAGCTCAACCACAAGCCGGTGAAGAGCCGCGATGAGCTGATGAAGGAGCTCAAGGCGACGAAGTCGGGCGATGTCGTTCTTCTGCGTACGGTGGTGCCGGGTGGAGGCCGGGGTCTTCAGGCGATCGAGGTTCCCTGAGGCCCCAGCACCGGCGTCATGGATCGGGCGCCACTGTCACATTCGTGCATGAACAGAATGTCGTGCGGAGCCGTCAGCCACGGCGCGTCGCTGCCGCAGTGTCCTGTCTTCGGAGACAGACGCAGCTCCAACTCACCGCAACTTCATCCCGCGGCCTGGGTTCCCTCGTTGGCCTTGCTGTTGCTCTTGATGGGTTTTGCCATGACCGACTCCAACCAGTCCCCGCCCCGCCAGAAGACGGATCGACCGGTGCTCATGCCCGTGACCAGGCTCGTCAGCCGGCCTGCCGTGACGATCGTGAACGGGCAACTCTCGGCCGTGAAGGTGCTGGTCGACCGGAAAGCGGCGTAGCCGTTCTGGTGAAGTGGGGCTGATGCTGAAAGCGCCCGTCGCGCACGACGGCTATGGCCGGGTTGCAAAGCGCCTTCTGTGGTGGGGCCTTGTGCTGACAGTTCCCGCGGCAGTCTGCATGGCCCCGAGTCTGGGGCTCTGCGAACGCGACCAGGTGTCCCGTCGCAGTGCTCGGCACGAACTGCTCACCATCAACGATGCGCTGAACGCCTACCGCAGTCAGAACGGCAGCTGGCCTTCTGAAGCGGACTGGGCGGAGCGGCTCGTGGCCGCACGCCTGCTGGAGCGTGCTCCGCTTGATCCGTGGGGCAACCCATACCGATACCGTCTCGAATCGGCAGATGGGGGCGAACAACGACCCGTGGTCAGCAGCCTCGGCGCAGATGGCGAGCTAGAAACCGCTGACGACCTTCGTCACCGAGGCTCATGGCCCTGAATTCAACCACCTGGATGTATCGTCACACCACGTAGTGTCACGCTTGCTCATGTTCTCTCGCGCGTGTTAGTTCGCGCGCTCCGAGGCCGATTTACCGGCCCGGGAGCGATTCGCACTCCTGCGAAATCGCGCGGCGAGGGGACGAGCAAGATGCGTCTGAAGCGGCTCGACATCACGGGTTTCAAGTCGTTCATGGATCGAACGGTCTTCTCGTTCGACACCGGCATCACGGCGGTCGTCGGGCCCAACGGCTGCGGCAAGTCGAATGTCGTCGACGCGATTCGCTGGGTGATGGGCGAGCAGAGCGCCAAGAACCTGCGCGGCCGCGGCATGGAAGACGTCATCTTCAACGGCTCCGAGACGCACGCGCCGCTGTCGATGTCGGAAGTGACGCTGACCCTCACCGTCGAGCAGCAGGACATTCTGCCCGAGACGCTCGCGGGCCTGCCTGAGGTCTCGGTCACGCGCCGCCTGTTCCGCTCGGGCGAGTCCGAGTACCAGATCAACAAGACCACCTGCCGCCTGCTCGACATCACCGAGCTCTTCCTCGGCACGGGAGTCGGCACGAAGGCGTACTCGATCATCGAGCAGGGCCGCGTCGGTCAGATCGTCTCGGCTCGCCCTGAAGATCGCCGCTCGTTCATCGAAGAGGCTGCCGGCATCACCAAGTACAAGGCCCGTCGCCGCGCCGCCGAGCGCAAGATGGAGCACACCCAGCAGAACCTGCTGCGCGTGAACGACATCGTCGTCGAGCTCGAGAAGCGCCTCGACTCGCTCGAGCGTCAGGCCCGCAAGGCCGAGAAGTACAAGCGCCTGCGCGGCGAGATGCGCGACATCGAGCTGCACCACAGCTCCCACCGCTTCCTCGAGCTCTTCAGCCAGCGCTCGATGATGACGGGTCAGCTCGACGCCCGCACCGCCGAAGAGACCGAGAAGCTCTCGAAGGTGCAGGCGATGGACGCGGACATCACCACCCGCCGCGAGAAGCTCGAGATCGAGACCCAGGCCCTCGAGACCGCCGCCGCCGAGTTCTACGCGCTCGAGTCGCAGGTTCAGCTCGACGCCCAGAACCTCAGCCACTGGAAGGAAGACCTCGACGCGACGAAGGCGCGCGTTTCGGCCGCCGAGGTCGAGCTGGCCGAGGTGCTCGAGCGCAAGGCCGTCGCCGAGAAGGAGAAGGCCGAGGCTGAAGGCGAGCTCTCGCGTCTGGGCGTGGCGTCGCGTGAAGACGAGGTCGCCCTCGACGTGCTCGAAGAAGAGCTGCGTCGCACGGTCGAGCTGATGGGGCAGGTGACCATGCGCCTCGACGGCGAGCGCCGTGAGCTGGTCGACATTCTGACCCGCGTCGCGAACCACGAGTCGAACCTGGCGAACCTCGAGTCACGCCGCGGCGAACTCGATCAGCGCATGGAGCGCCTCACGGCCGAGCGTGCCGTACTCCTCACCGAGCAGACGCAGCTCGAAGACGCCCGCAAAGAAGTGCTCGCGCGCGTCGAGCAGAGCCGCCAGATGGCGATGGAGATCTCCCAGCGCAGCGGCGAGGAGCAGGCCACGCTCTCTCGCTCGCGTGAGGCCTTCACCGAGAACGAGGTGATGGTGCTCGCGGTGCGCGACGAGCTCTCCGACAAGCGCAGCCGGCTGCAGTCGCTCGAAGAGATCCAGCGCAACTACGAAGGCTTCGATCGCGGCGTGCGCGCGGTGATGAGCAAGGCGGGAGAAGATCTCCGCCAGGCCGGTATCTTCGGCCTCGTCTCCGACATCGTGTCCGCGCCGGCCGAGTACGAGAAGGCGATCGAAGCGGCGCTGGGCGATCAGCTGCAGCACATCATCGTCGAGACGCCCGAGCGCGGCCTCGAGTACGTCGAGTACCTGAAGTCGCTGGGTGAAGGCCGCTCCACGTTCGTGCCGGTGGCGAACGAGTCGATCGAGCTGCTCCCCTCGCTCGAGGGCCCCGAGGTGCGCGCGATGGCGCTCTCGCAGGTTCAGGCGAAGGACGAGCTGCTCAAGCCCCTGGTCGACCGCCTGCTCAACGGCGTCGTGGTGGTGCACGATCTCGAGAGTGCGAAGCTGCTCGCGGCCCGCGCGCCCCGGTACACCTTCGTCACGATGGACGCAGAGGTGATTCGCCCTGGCGGCATCGTCACGGGCGGCATCATGGAAGGCGCCACGGTCGGCGCGCTGCAGAAGAAGCGTGAGATCTCCGAGCTCGTCGTCGAGGTGAAGCGCCTCGAGGAGCGCTACCAGGAGCTCATCACCCGCCACTACGAGCTGCAGAAGCAGGTCGGTCAGCTCGAGGGGGTGCTCAAGGGCCTCGAGAAGAACCAGCATCAGGAAGAGCTGACGCTGCAGAGCCACGAGAAGGATCTCTCGCAGGCCGCCTCGAGCCTGGTGAAGCTGCGCGAGCGCATCGCGGGCCTCGACGCCGAGCTGTCGCAGCTCGAGGCGTCGAAGAACGCCATGACGCACGAGCTCGAGTCGTCGCGGGGCGAAGTGGCGCACGGGCAGACCGATCGTCAGTCACGCGAAGAGCGCGTGCACTTGCTCCAGAGCGAGCTCGAGACGCTGACGCTCAAGAGCGAGACCACGCGTGCCGAAGCCACGGCGCTCAAGGTGAAGGTGGCTTCCTCGAGCGAGCGTGGCAGCTCGGCCCGGCAGCGCGCCGACTCGTTGTTCACCCAGGTGAACGAGCTGACCGAGCGCGCCGGCCGTCTGGCGACGACGAAGGAAGAGGGCGCGGCGCGGCTCATCGAGCTCGAGCAGCGGCTCGCCGAGACCGGCTCGGGCCGTGAAGATCGCGAGTCGAAGCTGGGTGACACGCGCAAGGAGCTCGACGCCCGCAAGGAGGCGCACGGCCTCGAAGTGGCGAAGGTTCGTGAAGACGAGAACGTGCTCCGCGAGCTGCGCGCCGAGGTCGAAGAGCTGACCCACGGCCTGTCGGAGCTGAACCTGAAGGCCCGCGAGCTGACCCTCGAGATGGACCACCTCTCGAACACGGTGCAGGAGCGGCACGGCGTCGCCATTCACGACGCGATTCACCAGTACCACCTGCACCCGCAGCTCGGCGAAGAGGCCGTGGAGCGCCTCAAGGAGCTGCGCGCTCAGGTCGAGAAGATGGGCGAGGTGAACGTCACCGCCATCGAAGAGCACCAGGAGATCGCGACGCGCTTCGAGTTCCTCTCGAAGCAGAAGAAGGATCTCGAGGCCTCGCTCGCGCAGCTCACCGAGGCGATCAAGACGATCGACGAGACGAGCCGCCAGCGGTTCAAGGAGACGTTCGACATCGTCAACGACAAGTTCCAGCAGGTGTTCCCGCGCCTGTTCGGCGGTGGGCGCGCCAGCCTGTTGATGACGAACGAGCCCGGCTCGAGTGAGCCCGGCATCGAGATTCTCGCGCAGCCGCCCGGCAAGAAGCTGCAGAGCGTGAACCTGTTCTCGGGTGGCGAGAAGGCGCTGACCGCCGTCGCCCTGATCTTCGGCATCTTCCTCATCAAGCCCACGCCGTTCTGTCTGCTGGACGAGGTCGATGCACCGCTCGACGAGGGCAACGTCGGCCGCTACAACGACATGGTGAAGGAGATGAGCAAGACGTCGCAGTTCATTCTCATCACCCACAACAAGCGCACGATGGAGATCGGCGACACCCTGTACGGCGTGACGATGGAAGAGCCGGGCGTGTCGAAGCTGGTCGCGGTGAACCTGAAGGAAGCGGCCGCCAACCAGGATCAGCACGTCGCCTGAGTCCGTGCCGAGACGCCGCTCCCGTGTGCAGGGAGCGGTGCGCTGGGAAAACGCGTGAGACGAAGCCGGAGCCGAGGCTGATGAGCTGCGGCCCCGCTGTCACTCGAGAACCTGTGCCGCGGCGAATGT
>JAACJQ010000413.1 GCA_016879935.1 Archangiaceae bacterium | reverse complement strand
GGGGCGAGGGGAGTGCGCGGCGTACGACGTCGCGGCAAGCATCGCCGAGCGGAAGGCAGCCCCCTACGTCCTGGCTGAAGAGCTGGCGCGGGAGCGGCCTTCCACACGAAGGGTCAGTCGACGGGGCGAGGGGAGTGCGCGGCGATCGACTTCGCGGCACGCATCGCCGAGCGCAAGGCCGCGCCCTACGTCCTGGCTGACGAGCTGGCGCGGTAGCTGCCGATCAACTCGAAGGTCAGTCGACGGGGCGAGGGGAGTGCGCGGCGGCCCGTTTGTGGCGGTCCATCACGTGAACGCGCACTGGTCCCGTCCGGGTGCGTCGATAGTGATGCACCCGTGCTCCGAGCAGCGTGAGCGCCTCATCGAGCGTGCGGCAGATCGCCAGCTTCCCCTCGACGGGCTTCAGGCCTGCCTTCGTGAACATCTCGAGCGCTGCCGGCGGCGCGCCGACGAGCACTGCCTTGATTCCGTGGCGGCCGAGCTCGTCGAGCACCGACTCCAACGCCACCAGCCCCGTCACGTCGACGTGATCGACCTGCTCCATGCGGAAGATCACCACCTTCACGTGGTCGCCAATGGCGCGAATCGCTCCCATCGCGCGCTCGGCAGCGCCGAAGAAGAGCGGGCCGTTGATGTCGTAGAGCGTGACGCCTTCGGGCAGGGCGACGGGCAGGCCGGCCTCGACGAACTTGCCCTCGGTCGTCACGGCAATGCGACGCATGAAGAGCATCGACGCCAGCAACACGCCCGCGGTGACCGCGATCACCATGTCGAACACCACCGTCAGCACGAAGCAGGTCAACAAGACCGCGACGTCACTGCGGGGCGCCACCCGCACGGTGTGAATGAAGTGCTCCGCCTCGCTCATGTTCCACGCGACCAACAAGAGCAGCGCCGCCAGGCTCGCCATCGGCAGGTACTGAACGGCCGGAGCGAGCAGCACGATCGCGAGCAACACCGTGAGTGCGTGCGCCATGGATGCGATCGGAGACCGACCACCGAATCTGAAGTTCGACGCGGTACGCGCGATCGCTCCGGTCGCCGGAATGCCGCCGAAGAAGGGGGTCACCACGTTCGCGATGCCAAGCGCCAGCAGCTCTGCGTCTGGGTCGTGCCGGGTGCGGGCCATGCCATCGGCCACCACCGCAGAGAGCAACGACTCGATCGCGGCGAGTACCGCGATCGTGAAGGCGGTCGGCAGCAGCGCCCGAATGGTCTGCAGATCGAACCCGATCGGTTCTCCGGTGGCCGAGGGCGCGGACCACGGCAGGAGGAAGTGGGGTGGAACGCGCGGAATGCCATCGACCAGCACGCCGTCGACCAGGGTGTGAAACCGGCTGCCGATGGTGTCGATCTCGACGCCCGTGACGAAGTGATGGAGGACCGCGGTGACGATCGCGGCCGCAGGCAGGGCAATCAACGGCGCCGGCACCTTCGTCAGCCACGGTGGGGCCTTCGGCAAGCGTGGCAGCAGCAAGAGCACGAGCGTGATGGCGCCGATCGCGAGCTCGGCCGGGTTCGCGCTGGCGCGCGCCTCCCACATGGCGACGATTCGATCGGAGAAGTGCTCCGGGTTCGACTTCAGCTCGAGGCCCAACAAGTCCTTCAGCTGCAGCACGGCGATCACGCACGCGATGCCCGCTGTGAAGCCCGTCGTCACCGGAAACGGAATGAACTCGATCAGTCGCCCAAGGCGTAGCAGCGCGACGCCGATCAACATGAAGCCCGCAAGCATGCCGGCGACGAACAGGCCGCCCAGACCAAACCTCGCAGACAGCGGCGCGAGGACGACGATGAAGGCGGCTGTCGGGCCGACGACCTGAATTCGGGAGCCGCCAAGCAGGGCGGTCAAGAAGCCTGCGACGATGGCGGTGTAGAGCCCCTGCTGGGGCGGTGCTCCGACGGCGATCGCGAGGGCCATGGCGAGCGGCAGGGCGATCACCCCGACGAGGAACCCCGAGACCACGTCGCGACGAAGCTCGCGCCCGCCGTAGCCTTCACGCAGCACCGCGCGCAACGCCGCGGCCGGGAGTGACGAGATCGGAACATGCGCCGTGGAATCGGTGAGGCGGGTGCGGCCCATGGGGCGTCAGTCCTCCGGTGTTCGGATGTGTCACGGCACGCGGAATCTCGCCACAGGCGTGGCCCCGCGCCACGCCGGCCTCGAGGGGCGGGACGACCCACAGCAGCAGCCAACCGTCTGAACTTCGTTTTGGAGCAAGAGGGCACCGCGTGGCACCGAATCTGCTGCGCACCAGTCGTATGCCGAAGGTCGCTGTGTGGGTCGACGTCGCTGCCGCGTTGCTCGCTGTCACCGTCATCGGCCTCGGAGACGCGTGGACGGACACGCGAATCAGCCTCGCCGTGTTTCACGTCGTGCCCATTGCGGTGGTCGCGGCGAGGCACGGCTTGTGGCCTTCCGTTCCCGTGCTGATCGTGGCGACCGCGGCGAGCGGCATGGTCGATGTGATGGCCGGAGTGCACATCGCCGACGGCGCCTTCATTCTGTTCTGGCGAACCTTCGATCGGCTGCTGGTGTACGTGGGGGCGATCGTCTTGTTGGCGCGGCTCCGGCATCTGTATCGCCAGGCCGAGGCCCTGGCGCGGCTCGATGGGTTGACGGGGCTGCTGAACCAACGGGCGTTCAAAGAGCGGTGTGCCGAAGAGCTCCGCCGCTGCGCCAGGCATGGGCAGCAGTTGTCGGTCGCAGTGCTCGATCTCGATGGTTTCAAGGCCGTGAACGACACCTTCGGGCACGCAGCCGGTGACGACGTGCTCCGCGCGGTGGGCGGGGTTCTCTCCGCGCTTCGAAGTGGAGAAGTGTCGGGCCGGCTCGGCGGCGACGAGTTTGGGGTGGTGTTTCCAGGCTCCGACGCCGCGGCCGCGAAGCTGGCGGTGGAGCGGCTGCTCCTGGCCCTGGCAAAGGCCCTGTCAGCTCGTCAGTGGGCGGTTCGCTGCAGCATCGGCGTCGCCTCGAGCGGTGAGGAGGGACCCACCGATGTCTCGGCGCTGCTGCACCGCGCGGACGAGGCGATGTACGCCATGAAGCAGTCGAACCGGCCCTGATGATCTCGGTCCGAAATCGACGCCACCAGACCCAGAAAACCAATCGTCCTGAGGTTACATAACGCTCATTATGCGAAGTGGTGTCATGGTGGTTTCCGAGGGTGGTTGGTTGGTTCTCACCGTGCGTAGCGGCTCAGGACGCAGTCGTAGATGGCGTCTTCGAATCGATCGACGTCGGCTTTGGGCATCGACACGATGGTGAACGACACACGCGAGTTGCCGGCTTGTTTGATCGCCGCGACGACCGACGCGGAGCCTGTGACGGGCTCCTGGCCTGCGCCGATTCGAAGCGAAAACTGAACCTCTTCACCGACCGACAGATTGCCTGGAACGAGCGCGCTGAAACCGCCGCCAGACACATCGCGGGTCAGGCATTTGTAGATACCGTTGACCTCGAGTTGCCAGGCCTGCGCGATTCGGAAGGTCTTTCGATGCGCCTGGCCTTCGGGAACGGACAAGCCCTGGGCCTGCACGAGCGACCTCGCCAGCTCCTCTTTCATCGCGCGGTGCTTTTCGTCGGTGCCGTTCTTCTTCGCGGCCTCGTGCACCTGCTTGAACTGCAGCATCCACTGTTGTGCGTCCATGGCGAGGCACACTGCCACGAACGCATTTCGGGCTCCGACCAACTTTGGCTGACAGGGTTCCCATGCCGGGCCGACCCGCGGAATCACTTCATGGCGCAGAACCCGAACGCCGCGCTCGCCATGGGTTCGAGTCGCGAGTTCCAGGCAACGCCGGCGAAACGAACGTTCGAGCCTGATGCGGTGAACTGCGTGTTCCAGGCGTTGTTGATGGTGCCTTCGACGGCCAACTCGACGGCCCAATCAGTCGCCACGGTGCCGACGTTCTTCACGGTCACGTCATCGCAATAGCCCGTCGGCCACGACGACTGCGTGGTTCGCGTCACCTGGAGGCCGTTCATGGGCTGCGGCGTCGGCGGCATGGGCATGGTGAGCACGGGCGGAGGCAGCATCGGTTGAACGCCGTTCGTCGCTCCGGCGCGCAGCCGAAACCCATCGGCCTTCACCAGCGCCAGCACCACGTCTCGCAGTGGCGTCGTAGGCGTCATGGAGTTCGCGACGCTCGAGCCCACGCACGTGAATGGATCTCGCGCGCCCGACATGCCCATGCCGAACCGGAGCACCTGCGTCACGAAACACGAGCGACCTTCTTCGCTGTTCGCGATCGCTTCGGACAAGGACCTCGCGCCGTCGAACGTGGCGTCGGCTGGTGTCGTCGCCAGGAGCTTCCCGGTGGCGTCGATCGCCAGCCCGTTGTCGAGCGCTCGCTCCTGCCCGATGCCGTCGAAGTGCTCGAGCGCGAACCCGAGTGGATCGAGCATCGAATGGCACCCCGCGCAGCTCGGGTTCGCCGAGTGCGCGACGAAACGATCTCGGGTCGTGCGCCCAGCCTGTTCAGGAGGCGGCGTGGCGTTCACGTTGGGCGGCGGAGGTGGCGGCGGTTGGCAGAGCATGCGGGCGCGAATGACGGCGCCTCGATGAACTGGTGACGAGCCCGACGGCTTGCCGTGCGTCGCGAGAAGCGCGCCCAGGGTCAGCAACCCCGTTCGGCGCCCTTCTGGCCAATCGACCTTCTCGAACGTCACCCCCGTCGGTGCCGGCTGCCCGTAGAACGCGGCGAGCTGCCGATCGACGATGCCGTACCGGGCCGTCAGCAGCGTTTGCCAGGAACCGCCGCTCTCGAGCACCTGCGCAAAGTACCGACGGGCCTCTTCGCGCATGGCCGCACGAATCGCCGGCGTGAAGACCGGGGGCTCTTTCGGCAGCGTGTCGAGGCGGTCGAGCTCGAGCCACGCGTCGACGAATCCGCCGAGGCCGTCATGGCCCTGCAACAGGCGTGTGGCGTGGGCTTCGAGCTGCGCCGGTTCGTGGAGCATCTTCGCGTCAGCCGCGGCGCGAAGCTGGGCGTCGGGTGGGCCGCCGGTGAGGAAGTACGAGAGCTGACTGGCGAGCTCGTCGTCGGAGAGTGCCCACTGGCCCTCCCCTGCTGGTGAGCCCAATTCCGGGCGGTAGAGGAAGAAGGGTGACGACAACATCGCCTCGGCCACGAGCGCCGCAGCAGGGCCGTGTCCGTCGGATCGCGCCAATTCGTAGATCGAGCGGTATTCGGCGAGCTGCGTGTCATCGACGGGCCTTCGGAAGGCCGCTGAACCGAGGGCACGGATGAAGGCGTCGCGACAGGCATCCGTCGGCATGTTGCAGCCTCCGAACCGCGTGGGGGCCTGACCGATGGCTGCGCCCACGGACTCCGCCATCGTCTGGAGCTGATCGGCGAGCAGCACGCCGACGCTCAGCTTCTCGGCCGACGTCTCGAAGCCGTCCACCACGAGGTCTGACGCGAGGGCCTGCACCGAGACGACCGAGGCTGCGGCCAGCTCGTTCGTGCTGCGAACCAGCTCGGGCCGACTGAGTCTGCGAAGTCGTCGACCGGGAAGCGGCGCCACGGCGCAGTCGACTGGCTTCATGTCGTCGACTGGCATCGGCGGCGCCGGAGCGTCGATCTTCGCCTCACAGGCGGCCAGCGCCAGCGTGAGCAGGAGCCGCTTCATGCGACCCCCGCGAGCGCGCCACGGCTCTTCGTGGGATCACCGAAGGTCTCGTTGTCGAGGCCCATCAGGTGACTGAGGCTGACGAGCAGCTTCTGGTGTGGCTCGCCCGCGACGCGCAGGTAGCGGCCCAGGCGAAGCGCTCCGTTCGCCTTGCCCGTCAACACCATCGGAACGTTGCGGCAGACGTGGGCACGCGAGTCGCCCATCTCCTTGCACCAGAGCACCAGGCTCGTGTCGAACAGCGACCCACCACCATTGGGATCGGGCGTCGCTTCGAGCTTGCTCACCAGCGTCGCGAACTGCTGCGCGAACCACCGCTCGGCGGCGATGAACCGATCGACTCCAGCCGCGTTGGAGTCGGCCATGTGTGAGAGCTCGTGGTGCGCCTCGTTCAGGGACAACCACGTCGGCACGATCGGGCTGACCGTGTGGCTCCACTGGAGCGAGATCACCTTCGTGGCGTCGCACGCGAGGGCGGCGACGAGCAGATCCATCTGGAGCGCGCCGACTTGCGGAAACGCGTCGTTCTGCTGCGGCCTCAGGCCCATCGGAATCGCTGGAACGCCGCACATGCCCGTTGGCGCCACCAGCCGAGCCTCGAGGGTGTCGAGGGCGCTCTTGTGGGCGTCGAGTTTGGCGTGTTCGTTCTCGGGAGCGATCGCCCGCATGCGATCGAGCTGCCCGCGATTGAGCCGCAGAATGGCCTTCTTGCGGTCGAGCCGATTGGAGCCGGAGCCTGCCCCCACGTTGAACACCCGCCGTGCGACCGCGGAGGGATCGTCGTCGGGGCTCACGAGGGCTCCGGGGCCCGAATACGACATGCGGGTCTGGCGGCTGGAGCCCCACGCGCTGGTGGCGACGCCGAGCTCGATCGAACGGAAGCGCGTCGCCGCGTTCAGCCGCGCGGCCACGAACTGATCGAGCGACATGCCCCGCGACTCGCCGCTCGAGCCCTCGGTGCCGGTCAGCATCGCGGCCATGCCGCCTTCGTGGTTGTCGGCACCGAAGAAGTCGAGCTCGTCGATCACCACGAGCTTGTCGCGAAGCGCAGTGAGCGGCTCGAGGACGGTGCCCGCTCCGAACGAGAACGCCGTCTCGGTGCCGGTCGGGCGCCAGCGCGCTGGCACGGTGCCGTTCGGGGTGAAGAAGACGATCAACCGCGAGGCTGCGGGCCGGGTCATCTGGGCGCGCGCGGTGGTTGCAGCTCCGAGGGCCGCGAGGCCGAGTTCGCGTCGGGTGAGCTTCATGGGCGGCGCAGCATAGAGAAGCCCTGCCCGCTCACACCACCCGACCCTCAGCGGCGCTGCTGCTCGAGGAAGTCGAGCACCCGACGCGGAACCAGGTGGTCGGGGCGGCGTCCTTCCGCGAGCGCCTTGCGAATCTCGGTCGACGAGACCTCAGCCATCGGGGGCCCAACGGCCTCGGGCGCCGGGTAGCCCGCCCTGTAGAGCACGACGACATCGACGAGCTGCTGAATCCGCTCCCACGCCTTCCACTTCGGGAGGTCGGCAAGAATGTCGCTGCCGATCACGAACTCGAAGCGCGTGTTCGGGTGCTGGGGCAACAGCCACTCGAGCAGTTCGATGGTTCGCCCTTCCCCGCCCACCTGCCCTTCGGCGCGGCTCACCTGAAGCCACGGGCCGCAGTCTTCGGCCATCAGCTCGCACATGCGCACGCGATCGTCGAAGGGCGCGAGGTCCTTGCCGAAGGGGTGATTGAAGGCTGGCACCAGCCAGACCTCGTCGACGGCGCGAGTGGTGCGAACGTAGAGCGCGGCCATCAGGTGGCCGACGTGCGGTGGGTTGAAGGAGCCGCCGATGAGCGCGATTCGTTTCATCACTTCACCGACAGCTTCGTCTTGCCGGCGCTCAGCACGATCGGCTGTTTGTCGATCAACGTCTTGCCGTCGAGCGTCCACGCCGAGAAGGTGAGCTGCTTGTCGACGAGCTCGAGCATCGCCACCGTCGACTTCGGCCCACCGTTCACCCGGCCGGGTGTGATGAAGAAGCGCGGGCCGATCTGCACGACCTTGGGCTCGGCCTCTTTGCCGTGCACGAGCACCGCGGCGTTCACCATGTCTTCTTTGTCGAGGTCGTTCTTGTCGTGCACCACGCAGCACAGGACGTCGCCCACGATGTCGACGGCCTTCCGCGGCACGGAGGGGTCCTGGTACTGCAGGCTGCCCTTCTCGGGCGTGCGCAGCACCTTGTCCTTCATGCGCATGATCTCTTCGATCGCCCGCGCGAGCTCCCACGCGGTTCCGAACGCGGCCGGGCGATCTTTCTGTTCGAGGCCGAGCAGGAAGCGCGAGACGTCTTCGAGGAAGTCTCCGTTCGAGTAGTCGGCTTGCGCGCGCATCTCGTCGCGCTTGGTGCGCAGCCACTCGTCGAGATCGTCGTACTTGCCGCCCGCGAAGAGAAAGCGCTTGGCCCCCCGATCGGACAAGAACCGGAGCGCGGACTCGAAGAGCCCGAGATCACCGCCCGTGTCACCGAAGATGCCGATCGCGTTCGCCATGTGCTGACAGGCTCAACCGTACAGCAGGTGCTGCTCGCGAACGGCCAGGAACGGCCGGAGCTCCGACGCGAAGCCCGCCACGATTCTCTCCAGTGGCCAGCCAGCTTCAATCCCCCCGCGCACTTTCGAGGTGCCGCAGAGCAGATCGAACGCGGGAATGTCGTCGACGAACTCGTAGGCGTCGGCGCGCCAGGCGAAGTCCTTGCCTCCGAGCGTGCGGCAGGTCTGGAACACGGCGATGCCTGTGACGAAGGGGTCGAACGCTCTGCGATCGGTGACGTGAAGGAACGCGCCTTCGCACGAGACGCCCTGGAACTTGTCGAAGGTGGGCGTGAAAGAGCATGGGCGGAACACGACGCCAGGCAGGTGGAGCGCGTTCAATGACTCCGCGACCTCGTGCGACTTGAGCCACGGCGCGCCGAACTGCTCGAACGGCCTGCAGGTGCCGCGGCCTTCGCTGACGTTGGTGCCCTCGCCCAGACACATGCCCGGGTACACGAGCGCGGTCGCAGGGCTGGGCATGTTGGGCGACGGCGAGATGAAGTCGCGGCCGGTCTGCGCCCAGGTCGTCGAGCGCTTCAGCCCTTCGCAGGGCACCACGTGCAGGTCGCAGCCGAACCGTTCGGTCGTGTTGAGCAACGACGCGATCTCTCCGGCCGTCATGCCGTGCCGGTTGGGCAGCTCGTAGAGCCCGACGAACGAGCGGAACTTCTTGCCGACCAGATTGCCCTGCACGACGTCGAGGCCGATGGGGTTCGGGCGATCGAGCACGAAGAACGGGAGCTTCGCCTTCGCGGCCGCCTTCATCGCGAGCGCCATCGTGTAGATGTAGGTGTAGTAGCGCGCGCCGACGTCCTGAATGTCGAAGACGAGCGCGTCGAGGTTCTCGAGCCACGCCTGCTTCGGAGAGAGCGACTCGAAGGTGCTGCCGTAGAGCGAGTACACGGGCACGCCGGTGCGGCGATCACGCGCGACGTCTCCGACTGCCACCATGTACTGCGCCTCGCCACGAATGCCGTGCTCGGGGCCGAAGAGCGCCGAGAGGGTCAGGTTCGGAGCGTCGTGCAGCAGATCGACCAGGTGCCGGAACGAGGCGTCGACGCTGGTGGGGTTGACGATGGCTCCGACTCGAAGCCCCTTCAGCGCACGGAACTTCTGCTTCACCCAGACGTCGATGCCGAACCGCACGGCCATGTCACTTGCCCTTCTTCACGGGAACGCCGAGCTCGAACTCGAACACGGGCTCGCGGCGCTTCATCTCGAACTCGGCGTCACGCAGCGCGAACACCGCGTGGCCTGCCAGCAGCACGTCGCCGAGCGTGTCTTCGACGACCTCCGAGGTCTC
Source organism: Archangiaceae bacterium (assembly GCA_016879935.1). GTDB lineage: Bacteria > Myxococcota > Myxococcia > Myxococcales > Myxococcaceae > Xiheimicrobium. The sequence goes on along the minus strand of JAACJQ010000413.1, from coordinate 33,648 downwards.
GACCACGCCTTCGGCCGTGACCTTCACGCGCACCTTGAGCGAGCCCTTCAGCTTCGGGTTGGCCTTGCGGCGCACGAAGTAGAAGTCCTCCAGCGTCTTGGCCACCATGCCGTAGATGTGATCGACCGAGCCCTTCGCTTGCTTGGCGGGCAGCTTGAACGACTCCTCGAGCTTCTTCGCTTCGGCCTTGCAGTCGTCGCTGTGCTCACCCGACTTCGCGCCGCCACGGCGGAAGCGATCGAGCGCGAAGATCGGCTGGTTCTTCGCGAGGCTCACCTTGCCGAGCCGGTACCAGGTGTCGGGCAGGTCGCGCTTTCGCTCGAGCGCCTCGAGCAGCGTCTTCTCGGCGCCGTCGAGATCCTTCCGGGCCTCTTTCAGTTCGGCGATGCGAACGAGCGGCGGCACGGCCTCTTTGTCGAGGCCTGACATGAGCAGGCTGGCGCGCTCTTCACCTTCGGCGTCGTTCACCTCGCGATACATCGCCTGCATGCGCGTCGCGGTGATCAGGTCGGGGTTGCCCAGCTTGAGCAGCTTCTCGTACTCCGCGAGCGCGCCCTTCTTGTCGCCGGCGTCGTACTTGAGCTGAGCGACGAGCCGGCGCACCTCGCGATCCTTCGGCTGGAGATCGGCGAGCAGCGAGAGGTTCTTCGGAAGCTCGGGGTCTTTCGCGGCCTCTTGCAGCTTCACGAGTTCACGGAGCGCCGCAGGCTGATCGGCCCACTGCGCGATCGCCTTCGCGAGTTCGGGCCTGGCGTCGTCTGGCTTGTTCTTCTTCATCAGCACGAGGCCGAGCCCGGCATGGGCTTCGGCGTCGTCGGCGATGGCGAGGGCGGCGCGGTACTTCGTCTCGGCTTCGTCGAGCTCGTCCTTCAACCGTGCCATGTCGCCCTGCGCGATGATCGCGGGGTAGAAGTTGGGGTCCTTCTTGAGGGCGTTGTCGAGCGAGGTCTTCGCGAGGTCGCGCATCTTCCACCCGATGTAGATGCGGCCCATGCCGTAGTGAACCCACGAGAGATCGGGGTAGATCTGCGAGACGTTCTTGAGCTGGTTCCACGCGTCGTCGGTGGGCATCGAGCACCACGCGACGTAGACCCGCAGCATCGGGTCATTCGGGCGATCTTTCGCGAGGTTCTGCAGCTCGATTCGCGCGACGTCGACCTGCCCGTGCCAGGCGGCGCTCTCGATGCGACGCAGCTCTTTGAGCACCTCGCCGGTCGGAGCGGTGAGACCGGGTGGCTCCGCGGCGAACACGGAACCAGCGACCAACAGGAGCCCCCCAGCGGCCAGTCGGAGATTCATGTCGCCTCTCTAGCCGATTCGACGGATCGCGGAAGATCGAAGGCGTCAGCGAGCAGACGGCTTCAACGGGCGCAGCGTTCGTCCCGGCTGCTCGAGCGATCGCCTGAGGCGGCTGGCCTCGTCGTGGTGGCCGCTCCTGTCCAGCAGGTCGGCGAGGCGACGGGTCGCGACGGGCCGCAAGGGTTCGACTTTGAGCAAGCCTCGCAGCTCGGTCTCGGCGCCCTTCAAATCGCCCGATTGTTCGAGGGCCTGGGCCAACTGAAGGCGGGCCCCCGTCGCTGCGGGCATCGACTCCACATACGTGCGCCAGGCGATGACGGCTTCTGGCCAGCGACGTTGGGCAGACAGCAGCCCGGCCAGGCGAAAACGCGCGTCGGGGAAATCGGCACGAAGCGAGAGCGCGACCTCGAGTGAGCGGGTCGCTTCGACCGGGTTGCCGTTCTCGTCCTGCGCGAGCGCCCACAGGTAGTGCGCGCGGGGGTTCTCAGGAGCGAGTGAGCGCGCGATGTCGGCATGCCAGCTCGCACGCTCCAGCTCGGTCCCGACCTTCAAGCGCACGCGGGCCGCTTCGAGCCTGGCGAGATCCCACGTGGGGTCAGTGACCACGAGCGCCTCGAGCTTCTCGAGGGCCTGCGCGTCGGCGCCCTGCTTCTCGAGTTCGAGTGCGTCTGCGAGGCGGGCCTGATGGGGCGCGGCGGCGAGCATGAGCGCGACGAAGCCGATCACGCGCCCGCCCCTAGCACGAAGCTGTCACACGCGTCCGGCCTCCACTTCGATGGCTCCCCTGGCGCAGCCGAAGAGGCCTGCCTGCCGCCCCGCTGAACAGGCCACCCGGTCAGGACGCGCCTCGCGAACACGTCGCGGGCGGGGTCGGGTGCGGCTATGAGCCCGGCGGCTGTGCTTCGTGGAGAACTCCGTGGACGTCTCAGATCGCACCCTCACCTCTCTCGGCTTCGACGACGTTCGAGCTGCCATCGGTTCGCGCTGCCGCACCGAGGTGGGCAAGGCGCGTGGCATCGCCCGCCCCTTCCTCGACGGCATTCCCGAAGTGCTGGCGAGCCTCGAGCTCGTCGAAGAGGCCACCCGGCTCAAGCAGGAGCCGCTCTCCCTCCCCATCGGCGGGTTGATCGATCTGCGCCCGTCGCTCGATCGCGCGACCAAGGCGGGCATGCTCGAGCCTCGCGAGTTGATGGCGATCTGCCAGGCGCTCTTCGCGTTCGAGCGTGCGTACGAAGTCCTGCAGGAGCGCCGCGAGAAGGTGCCGGGGCTCGCCGCTCTGGGCCGTCGAATGCCGCTGCTGGGTCGCTTGGCGACCCGGCTCGATCGCAGCTTCGAGGCGAGCGGTGAGATCTCCGATCGCGCGAGTGACGAGCTGCGTGACGCCCGTGAACGTGCGCGTGGGCTGCACCGGCGCATTCGAGCGCGCCTCGACGATCTGCTCCGCGACGAGAAGTTCGCGACGAACCTGCGCGAGGGCTACTACTCGGTTCGCAACGATCGCTACGTCGTGCCCGTGCTGTCGAGTCATCAGCGCGAGGTCGAGGGCATCGTCCACAATGCCAGCCAGTCGGGCCAGACGCTCTTCGTCGAGCCGCAGGAGCTGATCGGCGTCGGCAACGAACTCGCCATCGCGAACTCGGTGGTGCTCGAAGAAGAGCGCAAGGTGTTGATGGAGTTGTCGCAGCTCGTCTCGCGTGAAGCGGCGAAGATCGAAGACGGCCTGCTCGCGGCGTCGGAGCTCGATGAGCTCGAGGCCATCGCGGTGCTGTCGCTCGATCTGCACGCGACGACGCCCACGGTGCATCCCGCCCACGGCCCGTTGAACGTGAAGGGCCTGCGGCACCCGCGGCTGGTGCTCAAGGGCGATCAGGTGATCGCGAACGACGTCGATCTCTCGCAGGGTGCACGGGCGCTGGTCGTCTCGGGCCCCAATGCGGGTGGCAAGACCGTCACGCTGACCGGCATCGGGCTGTGTGCGCTCATGGTGCGCGCCGGCCTGCCGATTCCCTGCGACCCCGGCTCGTCGATTCCGCTCTTCAACCAGGTGCACTCGGCCATCGGCGACCTGCAGGACCTCGAGCAGGGCCTGTCGACCTTCTCGGCACACGTCACCGTGCTCAAGAGCGTGGTCTCGACGGCGAAGAAGGGCGCGCTCGTGCTGATCGACGAGATCGCGGCCGACACCGACCCGCGGGAAGGCGCGGCGATCGCGACGGCCGTGCTCGAGGATCTGCTCGAGAAGGGAGCGTTGGTGCTCGTCACCACGCACCTCGAAGAGCTGAAGGCGCTCGCTCACCTCGACCCGCGGTTCGTGAACGGCCGGGTCGGGTTCGATGCGAAGAAGATGGCGCCGACGTATCGACTGCAGCTCGGCGCCGCTGGTGCTTCGTCGGCCATCGACATCGCGCGGCGTGTCGGTCTGCCTGAGGCGATCTGCCTGCGCGCCACCCACCTCGCCGAGAACGCCGGGGGAGCGCTCTCCAAGGCCCTTCAGGCGGCCGAAGACGAGCGTCGCAAGATGCTGGACCAGCGCGATCAGGCCGAGCGCGACGCGCGTGAAGCTCGTGAACTCAAGGCCAACGCGGAAGCGCAGCTCGCCGAAGTTCAGCGGAAGAAGAAGGAAGAAGAGCTCAAGTTTCGCGAGTCGCTGCGAGCCGAGCTCGAGTACGCGCGCACCCAGATTCGCGCCCTCGTCGAGCGGCTCGAGACCGATCGCAGCGACAAGGCGCTCAAGGCGGCGAAGGAGTCTGCTGCCGAGATCAGCGCGCGCATCAACGAGCAGACGGTCGCCGAGCGCCACGTGCGCACCGAGCTGAAGTCGGGGCCCGAGGAGCTCGCTCCGCTGGAGATCAAGGTCGGTGCGAAGGCACGTCACCGCTCGCTCGACGCAGAGGTCGAGATCGTCGACGTCTCGCAAGACGCCGTGGTCGTGACGATGGGCGCACTGCGCATGCGGGTCCCCTCCTCCGAGCTGTTGCCACCGAAGAAGAGCGCCGTGACGCCCAGCCGATTTCCCTCCTCTGCCGGGAAGAGGGAGGAGCAGATCAAACGCGCCGAAGCGACCGCGGCGAAGCCCATGACGCTGGCGAGCCCGACGCTCGATCTGCGTGGTCAGCGGGCCGAAGACGCGATGCGCGAGGTCGAGCGCTTCCTCGATCGCGTCTCGCGTGACGGTGAGGCCGCGGCGATTCTGCTCCACGGGCACGGAACCGGCGCGCTCAAGGCGATGATCCGCGAGTACCTGCGCTCGTCTCCGTACGCGAAGAGCTTCCGCCCTGGTGACGGCCCCGAAGGCGGAGACGGCGTGACGGTGGTGGTGCTGGCGTGAAGCTGGGCAGCCTCGAGCTGGCCTCACCGTTCATTCTGTCTCCGATGGAGAGCGTGAGCGACGCGGCGCATCGACGGCTGTGCTGGTCACTCGGCGCCGGCTTCACGTGGACCGAGATGATCCGCGCGCGTGGCCTCGTGCGGAACAACAAGAGCACCATCGATCTGATCGACTCGTTCGACGGCGACGTGCCCACCGGCGTGCAGTTGATGGTCGTGAACGAAGTCGAGCTCGAAGAGGCGTTGACGAACCTCGACACGTTGGCAGCCTCGACGCATCCGCACTTCAAGAACCTGCGCGCCGTCGACCTGAACTTCGGCTGCCCGTCACCAGAGGTGATCAAGATCGGCGCCGGCCCCGCCCTGCTGAAGCGGAAGAACAAGTTGCGCGCGATCTTCGAGGTGCTGCGGGCCTGGAAGGGTCGCACCTCGCTCCCCATCGGCGCCGTGACTGCGAAGATCCGCCTCGGGCTCAATCGGCCTGAGATGGATCAGAAGGTGTACCTGCCGATCGTCGAGCTCGCGAACGAGCTGCTCGACGGGCTGACGGTGCATGCACGTCATGCGCGCGAGGAATCGTCGACCCCTGCGCACTGGGAGGCGATCGCCGAAGTGAAGGCGCGCGCCACGATTCCCATCATCGGCAACGGTGACGTGATGTCGCTCGACTCCGCGCAACGGCTGCTGCAGCACTGCGACGGCGTGATGATCGCGCGTGGCGCGATTCGTTCGCCGTGGATCTTTCGTGAGCTGACGGGCCGGGGCTCTGGCCAGCCGACGCTGGCAGAGCTCGACGCGGCCGAGAGCGAGTGGAGACGGCGCGCGACCGAGCTGAACAGCAAGCCCAAGTTCTTCGAGTGGCACGCCGAAGGCTTCAACCGCATGCGAGCGCGGCTGTCTGGCAAGCCGATGACGGGCGCCGATCTGCCCGCCACCGAGCACATGCGCTGATCAGCGACGACGTCCGCCGCCGCGATCGTTCCGGCCTCCACCTCGGCTGTTTCCTCCGCGATCGTCGTCGCGACTCGACGAGAACCGTGAAGGCGCTGCCGTGGGCTTCCCTCCCCGCTCCTTCCAGAGACGGTCGAGCACGGCCCGGGGGTCGAACGGCTTTCCCCCTTCGGAGGGCTCGGTCGGCGCGCGACGCTCTTCCTGGTCGGCAACGGGTGGCTGCTCGAACCGAGGCTTCTCGTGCCGGGCAGCGGGCTTCTCGAAACGGGTGGGCTTTTCGAACCGTGCAGCCGGCTTCTCGAAGCGCGCGGGCTTCTCGGCACGGTCCCACGGCTTGCCAGCGTCTGCACGGCCGGGCGCCTTCTTCTCCCACTGCGACGTCTCGTCTCGTCGAGGGCGCTCGTCTCGCGCATCACGCCTGGGTCCACGCTCGAACCGTTCGTTGCGCCCCCCACCTCCCCTGCCCTTCGACGGTCGCTTCTTGTTCGCCGCGTATGGCGTGAGCGCTCCCTCTTCGTCGGCGAAACCCTCGACGACGAAGTCCATCTGCTTCTTCGACAGGTTCACCGCGGCCAGCGTCACCGTGCACTTGAGGCCGACCTTCACCTCGCGCCCGTTGCTGTAGCTGATGCGGTAGGTCGACTGGTCGAACTCGAAGTCCGGGTAGACGGTCTCGCCTTTGACGAGACCTTCCACGTACAGATCGTCGAGCTCGACGAAGAAGCCGTGCTCGGCCAGTGACGAGACCGTCGCCGCGAACGACTCGCCGACTTTGTCCTTCATCAACAGGCAGCTGTAGAGCGCATTCACTTCGCGCTCGACGAGCATCGCCGCCCGCTCACGCTCGCTCGAGTGTTGTGCCATCGACTCGAGCTCTTCCAGCTCGGCGTCAGACAGCTCGCGCTTCGTCTTCCACCAGTGCTTGAGGAGACGGTGCACCAGCAGGTCGGGGTAGCGGCGAATCGGTGAGGTGAAGTGCAGGTAGTCTTCGGCGCCGAGGCCGTAGTGGCCGCTGGTCTCGGACGAGTAGACGGCCTGCATCATCGAGCGCAGGGCGAGCTGGTGCAGCGCCTTCTGCTCCGGGTGGCCCTCGAGCTCTTTGAGGATCTGGTTGAGCTGCTTCGAGCCGATCTTCCCCGAGGGAATCTTGATGCCGTACGCGCCCAACAGCGTGAGGAACGCCGAGAGACGATCTTCGTCAGGCTCGCCGTGGAAGCGGTTGACGGTGACGCGGCCGGCTTCGCGGAACTCCCTGGCGACGGCTTCGTTGGCGGCCAGCATGCACTCTTCGACGAGGCGGTGGCTCTCCCAGCGCTCGCGGCGAACGAGCTTCACCGGCAGGCCCTGCTCGTCGAGCTCGGGTCTCGTCTCGGGCAGGTCGAAGTCCACCGCGCCGCGGGCGACCCGCATCTTGTTGAGCGCCTTCATCAGCCGATGCGCTTCGTGCAGCATGGGCTTGAGGAACTCCCGGTGCGGCACGCTCTCGCCGTTCAGCACCTGGTGCACTTCGGTGTACGTGCAGCGCGCCTTCGAGTTCATCACCGCGGCGTAGATCTCGGTCTTCGTCGTCACGCCCGAGTGATCGATCTCCATGTCGGCGACCATGCAGAGTCGATCTTCGTTCGGCTTGAGCGAGCAGAGCCCGTTCGACAACCGCTCCGGCAACATCGGCAGCACGCGGCCCGGCAGATAGACGCTCGTCGCGCGGTTGAGGCCCTCGGTGTTCAACGCGCTGCCCGGCGTCACGTAGTGCGAGACGTCTGCGATCGCGACCACCAGCCGCCAGCCGTGATCGAGCGGGTCGACGAAGATCGCGTCGTCGAAGTCACGCGCGTCTTCACCGTCGATGGTGACGAGCTGCATGTCGCGCAGATCGCGCCGCCCTTCGAGGTCGGCCTTCGTCAGCTCGATCGGGAACTCGTCTGCCTCGGCCATCACCTCGTCGGGGAACTCGTCCTGAAAGCCGCGCGAGAACGCGACCGACAAGACCTCGACCGAGTGATCCGCCTCGGACCCGAGCGACCCCGACACCTCACCGGTGAGCCGGTGCTCGTGACCGCGGAGCACCTTCTCGGCCAGCCCCAGCGTCACCTTCACGAGATCGCCTGGCCGCGCGAGCTGCGTCTTCGGTACGTCGATGAGGCCGAGCTCGGCTTCACGAGGCTCGACCCAGGCCAGGCCCTTCTGCTCCCAGTAGGTGCCGACGACGTGCTGGCGCGTGCGGCGCTTCACTTCGACGATGCGGCCGAGCGTGCGCCCACCGCGCTGGGGAATGACCTCGACGATCACGCGATCGTGATCGAGCGCCTTGCGGGCCTGATCGGGAGGGATGAAGACGTCTTCGGACTTGCCCGTCAGCGCGCGCACGAAGGCGAAGCCATCGGGGTGGTGGTTGATGATGCCTTCGATCAGGTTCGGCCCCGGCGACTTCACGCCTGTCGGCTTCGGCGGCGCGAACTCACGAGGCGTCCGCTCCTCGAACTTCTTCTTCCCCCTGGTGGCGGGGGGCGGGCGCTCCTCGCGAACGCTCACCTTCCGACCAGCGCCTTCTTTGCGGAACCCCGGTGTCACGCCGGCCTTCGCCCGAACGCTGGCAGGCTGTTTGGCGTCCCACGCGGGGCCCGACTTGCGGGCGTGCTGCTTGCCGGGAACACCGAAGCGCTTCCCGTCGCGCTCGAGGCGCCCGTCTTTCACGAGGTCGCGCAGAATGCGCTTGAGCAATGTCTGCTCGCCGGGGTTCAAGCCCCCCGCGCGCAACAGCTCTTTGATACCAACCAACCGCCCGGCGCTCTGCACCAGGGCCAGAACCTGCTCTTCATCAATCGCCAAAAAGACTCTCCGACAAGCGGCGCGCGCAGGAAGAGATTCCCGGCCTTGGCGCCGCGTGATTTCGACCCGCGTGTGAAAGACGAAGGGCCAACAGATCGCGCCGCTGTCGAGCGACGCATCCGCTGGCCCTCAGTGTTGCTGCGCCGCGGGCGTGCGAGTCAGTGCCGGCCGCGGTGAATCGAGAATAACGATCGAGTGGCGGCCGCGCTCGAACAACTCCGCGACTGCCAGCCGGTGATGCCGACGCCGGGCTCGAGCGAGCCTGACGCCGGGAGTGACTCAGAAGTACCAGGCGGCTCCAGCCGCGGGCGTGAACGTGGTGAGCGTCATGCTGCCCGACGAGAAGGGAAGACGCAGACCCAGGCCGATGCGGCCGGAGATCGAGAAGCTGGGGCTGAAGAAGTACTCGGCGCCACCGGCGAACTGCGCGGTGAGCTGCAGCGCGTTGCCGATGTCAGAAGCGATGCCGCTGCCGATGCCGACCTGAACGTTGATGAGCGGCCGGAGCGCGTCTGCCGAGGTGCGGAAGTGGTAGTCCATGCCGATGGTCGCGCCGAAGCCGAAGAGCACGCCGCCGCCAGAGATGCCGAGGCCCACGCCCACGTCGAAGAGGAGCGTGAACTGATCGCTGCCCCAGTACGAGAAGCCGAGCGAGCCCGTGTCGACAGGAGCCGCCGCCGTGCCACGACCGGCGAGCCCGATGCCCTGGCCGCCGAACGTCGCGCGCACGCCGAAGGCGCCCTTCTGCGCCGAGAGAATGCCGTCAGCCGAGACCGGCTTCGCGGCGGGCTTCACTTCACCCTGCTTGTCGCCCGTGTTGCTGGGCGGCGGGTTGTTCGCGTACGGGTTGTCGTTGGGCTGGTTGGCCGGCTTGGTGGTGCCCGAGCCCGGCGTCACGGGAGTGATCTCCGTGCCGATCTCCTGCGCCAACGCCATCGAGCTCATCGTCACCAGCACTGCCACGCACAGTCGCTTCACGGCTTTCCTCCAGAAGGGGTTCGGCTTCGCGCGGTTGACCCGGCATGGCGCCGGGGTGCGCAGGTTTTGAAACTCAGGGCAGCACGACCTCGAGGGGCTTCACGTCGACCGTGAGCCGGAACTGCTTCGAGACCTGCATGGGGTTGTGGGTCTTCGCGAGGAAGAAGTCGACGTCGAGCAGGCCGGGGTTGCGCGGCGTGAAGAAGAACTCACGCACGGGGCCCTGCGGGTCGAGGTTCACTTCGCGCAGCGAGAGGCGCTTGGCGGTCGAGGGCTCGATGCTCCACACGTAGCCCTGCTTCTCGGGCAGCTTCACGACGAGGCCGTGGTTCACCTTCACCGTGGCCGTCTTCGGGTTGCTCGAAGCGCCTTCGACGGTGGCGATCTCGATCGTGTCGCGCGACACGGGCGGGTACTCGGGCGCGCGGGGCTCACAGACCTCGGCCTGAATGGTGCCGCCCCAGCCCGTCATCTTTTCGATGACGCCCGTGGCCACCATGATCTCGCCGACGTACTTCTTGAGGCCCTTCTGCGCCTTGCCTTCGATGGTGAAGGCGACCTGCTGGCGGGTGCCGTGGTTGGTGACGACGAGATAGAACTCGTCGCCGCTCATCTCGAGGCGTCCACGCAGGGTGGCATAGCCCTTCTGACCGACGGCCATGCCGGGCTGGCTGATGGTCTCGATCTGGCCGGGCGAGAAGAGCAGCAGCTTGGCCTCTTCAGGAGCGGACTCGACCACCGGCTCCGCCGACTCGACCTTCGTCGCGGAGTACTTCCGCACGTCGATGGTGCCGCCGTAGTTGTGGTGCTTCTTGATGAGGCCGGCCACCGACACGCGGTGATCCATGTACGCGGGCAGCACTTCTTGATCGGGGCCCTGCAGCAGGAACCAGAGCTCGCGTTTGTCGCGGCCGATGACCTCGAGGTACGGGAACCCCTGATAGACGATCAGCCGGCCCTTGAGCTGGCCTTCGCCGAAGACGCCGCGGGCGCCGACGGTGAGCACCTGCTCCATCTCACGTTTGGTGAGCGGCTCGAGCTCTGACGGCAGCTTGGTCGCGCGGGGCAGTGGCTTGTCGGGCATCGGCCCGGCCCAGCCATCGGCACGACGCGTCGGCGCGCTCAGCGAGGGAGGCGGAATCGGCGCGCTGGGCTTTGGCCCCTTCTTGCCGTCGCCCTTCTTGGCTTCGGCCTTCTTCGGCTCTGGCTTCTTCGCCTCGACCGGAGCAGGAGCGGGCTTCTCAGCCTTCGCCGGCTTCTTCTCGACGGCCTTCGCCGCCTTGGGAGGTGCAACCTTCTTCGCAGCCTTCGCGGGCTTTGCAGCTTTCTTCGCGGGCTTCGGCTTGCGGGCAGCGGACGCCTTCTTTTTTGCCAACGCTGTCTCCTTGCGCGCTCAAACGAGCGGAGGCGACCGCACTACCCCACGTGTGGTTCTTGAGTCAATCCAAACCCCACATTTTCCTGTGCTTTTTCAACATCGAAAGGTGTCTGCTCCATCTTCCGGGGGGTTGCTGGTTCCCCAACCCGCTGGAACTGGGTACGAGGCCAACATGAGTCTGCTCCCGGTTGAAGTGGCACTGGAACGCGTTCTGGCGCTTGCGACCCGTCGGCCCAGAGAGGTGGTGGAGGTCGGCGCTGCGATCGGCCGAGCCCTCGCGGAGCCGCTGCAGGCGAGTCGAACCCTGCCGCCCTGGGACAACTCAGCGATGGATGGCTACGCCGTGCGAGCTGCCGACGTGGCCAACCCCGGCGTTTCGTTGAAGGTGACCTCGACCATCTTTGCGGGGCAGCGCCCTTCCCTGCCTGTCGAGCCAGGGTGCTGCGCGCGCATCATGACGGGGGCTCCGATGCCTGCCGGCGCCGACGCGGTGGTGATGCAGGAGAAGGTTCGCACCGCCGCCGACGGTGTCGTCGTCATCGACGAGGTGGCCAGGCCCGGTCAGAACGTTCGGCATCGCGGCGAAGACGTGAGCGAAGGCTCCGTCGTGCTCCCCGCCGGCCGCGTGATCGGCGTTGGTGAGGCCGGCGCGATCTGGGCGCAAGGCGTGACGCAGGTTCCGGTCTTTGGCCGCCCCCGCGTGGCCATTGCCTCGAGCGGCGACGAGCTCTGTGAGGTGACCGACGCTCCGAACGGCCGCATCGTCGACACCAACACGCCCGTCATCGCCCAGTTGGTGAAGCTCAGCGGAGGCGAGCCGACGATTCTGGGGCGCGCCCCCGACGCGCTCGAGGCGATCAGAACGCTCTTTGCGAAGGGGCTCTCGTTCGACGTGCTCATCACCGTCTCCGGCGCCTCAGTCGGCGACAAGGACTTCACCCGCGAGGCTTTTGAGTCGCTGGGCGTCGCGATGGATTTCTGGAAGGTGGCCATGAAGCCCGGCAAGCCGCTCGCGGTGGGCACGAAGGGGCAGACCCTGGTCTTCGGCCTTCCCGGAAACCCGATCTCCGCGATGGTGACCTTCGAGCTCTTCGTGCGCCCTGCCCTGCGCGCGATGCAGGGGCTTCCAGCCTCCATCCCCGTCCTTCCGGGGAGGCTCTCGGTCCCCATCAAGAAGCCTGCGGGGCTCCGACATCTCGTTCGGGCGCAGGTCGAGCGAAGGGCGTCTGAGCTGTGGGCCACTCCCCTTTCGTCGCAGTCTTCTGGCGCACTTACGAGCGCGGTCGGGGCCACCCACTTGATTTCGATCGCTCCCGCTGAGACACAGGTGCCTTCGGGCGCTGTCGTCGATCTCATCCCGCTGTCCTGGGGAGCCTGAAGTGGCTGTGCAACCTTTGTTCAAGGTGAGCATCAGACCATCGCAACCAGCAACGCGCCCGGAGCTGTGAGGCCGGGGCCACTCTGAACGAGGGGTTTTGATGAACGCCGAGACGAAGATTCTCCCCACCCGCAAGTCGACCGCGCACCTCGAGCTGTACTCGGAGTCGCCACTCCCGACGGAGCGCGGGTTGTTCCGCATCGTGATCTTCCGCGACCGCCGCAACGGGCGCGAGCACGTGGCGATGGTGAAGGGCGACGTGAAGAGCAAAGAAGGTGTGCCCGTTCGCATTCACAGCGAGTGCCTCACGAGCGAGGTGTTCGGCAGCCTGCGATGTGACTGCCGCGCGCAGCTCGATCGCGCGATGGACTTCATCAACCAGCAGGGCTGCGGCGTGTTGCTCTACCTGCGCCAGGAAGGCCGGGGCATCGGGCTGGGCAACAAGATTCGCGCGTACAAGCTGCAGCAGGAAGAAGGCCTCGACACCGTCGACGCGAACCTGAAGCTGGGGTTCGCCGACGATCTGCGCCGCTACGACATCGCGGCCGAGATGCTGCGCGGCCTCGGGGTCGAGTCCGTCGATCTCATCACCAACAACCCGCTCAAGATCGCCGGGCTCGTCGACGAGGGCATTCCGGTGCGCCGTAGAATTCCGTCGCGGACCCTCACGAATCCGCTTAACGTCGAGTACCTCAAGACGAAGCGCGATCGGTCAGGTCACCTCATTGAGTTCCTCGGCGAAGACGGCGCGAAAGCCCAGGCGAGCTGATTCGAAGAAGTCAGCACGAACGCCTCCGCACGCGATGACGCTGCGGTTCTGGGGCGTGCGTGGTTCGATCCCCTCCCCCGGCCCCGAGACGGCGCGCTACGGCGGCAACACGCCGTGCGTCGAGCTGCGTATCGGTGACGAGCTGGTGCTCTTCGATCTCGGTACTGGCGTGCGCGAATTCGGGAACGCATCAAAGCGGCCCGTCGAGGGCCACATCTTCATCTCGCACTACCACTACGATCATCTGCAGGGCCTGCCGTTCTTCGGGCCCATCTTCGACCCGCGCAGCCGCTTCGTGATTCGCGGGCCGACGCGTGATGGCCGCACGGTGAAAGACGTGATCTCGGGGCAGATGCAGCAGCCCTTCTTCCCCGTCACGGCCGAGATGGTCTTTCGCGCCCAGCTCGACTACCAGCCGTTCGCTGCCGGCGACAAAGCGCGCATCGGTGAAGGCGTCATCACTGCCATCGAGACGCACCATCCGGGTGGCAACCTCGCGTACCGAATCGAGTGCCGCGGCAAGACGATCGTCTATGCGACCGACACCGAGCACGGCACGGCGCGCGACGCCCAGCTGATCGACTTCGCCCGTGACGCCGACATCTTCATCTACGACGCCATGTACACCGAGGACGAGTACCTCGGCCGCGCGGGGTCTCCGAAGATCGGCTGGGGCCACTCGACCATCGAGACCGCCGTCAAGGTCGCAGACGACGCGGGCGTGGGCACCCTCGTGCTCTTCCACCACGAGCCCACCCGCAACGACGACGCGATGGACGAGCTGGTGAAGACCGCGAAGAAGCTCCGCAAGGGCACCATCGCCGCCCGCGAAGGCCTGACGATCAAGCTCTGATCACTTCACGGCTTCTGGCGGGGGCGTCGCGGGCACGGTCGCGATCGGGTGCTCGCCAGACAGCTGCTTCTCTCGCAGTGCGTCTTCGTTGAGCTTCTGCTCACGCTTCGCGCGCCACCGGCTGATGAGGAAGGCGACGACGCCGATCAGCACCATCGCGATCAGCACGTTGCGCTGGCCGCGCTTGATGGCCGAGATGAGGGTGTCGAGCTCGCCGCCGAACTTGAAGCCCAGGTAGACGAAGATGGGTGCAGACCCGAGCGCCGCGATGGAGTCGTAGAGCACGAAGCGGCGCCACTTCATGCCGACCGAGCCGGCCGTGAAGTACGTGACGGCGCGAACGCCGGGCAGGAAGCGCGCGAGCATGATGATCTTCTCGCCGTGCTTCTTGAAGAGCTGCTCGACGCGGGCGCGCTTCTCTGGCGTGACGATGCGGGCGAAGAACCCGGTTGGCTTCGAGCCCACCTTCGAGCCGAAGCGCCGGCCGAAGGTGAAGATCATCGAGTCACCCACGATGATGCCGAGGTAGCCCGTGAGCATCATCAGCTCGAGCTGCGCCTTGCCGTCGTGAACGAGATAGCCGCCCAGAATCAGCGACACGTCCTCTGGCAGCGGCAGACCCAGGCCGCAGACGAAGAGAATGCCGAAGACCACCAGATAGGCGAGCCCGCCACTGGTGCCGCCGACGAGATTGAAGAGAAAGCTCTCCAAGTGCTGGTGACTCCGGGGACGGCGTTACTTCTTGGGGCCGGGGCGGCTGGTCTCGACCTTCTGCATCGCGTCGAGCAGCCAGCCTTCGACCGGCTTGCCGTCGTCGAACATCTTGGCGACGGACTTGAGGCCGAAGTAGCCCTTCGCGGCCGCGGCGTCCCACGCGGCGTCGTTGGCGTCCATCGAGCGCATGGCGACGGCCATGGTCAGCACGGCCGTGGCGTAGTCCTGAACGTTCTGCTCGTTCGCGCCGGCGAGCTGCGCCTCGCGGAGCACCTGGGGCCCACCCGCCCAACCGCCGATCTTCTTCGCGACCGCCGGCTCGATCGACAGGCGCGCGAACTCACGCACGAGCCCTTCGACGTTCGGCTTCTCGGAGGGGCCGACGATCAAGAACGCCTCGCCGGTCTCACCCGCCACCGCACGGACCGTGTCCTGAGCGTCGAGGAGGTTCACGACGAGCAGCGCTTCTTGCGTGTCTGCCGACTTCAGCGTCGCGCGGGCCTTCGTGAGCGGGCCATCGAGCACCGGCAGGTACGCCTTGAGCGACTTGCGGTACTCGGCCTGCACCTGGCCCATCAGCTCGTCGAGCTTCCATCCGGTCCACGCTTTCTGGAGCACGGCCTCGAGGCCTTTGAGGTCTTGCAGATCTTTCGACTTCGCGCCCGCGGCAAACGGAGGCTGCGCCGTGCCGACGACGTACGAGAGGTAGCGACGCAGCGGCACCTGGTGGGCCTCGAAGAACGCGTCGGCGGCCTTGCGAACCTCGGGGTCTCCACCGATCACGCGGCCACGAACGGCCTGGCGCACGGGGTGGTACACGACCTTGGGAATCGGATCTTTGCGGGTGACGGGGCCCTGATCGAAGCCCATCGCGTTGAAGATCGCGAAGAGAGCGAAGATGCGCTCGTCGTTGCGCAGCTCGACGCCTTCACCGGTGTAGAGGCTGGCGAACCAGTCACCCTGGGAAGCGGCGAGGGCCGGAGTCGACAAGAGGACGGCAGCGAGTGCGGGAACGAAAGCGCGCATGCCTCGTGGGTAACCCACCCCACCGCGACGTTCAAGGAGCGACATCGAACGGGCGGGCGCGCGGGAATGGCCGGCGCCCTTTCGTGTTGCGCGGCTACACCTTGACGAGGGTCTTCAGCGCGTCCTTCGTGGTGATGATCTTCTGGCCGAAGGTCGTGCAGATGGCCATCAGCAGCTTGATGCACGCCTGAGGCTTCACGGCCATCAGCTTCTGGAAGTCGGCCTGCCGAATCTCGAAGGCAGTGACGGCGGTGACGGCCGTCGCGGTGCACTGACGCTGGCCGGTGTTGATCAGCGAGAGCTCGCCGAGCCAATCGCCCGGCCCCAGCTCGCCCATCGAGAGATCGGCGCCCTTGTCGTTCTTGGTGGTGAGGGCGACGCGACCGTCACCGACGATGATGAGGGTGTCGCTCACCATGTTCTCGACGAACAGCGGCGTTCCTGGCGGGTAGGACCGCGGAGAAGCGATGCCGGCGAGAATGCCGACTCCGGTGTCCGTGAAACCAGAGAGCAGCGGGCTCGCACGAAGTGCGGCGGCAGCGTCCATGCGGTCGAGGTGCTAGCACGACTTCGATGCAGGTTCGCGATTTCAGTGCTGCTTCAGCGCCGCGAGGTCGTCGGCGAGCAGCTTCTGCTCCGCGATCGAGCGCTTGAGGGTCACGAGCTTCGAGTCGACCTCGAGTGTGAGCACGATCACCTGCTCGTCCTTTCCCAGAGTCGCGCCCGACACCTCGCGCTCGGTACAGAGCTGTCGCAGCGAAGGCTCGAGCTGACGCTTGAGTTCGGTGAGCAGCGGGAGCGGCAGCTTCACCGCGATCTCGGGACACGGCCGGTTGCCGTCGAGGCGAATGAAGCCGGCGGTCGGAGCACGCGCCGTGAGCTGGTCTTCGTCGACCAAGCCGAAACCGCGGGCTGGCACCTCGAGGCGGCCTTCCTTTCGTTTCCCTTCACGCTCGAGCTCGACGAGCCAGGTGCCACTGGGAACGAGCAGCTTCTGCGCCGAAGGGCGCACAGCCGAGAGGATGACGTCGCGCGTGCTGGGATCGCGAATCACGAGCCGCTCGATGCCTGGGGGAACCACGACGCCAGGGCCCTCGTCGCGAATGCGGGTGACGACGATGTCTCCGTAGCCCGAGAGGCGCACGGCGAGGCCCGGGTGCTGGCCGCTCTCCCCTGCCGCGGTTCGTTCGTACGCAAACCGGTAGGCCTCATCGAGCGAGATCTGCCCGTCTTGCGTCACGTCGGCGGCGCCGCGGAGGCCGGCGAGCAGGTGCTGGGTGAAGACACTGCCGCGCAGCTGGCCTGCTTCGAGCGACGGCTCGGTCGAGGCGCTCGAGGTGATGAACGCATCGCCCTGAACGGTGAGCAGATCTTCGGCCTCGATGGTGAACGCTGGCGCTTCTTTGGCGGCGGTCTCGATCACCCCCGACGACTGACAGGCATCGATGATCGTGACGCGGGCCTTGGCGCCCGTCGCGGAGATCTTGCGCTTGAGCTCTTTCCATCGAACCTGCTCGGCGCCCGGCAACAACCCCGCTTCGGCCGTCGCGTGCGAACTCAAATAGACGAAGAGCAGCGTCTGCTTGTCGGCCTTTGCTTCGGTCTTGGCCCATTCGAGCGCCGCGAAGAGCTCTGAGAGCGGGCGCCCCTGGAGCAGCTTCACGTTCGCGGGTTCGATGCGGCCAGCCTCGACGAACACCTTCGCCACGCGCGCGGCATCGGCTTCGGCATATCGCAGCGCGCCTCGTGGCCCGTCACCGCCGTTGTGGCCGTAGACGATCGCGAGCCGCTTCGTGCCCGCGACCGCCGAGGTGGCCAGCAGCATCAGGGCGCAGCAGAGAGCTTGTCGCATTCCACCTTGGCCTTCTCGACGCCGAGTTTGGCAGCGGCGCACGCGTCCTGCTTCGCGGCGGCGGCGTTGCCTTTGAGCTGCGCGATGCCGGCGCGCACGAGGTAGGGCTCTCCGAAGTCGGGGTTCTCGGAGATCAGGTTGTCGAGCCGGTCCTTCGCGGAGTCGAGATCGCCCGACTGGATGTACATGAGCGCCAGGTTGAAGCGGGCGTTGATGAACGAGGGCGCGGCGGCGATGGCGGCGAGGAAGCCCTTGCGCGCGTTGTCGAAGTCCTTCTGCGAGAGCGCGATGCGGCCGGCCAGGTTCGAGGCCGCGGCGAAGTTGGTGCACGCGAGCGCCTTGTCGAGCGCCGGGTGGCGGGAGCGATCTTTCTCGTAGGTCGCGCGCGCGAGCAGATAGGCCGCCTCGGGGTTCTGCGGCTCGACGACGCCCAGCGCCGTTGCGTCAGTCGCGATCGCGGCCAGCTTCGGAGCGTCTTCCACCCTTCTGCACTCCGCGGGAGGCACTGGCTCCTTCCACGAGGCGTAGAGCGCATCGAGCCCCGAGAACGGCGTGATGCTGACCGTCTTCTCGTTCGGCTTCGCCGTCGGGGTCTCGGGCTTTCGTGTGGCGACGAAACCGATGCCGAGCACCGTGACGATCGCGAGGGCTCCGAGAATGAGGGGCAGTGGACCTCTGCTCGCAGGTGTCGCGGCTGTCTGCGGCTCGATCGCGGTCGTGCTCGGGGCGACGGCCGGCGCAGGCACGGCGCTCGAGCTCTGGTGCACTGGTGGCGCGCCCGGTTGCGTGGAGGGAATCGGCGGCGTGCGCAGCGCCGGGTCGAGCACGATGCCGCGCTTGGTCGCGAACCACCCGAGCACCGCGAGCATCGAGTTGAGCGAGGCGACGACCTCGTCGAGGCCGACCGACACGCCCGCGTCCTGGAGACTGCCGGAGTGATCGTGCGACGAGAGGTTGCCCCACGCCTGCACCGTGCCCATGTGCGCGAGGATCGTGGTCGGCACCACGCCCTGGTTCGCCTGCTGGCGGAACTTGGTGATCAGCTCGTCGAGCATCGCCTTGCCGGGCGTCTGCTTGAGTTCTTCGGTCACCAGCGAGCGCAGCAGCGCCTCGAGCACCAGGCGGGCGTTCTGCATGACGCCCTTGAAATCACCGGCACGGCCACGGCTCACCATCGCCTCGAGATCGCCCTGCAGGCGCCCGAAGTGGGGAGCGTAGGAAGACAGACGGTTCAGCAGCGGTTCGAGCTCGACGGCCATGGGCTCACTTTGCCAGCGCCGCGAGATCCATGCGGGCCAGAATGAAGTCGGGCTGCTCGGTCACGACTTCTTTGAGCAACCCCTTCGCCTTCCCGGGGTCCTTCTGATCCTTCGCGGCGAGCGCCTGGCCGTACTTCACCGCGGTGTCGAGCTTGAGCTTCACGGCCTTCTTCGGCGGCGACTCGAGCTTGAGCTTCGCCGCGTCGCCGAGGCCAGCGATGAGCTTGGCGACCAGCACCTGCTCCCCGTCGAGAATGTCGTCGCTCGTGATGCGGGCACGCGCGGTGACGACGACCTTGGTGGTGAGCAGGCTGATGACCTTGGCTTCGATGAGCAGCGAGTCTTTCGACGGCTTCAAGATGGTGCCGGCGATCTGGTAGTGCGCGCCGATCATGTTGCCGATCTGCACGACCGTCTTCTGATCGAAGTTCTTCGTCGCCTGCAGCTTGAGTTCGCCCATCACGTCTTCGAGTCGCGCGCGTTCGACGACGGTGATGTTCCCCGACGGCGCGAGATCGGTGATCAGCATCTCGGCCAGGCCTATGCGGAACATGGTGAGGTCGCCCAGCTTCTCGTCGACGTCGAAGTAGAGCACCGAGACGACCGGCCGCTCGACGCCGCCATCGGGCTGAGCCGCCGCCACCGTGGCGAGTGCGAACGCTGCAACCGACGCGAGCCGTGTCATGTCCGAGTTCTACCCCTATGCTCGCGCGCCACCAATGGACGCAGCCCTGCGGAATACCGTCGAGGCCCTGTTCGATTCCGGCCGTGTGACCTGGAGCTTCGTCAGGCCCAACCCCGGAGACGAACCGCAAGCGCAGGAATTCTTCATCGGCACCGGCACCCGCGAGGCGGGCAAGCCTGCCCACCCGCGAATGCTGAACTGGAAGCTGCCTCAATGGAGAGGCGCGAACCTGCGTTCGTCGACCGAGGCGGTGGTGGCCAGCGCCGAAGCGCTCGATGCGGCGACGCTGCCCCTCACGATTCGCTCGCACGAGCCGACGTTCGACGTGACGGTGGGGGCGTTCCTCGCGACGTACCGCGCGCTGCACAAGAAGTGGCCTGAAGCGACCGAGGCGCTCGTCGAGTACGTGAGCGAGTGGGAGCAGGGGCGCACCGAGTCGGCTGGGCCGTACGATCGCGCGCTCGCCTCGGTGTTCTACGCGTCGATGCACGTGTTCCGCTCGACGGGCAGCCCGAAGCACCTCGTCGAGTTGATCGGCAACGTGCTCGCCCTGAAGCCGACGGCCGCCGAGCTGGCCACCCTGCCCGCTTCGCTCATTCCGGCGCGGGTGACGAGACGGCTCAAGGCCGACGCCGATCTCTATCGAACCGAGCTCTCGCGCGCGTGGAAGGTGCAGCTCGATCTGCCGCTCGACCATTCCACCGACGCGGGCTACCGGCGCATCGACGCGCTCTTCCTCTCGTCTCCGCAGGACGTGACGGTGCTGAAATTACTCGCCCGGCCCGACGCGCAGTCGTCGAGCTACGGCCGCGGCTTCGAGTTGATGGCGGTGCACGCGCCGAACGAGCCGCAGGCCTGGGGCAAACACACGATCTCGCTTCCACCCGAGAGCCCGGGCTCGCTCGCTGATCTCGCGATGACGCTCGATCGCCTCGAAGGGCCGAACAAACCCGACGGTACGCCGCGACAGAAAGGCCAGCCGCGCTTCTCGCATCAGCCGGCCGAGCTCGAAGGCCTCTCCGACCCCTGGTACTCCGACGGTTACGCGTGGCCGAAGGGGCGCTCGACGATCGTGGCGCCACCGTTCGTCGGCACTCGCCTCTCACGCGAGCAGGTCTGGGAGACGATCTGGCAGCGGTACCACGTAGGCCGGAACATTCACGTCGCGTCGGCGCGGACGATCTTCGTGAAGCCGGTGCGTACGCACCCTTCGCTCGACGGCGCGTTCCTGGAGTCTCACGGGTTCACCCGCACCTCGTGGACGCGCGCGCACGCAGGCCTGTTGCCGTCGGTCGTCACCTCGTTCCTCGGAGATGCGGTCGAGGGTGATGTGACCCACTACGAGAAGCAGGCGGGCGCTCGCACCGTGCGGCTCTCGCTGTACCCGAGCCGCCTCGCCCTGTTCTGGATCGAGCAGACCGCCGGGCAGACGACGCTGTTCGAGCTGGCGCAGCAGCAGTCGGCGCTCGCAGGTGGAAACGAACTCGATCAGCTCGCGCCCATTCGTGCCCTCTCGGAGGTCACCCGCGCGGTCGGTCAGGCGCGCTGGCTCGTCTTCGGGGCGTATCGGATCAACAGGGCGCGCTCGTCGATGCTCGATGGCTCACGCAGCGTGCAGGGGCTCTTTCACGCGCTCGCCAGCGGTGAGGCCCCTACCCTGGCGAACCTGCCCAGCGAGTCCGAGACGAAGGCGCGCACGGTGCAACTCCACCGCGACGTCGAGCACTGGATGACGTCGACCGGCGGTGCCCGCGTCGAGCTCGAACTCGAAGATCGCGCCGAACCTCCCCTGCTCGATGGTGACTTCGCGTTGTTCCTGCTGACGACTGGCCAGCGCTATTCGGCGTTCGAGATCACGCGGCGCATGGGTGAGCTCGAGCGGCGATCGCGTCGCAGTCGCTGGGCCTCGCTGGCGCCGAGCACGACCTTGCGGGCCGACGTCATGTTCTTCACCAACTCGCTCTGGTACGCGAGGGTGAGCGACGAGCCCGACATCAACGCCCGCTACGACGCGTGGCGCTCGCTGCACGGCATGCACGACACGGTGGAGTCGCTTCGCAGCCAGACCGCCGAGCTCGACGAGTACCGCAAAGAGCGCTTCGAGAAGACGACCGGCGTGCTGCTGCTGCTCTTCCTGCCGATCACCATGGCCACGGGCTTCTTCTCGGGCGCGCAGTTCAACGAGATGGAGCTGCGCGTCGGCCTGCCGTGGACGACCGGCGGCTGGAAGGTGTTTCTCATCTACACCGCGGTGTTCACGGTGCTGGTGTTCGGAGCGCTGCTGCTGGCGCGCCTGCTCTCGTGGCGCAAGCGGTGATCACTGCCGGCGAACGCGGAAGTCGCCTTTGGTGAGCTCGGTCTTCATGCCGTGGCCGTCCTGCTGGAAGGTGAAGGTCGCCGAGAAGGAGCCTTCGTCGAAGTCGCCCTTGTCGGCGGCCTCCTTCGTGAGCTTCGCGGTGCACGTGCCCGTCACCTGATCGCCGTCGCGGGTGCGCCAGGTGGCGTCGCGGCACTTCCAGCCCTTCCCCTCCGGCACGAGGTACAGCGAGAGATCGACCGAGCTGTTCTTGTTGTGGCCCGAGATCGCGAGCTGCTTGCCGTCGTACGACTTCACCGACGAGAGGTACTGATCGACCTCGGGCGTCCACCCGCCGTCCATGGTGAAGCGCATCCACAACACGTTCTTCGTGACGTCGCCGTACTCGCACCAGGGCGTGTAGTTCTTGTGGTACCCGAGCATGTCGCTCACCGAGCCATCCATCTCGATGTAGACGCGCCAGTACTTCTTCGAGAGCTCGCAGTCGCCGTACCGGGCCGCGTCCATCGCGAGATCCTTCGCCATGTAGGCCATCACGCCGCGCGTCTTCGCGGTGGCTGGGCACGCTTTGGTGACGGTCGCCCAGAAGTTGTCGATGCCGACGAGGCCCTGGTGTTTGACGAGCTCGTCTGCCGCGCCACCACTGCCGACGCGCAGGTCCATGTCCTCACAGGTCTTGAGCCCCTTCTCCCAGCGCTCACGGCGGTCACGCTCGTAGTCGTGCTCTCCGCCGATGAGCTTCTTGATCTCCTTCTCGCGCCACGGGTTGCGGCTGTCGGTGGGGAACGCATCGAGAATCATCTGCCACGCGCCGACGGCGTCTTCGTCGCGGTGGAGTCGCGTGAGCAGCTCGGCCTTGCGCTCGATCGCCTGAATGGCCTCGCGCGCCGTCCGATCACGATCGGCCGCGCTGGCGGCGGTCGCGCGCTTCATCTGCTGATCGATGCGGGCGTCGATCTCCTTCCACAACGCCGCCGCGTCGCCGGGAGACAGATCGGCCCAGGTCGGCGCGACCGTGTAGTTCTGATCTTTGTCTTCGGCGTCTTTGCCGTCGTCGACCCGCCCGAGGAAGACGAACCTGATGGTGCGATCGAAGGCCGCCTCTTCGCTCTCGATGGTGAAGGGCCCGAGCCGGGAGTCGGCGATGTCGTTCATCAGCTCGGCGGTGATGGTGCCGCTGTGGCCGCTGCCGTTCGTCTTTCCGTAGAGCGCGAGCTCGTCGAGCATGGCTCGGTGATTGGCGTAGAGGTTCTTCATGCCCTCGAGGGCCTGCTGCTTCTTCGGCACCAGCACGACCCGCAGCTGCCCTTCCCTGTTCGAGATGTACTGACGCAGCACTCGCCCGAGGAAGTGGCCTTTGACCCGGCGCATCGACAGCAACACCGCCTGCTCCGACGATGACAGCTTCGCGAAGTCGTTCTCCCGCTTGAGCGCCTCGTCGGCCGCCTTCGCCACGCGAATCGCAGAGGCGCTCACGATCTCGGTCTTGCGCTTGTTGTATTCCTCGAGGGCTTTCACCGCCTGCTCCTTGCGCTCGCGCGCCATGAGGAACGTGGGCGACTTCGAGACGAGCGCGGCGAACGCCTTCTGGGCCTCTTCGACCTTGCCCTGATCGGTGAGATCGATCGCCTTCGAGTAGTCGAGCAGCGCTTCGAGTGAGGGCACCTTCGCCTTTCGACGAGCGCCTTCGTTCTTCAGCTTGAGCTCGATGCCGTTGGCGACCTGCTCGACGAGGGCCTGCTCCACCGCGAAGACGTCGTCTTTCGGCCCGTTCGCGCGCGCGGTGACGACGTTCTTGTTCACGGCGGCGTCGATCAGCCGCGCGTCGAGGATCAGCTTGTCGCCGCTGAACGTCATCGTGCCGGCGAGCATGTAGCGGGCGTCGAGGAACTTGCCGATCTTCACCACCGTCGCCTGGTCGAAGTACTTCGAGCGTTGCAGCTTGAGCTCGCCGACGACGGCTTCGAACTTGTCGCGCTCGACGACCGTCACGCCGTCCCACGACACGAGGTCGGTCACCATCATGTCGGCCAGACCCTTGCGCATGACGTCGAGGTTGGCGTCGTTGGTCTGGTTGTCGAAGTACATGACCGCCAGCGTCGGCTTCTCCGAAGGTGGCTTGTCGGCGCCGAGCGCGAGGGAGAGCGAGAGAAGAACCGCGTGCATGTCAGGGCTCCGTGGGCAGGAAGAGGAACTGACCCGAGCGAGGCAGGTGTTCGTCGAAGCGGAAGAACTGCGGAGTCTGCTCCGCCTGCCGGGACTGTCTCACGGCCTGCGGCACCTTCGTGGTGAGAAACGAAGCGAGCTCTTCGTCGGTGATGACGTGATCGCCGTTCGAGTCGGCCTGTGCCCGGCCGAGGCCCTCGAGGAGGAACGCCGTGAGCGCCGAGTGACCGCCCCACTGCCACGCGGCGGGCTCTGCCTCGTCTTCCCACGCGCGCTGGCCCTTCGTGGCGGCCGAGAGCACGACTTCGGCGCGTTCGTTCCACAAGGTGCGCAGCTCGCCGCTGAGCCTGGTTTCGCCCTTCGCGCCGGCCGCCCAGCCCGAGTAGCAGGCGTCGAGGAGCAGCATCACGTGCTTCGAGGGCACGCCCTTTCGGAGATCGTCGACGAGCTCCTGCATGTCCCAGCCGCGCTCGGAGATCGGTCGATCGGGCCGCTCGAAATAGCCGGCGGGTTGGAGCACGCCGAAGTCCTTCCGTGCGCCGGCTTCGAAGCCGCCGTGGCCTGAGTAGTAGAAGAGGAAGCTCGAGGTCTCGTCGGCCGAGGGGAAGCGCGAGCGGAAGCGCTCGACGGCGAGCTTGAGGTTCTCGGCGGTCGGTTCTCCGTCGGTGGGTTCACCGGGCTCGGGGCGATCGACGAAGAAGAGCACGTTCTCGCGGCGGTAGCCGAGCTTCGTGGTGAGCAGATCACGAACGGCGCGCGCGTCGCGGCACGGCGCGTGGAGCGTGCGCGCTCCTTCGTAGCCGCAGACACCCGCGATCAAGGCGAAGGGTTCGAACGAGCGCGGCCCATCTTGCGCGGCCATCAGGTTGAGCACCTTCGCCGGAGGAAGTGGCTCTCCTTTGGCGCCTCGGCGGGGCGGCTCGGTCGGCCGCTGCTGCATCAAGACCAATGCGCCGACGAGCGCGATCGCGGCGGCGGCGGCGAACAGAGGCGCACGTGATCGGGTCGACTTCGCGCCGAGCGCCTTCGTGATCGTCTCGAGCGTGAGCGTGGTGCCATCGCGAGACGATGCGATGAGCGTTCCGAGGTGGCGCTCTCCTGCGTACCAGGGGTGATCGTCGAGCTTCGACAGCTTCTCGGCGAGCCACTCGAGACGAAGCCGCTGCGAAGGATCGGCCGACACCACGAGCGTGCCGTCGGTCTGGCGAACCAGCAGCAACAGCGCGTTGTGTCCCCGGCGCGCCCAGAGCTTGAACTGGGTCGAGACCGGGCGATCGAGCACGAGCAGCAGCCCGCGCCGCTCCGAGTTGGTGACCGAAGCCTCTGGCGGGAGCGCAATCGAATAGCGACGCCCACGCTCGAGATCGGCCGAGAAGAGCCGCTGATCGTCTGCGAGCTGCGCGACGTACTTCTGCAGCGCTGGCACGGACTTCAGCACTGGGTCATCGAGCAACGACTTGCCTGCCTCGACGTGGACGCGAAGCGCATCGAAGAGAACCGTCACTTCACGTTCGAACCCCGGGCGATCGCCGTGGTTCAGCAACATCTCCTGCGCGAGCGCGAGGTACACGCCCTGCGCCGAGAACTGGGGCTCGACGCGATCGGGCCAGCGCCCTTGTCGAACGTCTTCGGCGTAGAGACAGACCGTCTCGAGCGCAGGCGCGATCGTCGCCAGGCCCTGCAGGTACCAGAGCCATGCCTCGTCGAAGATCGGGAACTCGGGCAGCGCGCGTGGAGCAGCCGTGCGTTCACGAAACCACTCGAGCGACGTCATGGCTCGATTTGCTCCGGAGCGAACGTCTCGGTCGCGAGGGTTCGAAGCCGTTGGGCCCTCACGGAATCACTCATGAGCGCTGGTTTGATCGGCCTTCCCTGCTCCAGCTCCGGCGCCGCCGTGATGACGCCGTCCTTCGAGATGCGGCGGCCTTCGAGGGTGGCGCCGCGACGAATCAGCACGGTGTCGATCGTACCGTCGGCGTCGGTGTCGAACTGGAACCACTCCTGGCCATTGCTGGAAGACCAGAGGAAGCCTGCGCCCGGAAAGCCCTGTTGCGCCCAGGTCTCGGTCGACTTGCCCTCGAGCGCGAACGCGATCGTGGTCGCCTGTGAGTCCGAGGCGGTGACGATCGAGAGCGGAAGATTGGGCGCCGACAGCGTGCTCACCTTGCCGCGCGTCGTGCCGAAGATTGGGAACATCTTCGGGGGAGTTGCCGGTCGATACAGGTTCATCGCAGCGAAGGCCTGGCCCACGCGCTCGCGGGACAGCCCGGTGAAGCTCGAGAGCACCACTGCGCGCCAGTCGGCTCCGCGCAGCTCAGGCGATGGAACGAGGCCGCCCGATCGGAGCCACGCACGCTCGATCGTCGTGAAGTCGATCGACTCGTAGACGCGGGTCTCGCCGACGAAGATCCACCACCGGTTGAGCTGGCGGACGAGTCGAACGGTCGAGGCTTCGAGGTTGCCCACGCCGGTCGCGTCGATGAACGCCACCGAGCCGGCGCCACGCCGCGCCGTGATGAGATCTGGCTTTCCATCGGCGTCGAGATCGCGCGGCCTGAAGTCCTTCGCACCCACCAGGGGATCGGGCGGAAGTGGCAGCTCGGTCGAGTCGACCGTCGCCTGGAGCTCGTTCGCGATCGCGCGCCACGTCGATGGCGTCAGCAGATCGGGATCGAGCAGGGACGCGGCACCCAGGAAACGTCCCGGCGTTCGGCCATCGAACTCGAGCGCCTGGCCGACCTTGCCGCCGAGGATCACGCGATCGAAGGTGCCGGCGCGATCACGATCGAACCAGCCGATCCATTGACCGCCCACCTGCCCCAACACCGCGTCGGGCTTCAGTCGCGTCATGAACGACGGCGGAATCGCCTGCTGCGAAGCGTTCACGACGAACGCGGTGCGCGGCCCGGTGCCTGACGTGTAGAGGTCGTCTTTTCCGTCACCGTCGACGTCGGTCCAGACGCCGCCGGGCAGCACCAGCTCCCACGGTGAAGGAACTCGTCGCTGCGGTTCGGTGGGAACGCTCTCGAGGAACTTGCGCACCTCGGCGACGTGCACGTGAAAGTTGGTCGCGACACCGGCGCGCGTGTCGGTCTTGAGAAACGCATTCACGCCGACCAGCTCACCGCCGAGGCTCACGAGCGGCCCACCGGAATCACCGGGAGAGATCTGACAGCTCGATTGAACGACGAGCCCGGGCACCTTCTCTTCGAGGCGTTTGCGCTCGAGTTCGACCGACGCTCCGGCAGAACGGCAAGCGGGCGACGCTTCACCGTCAGACTCGACGACACAGTCCGTGCCCACGAGCGAGGCCAGGTGGGTGGCCAGCTTCCCCACGCTCGCGACCTCGCCGTCCTTGATCGCCCAGAGCAGCCCGATCGCACCATGCCCGAGCGCAGCGACCGGTTCGCCGGGCACGGGATCTCGCTTCGAGATCTTCACGCTCGGCAGCCCTGCTGGAGGGTCGGTGAGCTGCAACACCGCGAGATCGATCAGCGGGTCGCTCTTCAGCACCCACGCCGAGAGCGGCTGCTCGTCGAGCACCATCACGCCCTCGGGCGAGAGGGAGCCACGCTGCACCTGCACCTTCGCCTTGAGGTCGACCAGCTCGGCGTGCGCGATGACGTGGTGATTCGTGATCACGAACCCGCGTGGGTCGATGATCACGCCACTTCCGTAGCTCGTACCAGCCCGAATGATGACGGTTGCCGGAGCGACCTTTCGGTACACCTCGCGAAGATCACCCTTCCCGCCCCGTGACTTCTCGAGCCGCGCTGGAGTCGACGGCTCGGCCACCACCTGAAACGCGGCGAGCAGCCGTTCGGGATCATCCGAAGACGCGACGATGCGCGGCGTCACCTCCAGCTTCGAGGTCACGCACGCGCAGAAGAGAAACGCCGCCGCGAGGCGCCGCACGGGCGATCAGTTCGCGCCGGGGAACGAGTTCACGTACTGAATCTTCACGTCGGGGAACGAGGTGACGAACTGCACCTTCGTGTCCGGGAACGACGTGACGAACTGCCACTTGCCGCACGAGTCGGGGAACGACGAGACCTTCTGCACCTTCACGTCGGGGAAGCTCGAGACTTCCTGAACCTTCACGTCAGGGAAGCTCGTGACGATCTGAATCTTCCCGTACAGCTTCTTGCCGTTGAACGTGCAGCTGCCCTTGTTGAACGAGCCGCCGGCGTCGGCGCGAAGCGAGGTGACGGCACCAGCGACCGCGATGACGGCGGTGAGCGCCGAGACGACGAGCTTCCGGTTCATGTGTGTTCCTCCGAGACGACGTGAATGCGCAAGAGCATGACCCACGACGGCTGACAGAGGTGAAAACTATCAGGCGACGCACACCTCGGGAGCGACCATTGCCTCGGGGATCATCACCGCAGGCAACGAGTCGACCGAGAGCTGCTTGCCCGACATCGACGCCGCGCTGGCTGACTGAATCTGCACCTTCACGAGCGCTCCGATGGGAGCATCTCCGTCGAAGTTCACGGTGGTGTTCTGGCTGGTGCGGCCGAAGCGGCGCGTGGCGTCCGTCTTCGAGGAGCCCTCGACGAGCACCTCGACCGTCGCTCCGACGAACTTCGCGTTGAACTCGACGCTGATCTTCTTCTGCATGGCGTTGAGCCGCTCGAGGCGCGCGATCTTCACGTCGTGGGCGACCGAGCCCCATTCCTCTTCGCGCATCGCTGCGCCGGTCTTGGGCCGCGGCGAATAGATGAACGAGAACTGGCCCGCGTAGCGGACCTGCTCGGCGAGCTGGTACGTCTTCTCGAAGTCGTCGTCGGTCTCGCCGGGGAAGCCCACGATGATGTCGGTCGTGACGGCGATGTCGGGGCGAGCCGCGCGCAGCTTCTCGAGCTGACCGAGGTACTGCGCGATCGTGTAGTGCCGCCGCATGCGCTCGAGCACCTGGTTCGAGCCGCTCTGCACCGGCAGGTGGAAGTGGCTCATGATCTTCGGCTCGATGCGGAAGGCCTCGATGAGCTCGTCCGAGAGGTCCTGCGGGTGGCTGGTGGTGAAGCGCACGCGCTCGATGCCGGGCACCTGCGCCGTGCGGAGCAGCAGCTGCGCGAACGAGATGCCGCCGGCGTACGAGTTCACGTTCTGACCGACGAGGGTGACTTCGCGGACGCCGACGGTGGTGAGGCTCGCGGCCTCCTGCAGCACCTCGGTGAACGGCCGGCTCACCTCGCGGCCGCGGGTGTGCGGCACGACGCAGAAGGAGCAGACGTTGTCGCAGCCCTTCATGACGGTGATGAACTCGGTGGCCTTGCCGCGCGAGGTGTTCGGGTCGGCGCGCGGGAAGACGTACGACTCGCTGTCGACCCAGGCGGTCTCGACGACGCGCACGCGGTCGGCTTCGACGCGGCCGATGATCTCGGGCAGCTTCTGAATCGCGTCGGGCCCGAAGACGAAGTCGACGTAGGGCACGCGCTCGAGAATGCGGTTCTTCTCTTGCTGAGCGACGCAGCCGCCGACGCCGATGAGCGCGCCACGCTGCAGCTTCACCTGCCGGTAGCGCCCGAGGGCCGAGAGCATCTTGTCTTCGGCCTTCTCTCGAATGGAGCAGGTGTTGAGGATGATGAGGTCGGCGTTCTCGGCCGTGGGCGTCGGCGAGTACTGCATCGACGACAGCGCCTCCGACATTCGGAGGGTGTCGTTGACGTTCATCTGGCAGCCGAACGTGTGAATGAAAACGCGCTTCATGCGGGGGCTTCTCGCGTCAGTCGGGTGGGCAAGTCAACCCGGGCGGGTCAGACACTCAGGCGGCCGAACCGGGCCGCTCTGACAGCTTTCCTGCACTCCTCCGGTGCGCCTCGGGTCTTCGGAGCACACCCGCAGTCTCCTGGAGCGACAGATGGGTTTCTTCGACAAAGCCAAGCACTTCATGGGCGGTCACGGCGTCAAGGTGCAGCACACCGACATCGAGCGTCAGGACCCGCTCCAGGTCACGCTGCCGATCGGCGACACCGTCGTGAAGGGCAAGTTCAACGTCACCGCCGACAAAGACTGCGAAGTGCTCTCGATGAAGGCCGCGTTCCTCGCCGAGTTCGTGCACCCTGACGGCCGCGTCGAAGAGGTCACGCTGGGCCAGGACGTCTTCCCCGAGCCGAACACGTCGCGGTCGGACGACATGCTGAAGTACCCCTACAAGCTCTCGGGCGGCGCCACGCAGGAGGACTTCTTCATCATCAGCATGGAGAAGGACATTCCCGCGCTGCTCTCGGACAAGTCGTGGCCGAAAGAGAAGGTGCGCTTCTTCGTGAAGACCATGGTCGACGTGAAGGGCTCGCCGTTCGATCCCGACACGAAGAACGAGGTGAAGATCCTCGCCTGACGTCAGCCGCGTTCGCTGCGGTTCTTGGCGTTCTTCGTCGGCTTCCAGCCCTTGCGGTGCTCCGCGCGCTTCTTGAAGTCCTGCGCGGCCTGGGCGCGTTGCTTCTGACCGGGGCGCTCACGCCAGAAGATGCGCATGGGCACCCGCAGGCTGAACGTCTTGCGAAGGTAGTTCGAGACGTAGCGCTCGAACCGATCGGGCACGCTCTTGGGGTTGGAGCAGATGAACGCGAACGACGGCGGCGCCGTGCCGACCTGCATCGCGTAGTAGATCTTCAGCGCCCGAGCGCCGATCCACGGCATCGGGTGCTCGGTGGTGATGTGATCGGTCACCCGGTTCAGCATCGGCGTGCCGGCGCGGAAGTACTGCTGCTCGAAGAGTTCGAGGGCGAGATCGAGAATCTTCGTCACGCCCTGCCCTTCGGTGGCCGAGACGAACACCATCGGCGCCCAGTCGACGTGCTTGAGGTACCACTTGAGCTCTTCGCGCCACTGGCTCTGCGTGCCTGACTTGCCACGCACGAGATCCCACTTGTTGACGCAGACGATCAGCGCGCGGCCCTTCTGCTCCGCCAGCGCGGCGATCTTCAGATCCTGATCGACGCCGGCCTCGTTCGCGTCGAGCACGAGCACCACGACGTCGGAGTCTTCGGTCGCGCGCAACGCGCCCATCACCGAGAAGCCTTCGACCTTCTGGGTGATCACCGCCTTGCGGCGAATGCCGGCCGTGTCGGTCAGAATGAAGTCGCGGTTCTTGTACGTGAACGGAGAGTCGATCGGATCGCGCGTGGTGCCGGCGATCGGGCTCGCCACGACACGGTCTTCGCCCAGAATCGCGTTCACCAGCGACGACTTGCCGACGTTCGGACGGCCGACGATGGCGACGCGAATCGGAGCGTCGGCGTCCTTCTCGGCCAGCGTCTCTTCTTCGGGCTGCGGCGAGCGCGGCGGCAGCATCGGGTCGATGACGTCGGCGAGCGTGTGAAAGCCGTCTCCGTGTTCGGCCGCGACGGCGATCGGCTCACCGAGGCCGAGCCGGTGGAACTCCGCCATCATCGTGTCGGCGTTCTTGAGGCCGTCGCACTTGTTGACGAGCACCAGAATCGGCCGGTCCTGCTTGCGAAGGTAGCGCGCCACTTCTTCGTCACCGCTGGTGACGCCGACGCGCCCGTCGACGATGAAGAGCACGATGTCGCACGCCTCGACGGCGGCCTGGGCCTGCTGCCGAACCAGCTTCTCGATCTGGTCCTCTTTGCCCTCGGGCACGAAGCCGCCGGTGTCGACGAAGGTGACGGGCCGCTCGAGGTAGTCGATGTCGGCGAAGTGCCGATCACGCGTCACGCCCGGCGTGTCTTCGACGATCGCGCGTTTGCGGCGAATGAGCCGGTTGAACAGCGTCGACTTGCCGACGTTCGGACGGCCAACGATGGCGATGAGGGTACGTTTCGGGCCGCGAGCCATGGGTTACTCCCGGACCGCCGAGTAGCCCATGCGGCGCAGCGTGTCGTGCCGTTCGCTCCAGCGCTCTTCGACCTTCACCTGCAGCGAGAGGAACAGGTTGGTGCCGAGCAGGCGCTCGATCGACTTGCGCGCGTCGGTGCCGATGGTCTTCAGCATCTGCCCGCGCTTGCCGATGATGATCGCCTTCTGGCTGTCGCGCTCGACGTAGATGTTCGCGTGAATGCGCACCAGACCCGTCAACCGCGGGCCGGGCTTCGAGGGCTGCTGTTGTTTCTTCTTCTTCGACTGCGGCCGCTCGGGCGGAGGCGTGAACCGATCGCTCTCGTCGAACAGCTCGACGATGACGGCGGTGGAGTACGGGATCTCCTGGCGGCAGTGCCTCAAGATCTGCTCGCGCACGTACTCGGCCACCAGCACGCGCTCGGCCTGATCGGTGAGCATGTCGTCGGGGAACAGGTTCGGCCCCTCGGGCATCGCGGCGAGCACGCGGTCGTAGAGCAGGCCAATGCCGTCTCCGCTGCGCGCCGAGACCGGCAGCACCTCGGCGAACGAGAAGTGCTTCTGGTACAGGTCGATCAGGGGCAACAGCAGGTGCTTCTTCACGAGGTCGATCTTCGTCACGACCAGAATCGTGGGCTTGTTGATGGCCTTGAGCCGCTCCATCACGAAGCGGTTGCCCGGCCCGATCTCCGGAGCCTTGCCCTCTTCGAGCCCTTCGGCCTCGACCAGAAACAGCACCACGTCGCACTCCGACGCGGAGTTGAGCGCGACGTCGACCATGTACGCGTTGAGCGCGCCTTTCGCCTGGTGCACGCCCGGCGTGTCGACGAAGGCCACCTGCCCTGCCTCTTTCGTCACCACACCCAGAATGCGGGTGCGGGTCGTCTGGGGCTTGGGCGAGACGATGGCCAGCTTCTCGCCAGCCAGCGCGTTCAGAAGCGTCGACTTGCCCACGTTGGGCCGGCCAATCAGCGCGGCGAATCCACTGCGGGTGGGCACGGCGGTGTCCTCGATGGGTCCCGAGCGACGATCAGATCGTCTTCGAGATGGTGAGCTTCTTGATGACGATGTCCGTCTTCGGGCGGTCGCCCGGGCCCTTGGGTACCACGTTCGCGACGCGATCGATGATGTCCTGACCGGAAACGACCTCGCCGAAGATGGTGTGCTTGCCGTTCAGCCAGGCCGTGTTGGCGACCGTGATGAAGAACTGGCAGCTGTTGGAGTTGGGCCCCGAGTTCGCCATGGCCAGCAGGCCGGGCTTGTCGAACCGCCGCCCCGACTGGAACTCGTCTTCGAACTTGTAGCCCGCGTTGCCGCGGCCGGTGCCGGTGGGGTCTCCGCCCTGCACCATGAAGTTCTGAATGCACCGGTGGAAGATCGTGCCGTCGTACAGGGGCGTGCCCTTCATGGCCTCGCCCGAGCCGGGGTGCGTCCACGGCTTCTCGCCCGTCGCCAGCCCGACGAAGTTCTCGACCGTCTTCGGCGCGTCTTTGGGGAAGAGCCGTACGACGATCGTGCCCTGCGTGGTGTCGAACGTCGCGTACAGATCGTGGCCTGCGCGGGCCTCATCCATCATTCCCATGTCGCTGCTCCCTCTCCCTGGTGCGGCTTACGGCTGCGTGTCGGACAACGTGATGCTGGTGATCGTGACCGGCGTGATGGGCTTGTCCATCGGGCTCTTCGGCACCTTCGAGATCGCCTCGGCGACGTCGTAGCCCTTCACCACCTCACCGAAGATCGTGTGCTTGTTGTTGAGGTACGTGGGCGTCGAGGTGGTGATGAAGAACTGCGAGCCGTTGGTGTTCGGCCCCGCGTTCGCCATGGCGAGCAGGCCCGTCTTCTCGAAGGCGCAGCCCTTCTGGCACTCGTCTTCGAAGGAGTAGCCCGGGTCGCCAGTGCCCGTGCCGAGTGGGTCTCCGCCCTGAATCATGAAGCCGTCGATCACGCGGTGGAAAATCAGGCCGTCGTAGAACGGCACGCCCTTCTTCCGTTCGCCGGTGGCCGGGTTCTTCCAGTCCTTCTCGCCGCTCGCGAGGCCGACGAAGTTCGAGACCGTCTTGGGCG
>JAACJQ010000412.1 GCA_016879935.1 Archangiaceae bacterium | reverse complement strand
GCCCGCATCGACGGAGCCCGCATCGACGGAGCCCGCATCGACGGAGCCCGCATCGACGGAGCCCGCATCGACGGAGCCCGCATCGACCGAGCCCGCATCGACCGAGCCCGCATCGACCGAGCCCGCATCAGCGGCACCCGCGTCAACGAGCCCCGCGTCTGCCATCGAGGACACGATCGAGATTGTCCGCTCCACCGCGACGAAGGCGTTGTCGACCTGGAGCGTGATGCGCACGACCTGTGGCGTCGTCGGCGTGAACGAGACGAACGCCTCGCCAGAAGGCGTGAGCCCCGGAAGTACGGATGCCGCAGGGAAGGGCTGCGGGCCGGCCAACGACACATCGACGCGGGTCGGCACGCCGAGCACGACTCTTCCTTCACCGTCGATCAACCTCACCGGCACGTCGACACGCTGGCCGACGGTGCTGATCGACGGCATCGCGCCGAATTGTGGCCCGTGACCGCCGAAGCCCATGGTGAACGTCGCGTTCTGTGCTGGTGGGCGGAAGGTGGCCCACCCGACGTACAGCACCGGCACCAGGCGGCTCAGGGAAAGCTGGCCATCTGAGTACCCACCGTCGTCGGCATTTCCGCACTGCGTGAGTCGGGCCTGCGGGAACTCCCACCTCCACACCTGCACGCGATTGGCGAACACCGAGAACGCCACGTCGCCGCTCCCCGCGTCGACGAGCCCCCATGAGAACTGGGCGCCGCTCGGAATCGCGATCGACGCGCTCGACCCCTCGGCCACTCTGTTGGTGCGCGCCTCTTCGCGAAGGGTGCTGCCCCCTGTCGTGCACGTCGCGTCGACGAACTGACCTCTTCGATTCGTCGAGTCGGCCTGAATCGTCGCATGCACGACGAGCCCATCGACCCCCGGCGAAAAGTACGGGTCCATCTCGGGGCCGTTGTCGCCGCCCGCCTGGACAACGAAGTTCTGCAGCCCCCCGTCTGGAGCCGCCTCGAGCAACGCGAAGCGCACGTCGAACGTCCGATCAGTTGGCTGCACGTCAGAGAGCCAGACCGGAGAATAGGCAGGGCTGATCACCCCCGGTGCTCGCGAGATGAAGACGCCGGGCGCTTCGAACATGCAGCCGCCACCGTCGGCGTTGCAGCCCTGTCGCACTTCGACGAACTGAAGCGCGCCGCCGTCGGCTTGCAGCTGAACGACGGGGAAGTCGGGGGCGCCATCGTACCGGCGGTACTGCTCCCACACCGGCACCGCGACCCCGTGGAGCGCGAAGGCGTCTCCGTGCCGGCCACCGTCGAGCGAGGCGAGGAGCAGTGCGAGGGCGAGCGCCACCAGCGCACTTGAGCGTGGAATCGGCTCGAAGTCAGTTGCCGCGGCGAACGTCGTGCGACTTGCGAACCGCGGCGAGCAGCTCTCCCGAGTCGATCAACGCGACCACTGCCGCCACGTCCTTGTGCAGCTCGCGGTCGGTCTCCATGTGAGGCACCTTCGAACGAATGAGCTGGTGCGCCACGTGCGGGCCGTGACCCGGCTTCGCCGCTCCGCGGAAGTCGATCGCCTGCGCCGCGACGAGCAGCTCGATGGCCACGACGTGTTTGGCGTGATCGACGACCTGCCTCGCCTTGAGCGCCGCCGTCATGCCCATCGAGACGTGATCTTCCCGGCCCGCCGACGAGGGAATCGAGTCGACGCTCGCGGGGTGACAGAGAATGCGCGACTCGGCGACGAGCGCCGCCGACGTCACCTGGGCGATCATGAAGCCCGAGTTGAGCCCCGAGTTCTTCGCGAGAAACGGCGGCAGCCCCGACAACGAGGGGTTCACCATCTGCTCCACGCGCCGCTCGCTGATCGCCGAGAGCTGCGTGAGCCCCATCGCGAGCACGTCGAGGCCGAGCGAGATCGGTTGCCCGTGGAAGTTGCCCGCCGAGACGATCTGCCCTGACTGCGCGAACACGAGCGGGTTGTCGGTGCCGGCGTTCACTTCGATCTCGAGAATGCGGCGACAGAACCCGAGCGCCTCTCGAGCCGCGCCGTGCACCTGCGGAATGCAGCGCATCGAGTACGGGTCCTGCACCTTCTCGCAGTCGACGTGCGTCTTCACGAGCTCGCTCTCGGCCAGCAGCTCGCGCATGTGCGTCGCGACCTTGCCGTGCCCGGCGTGAGGCCGCACCGAGTACACCTCGTGAATGAAGGGCTGATGCGACCCGAGCATGCCCTCGATCGTCATCGACCCCGCGACGTCGAAGAGCTCGGCGAGATCTTCGGCCTTCAGCAGCGCGTGCACGCCCACCGCGCACATGGCCTGGGTGCCGTTCACCAGCGTCAGGCCTTCTTTCGCCTCGAGGATCGCGGGCGTGAGGCCCACCTTCTCGAGCGCCGCCTTCGACGGCATGCGCACGCCGTCGACGATCGCTTCACCTTCTCCGATGATCACCAGCGCGAGGTGCGCGAGCGGCGCGAGATCGCCAGACGCTCCGACCGAGCCGCGCTCGGGCACCACGGGCGTCACGCCTCGGTTCAGCAGCTCGAGACCCAGCTCGAGCGTCGTCGGCCGAATGCCCGAGAAGCCCTTCGCCAGCACGTTGCACCGCAGCAGCAACAACGCGCGCGCCTCATGAACGGGGAGGGGAGCACCGACGCCGACGGCGTGGCTCAAGATCAGGTTTCGCTGCAGCTGCCGCAGATCCTTCTTGTCGATGCGCACCTCGGCCAGCGTGCCGAAGCCGGTGTTGATGCCGTACGCCGGCTCGTCGCCAGCAGC
Source organism: Archangiaceae bacterium (assembly GCA_016879935.1). Taxonomy (GTDB): domain Bacteria; phylum Myxococcota; class Myxococcia; order Myxococcales; family Myxococcaceae; genus Xiheimicrobium. The sequence continues at coordinate 3,717 of JAACJQ010000412.1, read as the reverse complement.
GACCTTGTCGACCAGCGCGCGCGCCGCTTCGACCCGTGCCCGCGCTTCGGGGTGAAGGCCGACCTTTCGACCCAGCAGCGAGACCTGTTCGATCTGTTCCAGCGTCAGCGTGTTGCCATCGAGCATCAACGTCGGGAGCGTCATGGCGGCGCGACATACTCCTTCGTGGTTTTCGATTGGGCCTTGAAACTGCCTGCGCTAGAGCCTGACGCATGGCGTCAGGTGGCAGGAAGCGGAAGCTGATCGTTCAGAAGTACGGCGGCACGTCGGTCGGCGACACGACGCGCATGCAGAACGTCGCGAAGCGCGCGCTCGCGGCTCAGAAGGCCGGCAACGACGTGGTGCTGGTGGTCTCGGCGATGTCTGGCGAGACGAACCGGTTGCTCAAGCTCGTCGGCGAGATCACCCAGCGCCCCAGTGAGCGCGAGCAAGACGTGGTGGTCGCCACCGGCGAGCAGGTCTCGGTCGGCCTCGTGTCGATCGCGATTCAGACGCTGGGCGGCAAGGCCACCAGCTTTCTGGGCCACCAGTGCCGCATCGTCACCGACAGCACCTTCTCGAAGGCCCGCATTCAGAACATCGACGGCTCGCGCATTCTCGAGGTCGTCAAGCAGGGCCACATCGCGGTGGTGGCCGGCTTCCAGGGCGTCGACGAGCACGGAAACATCACCACGCTCGGCCGCGGAGGCTCCGACACCACCGCCGTCGCCATCGCCGCGGCGCTCAACGCCGACGCGTGCGAGATCTACACCGACGTCGACGGCGTCTACACGACCGACCCGAACATCGCGCCCGCGGCCCGCAAGCTCGATCGCATCAGCTACGAAGAGATGCTCGAGCTCGCCAGCCTGGGCGCCAAGGTGCTGCAGATTCGCAGCGTCGAGTTCGCCATGAAGTACCGGGTGCCCCTGTGGGTGAAGTCGTCCTTCTCGGACGATCCCGGCACGCTCGTCTGTGAGGAGGACGCAACGATGGAGGATCTGGTCGTCAGTGGCATCGCGCTCGATCGCAATGAGGCGCAAATCTCGGTTCGCAACGTGCCCGATCGCCCGGGCATCGCGGCGCAGATCTTCGGCGCCCTCGACGAGAAGGCCATCGTCGTCGACCTGATCGTCCAGAACCCGCCGCTCGGCGGGAAGTCCGATCTGACGTTCACCGTCGGCAAGGCCGATCTCACCAAGGCGCACGACGTGGTGAAGAAGGTCGCGAAGGCGCTCGACGCGGGCGACATCTCGACCGATCAAGAGATCGCCAAGGTGTCGATCGTCGGCGTCGGCATGCGCAACCACTCGGGCGTCGCGGCGCGCATGTTCCGCACGTTGTCGACCGAGGGCATCAACATCATGGCGATCTCCACCAGCGAGATTCGCGTCTCGTGCGTGATTCCGTCGAAGTACGCCGAGCTCGCCGTGCGCGCGCTGCACTCCGAGTTCGGGCTCGACGCGCCAGCGAAGAAGTCGAAGAAGGCGAAGTGACCGGCCGATGACGCGCGATGGGTGGCTCGTCGTCGCGACCGTGATTCTGCTCGCCGTGGGCGTCGTGTCGTACTGGCGTTGGCCCAGCCAGGCGCCCGCCCTCGACTGCCCACCCGAGCGCGTCGTGCTCGATGACGCCGGCGTCGCACGTTGTGGTGGCGCTCCTTCGGCGAAGCTCCCAGCCGGCCAGGCGCTCACCGTCGGCCAGAAGGTGCCGTTCTCGAGGCTCACCGCCGATGACCTCGCCATTCTGCCGGGCATCGGGCCTCAGCTTGCGGCGTCGATCATCGCCACTCGCGACGCGAAGAATGGCTTCTGCAGCTGGGACGAAGTCGACGCGATCGAGGGCGTCGGTGAAGCGCGGCTCGAGACCCTGCGCCAGCTGGCCGAGATTCCCTTCTGTGACGCAGGCCTGTGATAGAACCGCGCGGTGCTGATCTCGTGCGAGAAGTGCTCGACGACCTACGTGCTCGATGAGACGTTGATCCCGGCAGCGGGGGCCGCCGTTCAGTGCACCCGTTGCAGTCACGTCTTCACCGCGTTCCCTCCGAAGCCAGACACGCAGGCCACCGTCCTCGAAGAAGAGCCGACGACGACCAAGCGACGAACGCCTGCGGCTGCCGGCATCCCGCAGGGAGGGCGGCCCGCCAACCAGACGATGGTGTTCGGCACCGGAGCTGCGCCTCCCGCTGCGCCGCAGCCTCCGGCCGGTCGCCCGGCCAACCAGACGATGATGTTCGGCGGTGGCGCGCCCGCGCCCGCGTCGCAACCGCCGGCCCCTCAGCCGCGCGCTGCCAACCAGACGATGGTGTTCGGCACACCCGCGGGCCAGCAGGCGGCGCAGCAGCCCGCGCCTTCACAAGCGCCCAACCCGAACCAGACACTCGTCTTCGGCGCTTCGCCCGTCGCACCCCCAGCGGCCGCCGCCAACCCGCACCAGACGCTCGTCTTCGGCACCGCCGCCGGGCAGCAGGCCGCCGCACGTGAGCCCGCACCTCACGCGAACGCGCCCGCGAACCAGACCCTCGTCTTCGGCAACTCGCCGGTGGCGCCGCCTGCCGGCAACGCGAACCAGACGCTCGTCTTCGGCACTCCCGCAGGTCAGGCCGCCAGCCAGCCCGTCGGTGCAGCTGCGGGGCCGGCTGCCAACCAGACCCTCGTGTTCGGCGCCAGCCCTGTCGCGCCGCCGACGGCACGCAGCACCCAGATGTTCGGTGCCGCCCAGGCACCTGCTCCCGCTCCGCAAGCGGCTCCCCCTCGCCCCGCTGCCACCACCGTCATGTTCGGAGCAGGCCAGGTGCCGCCGCCCGCCGCGCCCGCTGCGAACAAGGCCCCGAACACGACGATGATGTTCGGCAAGCCGCCCGAGGCCGTCGCGGCCGCGGCGACCCGCACGATGGCCTTCGGCACTCCCGTCGTCACGGCGCCGAAGAAGCCCCAGCCGCTGCCTCAGGTCACGCAGGGCAACGTCGAACTTTCGGGTGACGTCGAGCCCGAGCAGCGCAGCGAGAGCACCGTTCGTGTCGACCTCGAGCGCATGATGCGCGAGCAGGGCGAAGGTGGCGAAGAGAGCCAGGAGTCGGTCGAGCAACGCCACGATCGAACCCAGCGTTTCGCGATGACCGACTCGTCGGCCACGAACCCCGGAGAGTCGGCCGAGAGCGTGCAGGATCGGCACAACCGCACCGCGCTCTTCGCGATGTCGACGCTGCAGGAGACCACGAAGCCTGACGCCAAGGTCTCGGGCGCGAACACGGCTCCCGATCTCCACGGCGTCGCCGAGCCCACCGTCGGCTTCGATCAGCCGCTCGACGCCGCTCAGACGATTCCTCCCGGCAACACCACGCTGCCTCACGGCTCGATGAACTTCGGGCTCGGCGACGACCCGCCCGGAGTCTCGACGCTGCTCGAGCCCGGCGGAGAAGACATGCGGGCCACCGTTCGTCACGACGGGCCCATCGCCTCGACGATGCCGAACCTGCCGCCGATCAGCCACGAGGCGACCGACGCCGCGCACCGCGCACCGCTGCGGCTCGACATCGTCTCGTCGCCCGGGTTGCCGATGGTGGCTCCAGACGCGCTCCAGTCGACCGACGTTCAGGGTGACGGCGGGGTCGAAGCCCTCGCTGCGCAGGGCCGTCGTCGCAACATCGTCGCCATCGTCATCGTGCTGCTGTTGGTGCTCGCGGTAGCCCTGGGCGTCTTCTGGCAGTTCTTCGGCAAGCAGTTGCTCACGAAGGAT
>JAACJQ010000411.1 GCA_016879935.1 Archangiaceae bacterium | reverse complement strand
GCCCGACCAATAATTGGACGGCGCCCGACGAGGCGTACTCCATGCTCACGGGCCCCTTCGCGGGCTCGATGACGGGCCGCACGATGTACGTGGTGCCCTACGTGATGGGCCCGCTCAACAGCGAGCACTCGAAGATCGGCATCGAGATCACCGACAGCGTCTACGTCGCGCTCAACATGGGCATCATGACGCGCATGGGCAAGCCGGCGCTCGACATGCTCGGCGACTCCAACGACTTCAACCGCGGCCTGCACTGCACGGGCGATCTGAACCCCGACCGCCGCTTCATCTGCCACTTCCCCCAGGACAACGCGATCTGGTCGTTCGGCTCGGGCTACGGCGGCAACGCGCTGCTCGGCAAGAAGTGCCTCGCCCTTCGCATCGGCAGCTACCTCGGCAAGAAAGAGGGCTGGCTCGCCGAGCACATGCTCATTCTCGGTGTCGAAGACCCCGATGGCCGCACGACGTACGTGGCCGCCGCGTTCCCCTCGGCCTGCGGCAAGACGAACTTCGCCATGATGATTCCGCCCAAGCGCTTCGACGGGTGGAAGGTCTACACCGTCGGTGACGACATCGCGTGGCTGCGCGTCGGCGACGACGGCCGCCTCTGGGCCGTGAACCCCGAGAACGGCTATTTCGGCGTCGCGCCCGGCACCAACTGGCAGTCGAACCCGAACGCGATGAAGACCATCGCGAAAGACACCATCTTCACCAACGTCGCCGTCACCAAGGACAACACCGTGTGGTGGGAAGGCCTCGACGGCGAGGTGCCCGAAGAGCTCACCGACTGGAAGGGCCAGCCGTGGAAGAAGGGCTCGACCGAGAAGGCCGCGCACCCGAACTCGCGCTTCACCGCGCCTGCGTCGAACAACCCCATGCTGTCGTCGTACGTGAACGACCCGCGGGGCGTGCCCATCAGCGCCATCATCTTCGGTGGCCGCCGCTCGAACACGATTCCCCTCGTGATGCAGTCGTTCAACTGGGCACACGGCGTGTACCTGGGCGCCACGCTCGCGTCAGAGACGACCGCCGCCGCGACGGGCGCGCAGGGCGTCGTTCGCCGTGACCCGATGGCGATGCTGCCCTTCACTGGCTACAACGGCGCCGATTACTTCGCGCACTGGTTGGCGATGCAGAAGCGCATTCCCTACCCGCCGAAGATCTTCATGGTGAACTGGTTCCGCAAGAACAAGGAAGGCAAGTTCCTGTGGCCGGGCTACGGCGACAACATGCGCGTGCTGAAGTGGATCATCGATCGCGCGCACGGCAGCGTCGGCGCCCAGGAGTCGCTCTTCGGTTGGGTGCCCAAGCAGGGGCACATCGATCTCTCGGGCCTCGCCATCGACCCCGCGAAGGTCGACGAAGCCACCAGCATCAACGAGGGCGAGTGGAAGGAAGAGCTCGTCTCGCAGAAGCAGTTCTTCGATCAGTTCGGCGAGCGCATGCCGAAGACGCTCGAGCTCATTCGTCAGACGCTGCTGTCGCGTCTGCCTGCGTGATCGGCAGTGCCACCTCGAAGAGCGCTCCCTGACCCGGAGCGCTCTCGACCCGAATCTCGCCGCCCAGCGCGGTGACGATCGAGTGGGCGATGGACAACCCCAGGCCCGTGCCTTTTCCGACGGGCTTGGTGGTGAAGAAAGGCGTGAAGAGGCGCGCCCGGGTCTCGGGGCTCATGCCGGCGCCGAAGTCGCGTACTCCCACGATCACCCGTGGCCCCTCACGCCGGGTCGAAACGAGCAGCTCACGTCGGCCGCCTTCGGCCGGCAGCGCCTGCACCGCGTTCATGATCAACGTGAGGAACACCTGGCCCAGCCGCGCCTCGATGCCATTCACCGCGCCGACGTTCGAGTACTGACGAATCACCGTCGCGTTCGAGCGGGTCACGTGCACCCGGGCGATCTGCAGCGCCGAGTCGAGCGTGGCCTCGACGTTCACGGGAACGATCGCTTCGTGCTCGCCGGTGTTGCGCGAGAACGTGAGCAGATCTTTCACGATCGACTGAATGCGCACCGTGCCGTCGAGCGTCTCGGCGACGAGCTCGCGGCGCTCCTTCGGGTTCATCTCGGGCTGGGTGAGCTCTTCGTTGAGTGAGCGCAGGTTGGCCTGCACGTAGGCGAGCGGGTTGTTGATCTCGTGCGCCACGCCCGCGACCATTCGGCCCATCGTCTCGAGGCGGTCGGTGAGCATGAGCCGCGCCTCCATCTGCTTGCGCTCGGTGACGTCACGCATCGCCACCACGGCGCCCGCGCCCCGCTTCAACGGCGCAATGGCCGCCTCGTAGGAGCGCGGCGTCGGGCCGGCCGAGTGGAACTCGAACCGGGCCGCACCGGTCGTGAGCGCCGCCTCGAGGCGAGGGCGATCGTCGGCGCGGCTCACCAGCTCGACCAGCGGCATGCCAAGGGCGCGGCCTGCGTCGAAGCCGAAGAGCAGCTCGGCGCGCGGGCTCCAGTCCTGCACCAGGCCCTTTCCGTCGATGACCGCGACGGCGTCGGTGGCCGACTCGTAGATGGCGGTGAGGTGATCGGCCTGCGCCTGAATCGTCTTCAGCTGCGCCTCTCGCACGGCGGCGGCGACCACCGTGAGGGCGAGAATGAAGCCCAGGAGGAACATCGGCAGCACGAAGTCGGCTCCCGACAACGACGGGTGCAGCGAGCCGAACACGATGAAGCTGAGCAGGGTGCCGCACGCCGCCAGCAGCGTCGCGCGGGTGTTCATGAAGACCGCGGCGTACAGCGCCCCCGTCGCGCCGTAGAGCATCGAGACCACCGCGCGCACCCGCTCGGGCTCGACGCTCGCCGAGATGTGCGACCCCAGCACCGAGGTGATCACCAGCACCCAGACACCCACGCGATAGTGTCGCGTGCGCGAGAGCGCGTAGGCCGCGAAGCCCAGCCCCGTGTTCACCGCGGCAATGCCCCACTCGCCCAGCGTGATGGGAATGGAGCGCGTCGCGATCGCGGTGCCGAGCGCCACGCACCAGATGGGCAGAATGAAGACCAACGCCCCCGCCAGCACGCGCGCCTGGCGTTGTTCGAGCCCTTCCTGCAAGCGTGGGGAGGGTGCCGTGAGGCGGTTCCACAACACGCCATGACCCTACGCGCTCAGCCCCTCGACGCGACTTTTGAGCCCCTCAGCGCGACTCGACGATCGTCGGCGACAACGACGGGGCATTTGCCCACAGCCCCTTGAGCCACTCGAAGCAGAGCACCGGCATCAGCGCGCCCGTCACGTACATGCTGAAGCTCTCGACGGGCAGCACCCACGCGAACACGCCCAGCGTCTGCTGCGAGTTCCACACCCACCAGCCGCGACCGCAGGCGAGCAGCTCGACGAAGAGCGCGAACGGGAAGTAGGTCGCCGCGACGATCAGCAGCGTCTTCCACCGCACGCGATGAGCGACGGCCGCGCCGAGCCAGAAGGTGCCTGCCCACCCGAGCGCCTGAACGATCGTCCACCCGTACTGCTTCGGGCCGGCCGCGTACCGAACGGCTCCAGCCGCGTCGACGAAGGCGGGCGTGGTGACGTCGACGGCGCCTGACGACGAGGTGAGCGCGAGCGCGATCAACACGCCGGCCACGCCGAGCGCGACCAGCGCGGCACGTTTGCAGAAACGAACGACGGCGCTCGCCCTGCCCTCGCCCAGCACGCTCTCGTCGGGCCGCGCGTGAGACAGCTCGAGGAACCAGAGCACCGGCACGTTGAGCAACATCGGGTACGAGAGGAACTCCTCGAGCGGAATCGCGCCGAGATCGAGCCCCGAGAGCGGGTCGTTGCCCTCGTAGAACCACCAGTACCGAGACTGAATGGCCAGCAGCTCGGCGATGGCCGACGCCGAGATGAAGAGCCCGCTCGTCACCACGAAGCCGATGCGCTGCGACTCGTCGAGGCGCGGCACCACCCGCACCAGGAGCCACAGCATCGGCACCAGCATGACCGTGAGTTCGTGCAGCAGGTACCACGGCGCCTTGAGGCCGAACGCGCTCGCGACCGCGCGCGCCACCACCATCACCAGCATCAACACCGAGATGCCGATCAACGGCTTGAGCAACGAAGAGCGCTGCATGTCAGGGCCTTCCTTTCAGTCGGAGCAGTTCGAAACAGACGGCGGTGGTGACGGGCGCGAGGCCCCAGACGATCGTCGCCTCGAGCGGCAGGCCGAACAGGTGCACGCCCAGCATCGCGTCGGGCTGGTAGCCCCACCACCCACGCGGCACGGCGAGCACCGCCTCCCAGAGAAACGACGCGAGCACGACGATCGCCGTCGTCACGGTGAGGGCGGGAACGTTCAAGCGCCCTCTCACGAGCGGCCAGCCCACCAGCGTCACCGGCAGCGGCACGAGGCTCAAGTAGCTCCAGTACGAGGGGGTTTGATCGGCCACCATCACCCCACCGCCCACGAGGAGCAGCGGCGCCGTCACACCCTCGAGCCAACCGGGCGCGCCGGCCGCTCGCTGCGCCGTCTTCGGCCACAGCACGGCGTCACACCACGCGTAGCCGAGCAGCATCGCGAGGAAGCCGAGCGCATAGAACGCGAACTCCTCGAGCGGAATCGGGTGCGCGCGATCGATGGAGCCGAGATCGAGCGCGGGCACCGTGAGCCCGGCGATGGCCTGGCGGGACGGGTACACGAAGAAGTCGTCGGCGAAGGCGAAGTTGAGCGCGACGCCCATCGGCACCAGCAGCGCCCACGCGCGCCACAGCGGCCGCTCCATCGCGCCGAGCAGCCCGCGGCTCGACAGCCCGCGCGCCATCGCCAGCGACGGAACGGCGAAGACGAGCAGGCTCCACGTGTAGCCGCCCGTCGACGAGAGCACGGCGGGAAGAAAGGCGGCTGCGACGGCCATCACGAAGAGCGCGACCGAGCGCCAGGGGCGAACCGCGAACGTCTGCTCGAGTGGGAAGAGCGCGAGAAGTGCCTGCATCGGCGCCCTGCCAAGCACGCCGCTCGCCACCTCGAACCGGCAGCCTGATCCGGGCGGGGGTCGACCCACCGGCACCTCTGGCCGAGCGCTGCGTCACGCGCGTGTCGTCGCGGGCTGCCATGCCACGTCGATGACGCGTCAGCTTTCGGGCGGAACGAGGTAGGCTGCCGCGCGATGTCACGCCGGTTCGCCCTCTTGATCCTCGTGCTCTCTGCGCTCGCGAACGCTGCGCCGAACCCGAAGGCGACTGCCCTCGCGAAAGACGCCGAGCGTCTCTACAAAGACGGCCAGTACAAAGAGGCTGCGAAGCTGCTCGACGAGGCGCTCCAGCTCGAGGCGAACCCCAAGCTGCTCTACAACATGGCTCGCGCGTACGATCAGGCCGGCGAGCTGCAGCCGGCCCTCGACGCGTATCGCCGCTACGTCAGCCTGCCGGCCGCCGACACCGAGCCCGATCTCGTGAAGAAGGCCAACCTCTCGATGGACCGCCTGCGCCAGCTCGTCGCCAGGCAAGACGCCGACACCCGCATTCGTGACGCCGAGAAGGCCCGCCTCGAGAAAGAGGCCCGCGACGCCCGCGAGCGCGCCGACGCCGAGGCCGAGAAGGCCCGCCAGCAGAAGGCTCAGTTCGAAGCGAAGGAGCGGGCCCAGGCCGAGACCCAGCAGACGAAGAGCAACGGCCGCAAGACGGCCGCCTTCGTCGTGGGAGGCGTCGGCCTCGCAGCGCTGGGCACTGGCCTCGTCTTCGGTCTCCTCTCGAACGGCTCGAAGCAGGCGTTCCGCGAAGCGACCCTCGTCGAGACCAAACGCGCGGCGCAGACGCAGACCATCACCCAGGCCGTCGTCGCCGACATCTCGCTGCTCGTCGGCGTCGCCTGCGCCGTCACTGCGATCATCCTCTTCCCCAAGTCGGAGCCCGAGGCGGTCGTCTCGTTCGTGGTGCTGCCCGGCGGCGCGTTCGGCGCCATCTCGTTGCCGTTCGATCTGCGATGACGACCTTCCTGACCCGAAGCGTGTGGCTGGTGCTGGCGGTGGGCGCGTCGGCGTGCTCGTTCATCAACGGCAGCGGCTTCGAGGAGTGCTCGACCGATCAGCAGTGCGGATCGAGCCGCGTCTGCGTTCAGAAGTACTGCCTGCCGATGCCCGCGCAGTGCCGGCGTGAGGTGGGCGCGTTCGACGACCCCCGTCCGATACGCCTCGCGGCCCTGCTCCCGCTGTCGGCGGGGTTCGATGGCGGCGCCATCGACGGCTCTGAGATCGCCGGCCTCAACGCGGTCGCCCTGGCGATCCTCGACGTGAATGGGCGCGGGGGCCTCGACAATCGTCGCTTCTCGCTCGTGGTCTGCAACACGGGCCGGTCGGACCAGGTTCTCGCCGAGCAACTGCGCTTCGTGGTGGACCAACTCGAGGTTCCTGCAGTCATCACCTCGGGCAGCCAACAGGCTGCGGTCGCGGCGGACAACGCCGCTCGGACCGCGGCTGGCACGATGATCATCTCGGCCACGGCGACCAGTCCTGAGCTCACGGGCGGCTTCGTTCGCACCGGCGCCCTCTGGCGAGTCGCCCCTCCCGATACTTTTCAGGTGAGAGTGATCACGCGGCTGCTCACGACCGAGCCCTCGCTTTCGTCGGTCACCGACATTGCGATCGCGAACGAGAACACCCGGTACGGGCAGGGCATCGCCTTGTCGCTGAGGGAGCAGTTGGCAGACGCAGGCCGACGCACGCAGACCTTCGAATTCACCAGCTCGGAGCAGCCTGTCACGCCCTCGGGGCTGCTCGATCAACTCGCCTCCTTCCACCAGAGTTCGCGAAACCCGAGGCTCACCGTGTTCGTGGGGTTCCCCACCCAGGGCACGCCCTCCATCACCGACGCCAGGCTCCGTCCTCCCCTCTCAGCGGCCTCTGGGCACATGTGGTTCTTCACCGACGCGATGAAAGACACGTCGGTGCTCACCGCGCAGACGAAACCCGAGCTCGCTGGAGCCTTCGGGACTGCACCCGCTCAGGGCGCGGGCGGGGCCTATGACGACTTTCGCAACCGCTACCGGGGAGAGTTCAAGCTCGACCCGAACGACTTCTCGTTCACCTCGCACAGCTACGACGCCGCCTTCCTGGTGATGCTCGCCGCCGCGCACGCCTCTCGTGATGGCGGAGCGCTCACCGGCCCCAGGTTGAACGAGGGCATGGTGGCGCTGTCGAGCCGGAGCGGGCCGTCGTACCGCGTCGGTCCCACCACCTGGAGAGACGCCTCAGCTGCGCTCGCTGGCGGCATGTCGATCAACGTCGAAGGCGCGAGCGGCGGGCTGGACTTCGATCTCGATGCCGGAGCGCCAGCGTCTCCGTACGAGATCTGGCAGGTGACCGACGGCGGCACGTTCACGACGGTGAGGCTGGTGAACCCATGAGAGCGTCGCTCGCATTGGCGGTGCTGCTGCTGGCGGGCTGCCCCAAACGCGCGTCGGCTCCGACCGTGACGAAGGCCATTCGTCTGCTCGCTGACACGCCCGAGCGTGAGACGACGCAGCTCACCGAGCTTCGACCCGATCTCGAGATCGACACCCGCGACTTCGATCGCACCCCGCACGTCGTCGCCACCGGAGAGACCCCGCTGTTCTCGCCCGAAGGCGCAGACGTTCGGCTCTACGGCGATGAGGCCGGCACGAAGGGCTTCGAGGTCGACAACATCATTCTCATCGAGGTGCTCGGCGCCGACGGCAAGGTGCTGCGCAGCGCCGTCGTCGGGTACTCGGACCCCGTCTCCCAGGGCAAAGAGACCATCGACAACCTCGGCCGGCAGGCGTTCTCGTTCGAAGCCGGCGAGCTGAACCTCGCGCCGCTGATGCCCGAGCACGGCAGCGTTCGCCTGCGCGCGACGGTGCTCGACTACTTCGGCATCGGCCGCGTCACCGACGTGTTCGTCCGCGTGGAGCCGAAGACCTCGTCGGCTGACGACCTCCGCGGTCAGTGACGTTTTCCAACGGCTGGGTGCTTGCTCCCGATCAAGGGTTCGAACGAATCTCCCGGCCCCATGATCCGGATCCTTCTCATCGCCATGACGCTGCTGTGCAGTGGAGCCTCGTTCGCCTACTCGAGCGGCGCTGGCTCGTGTGACTACCCCGGCGCACCGATGCAGTTCGGCTCGCGCACCGGCACCGGCAGCTTCGTCATCACCACCAGCCCTACCGCGTACACGCCCGGCCAGCCGGTGCAGGTGACGCTCACGAACTCGAACAACCTGCTCTTCAAGGGGTACCTGATTCAGGCCGTGGAAGGCGCTCCGGGCACCCCCAACACCAACGTCATCGGCTCGTTCTCGGCGCTGCCCTCGGGCGCGCAGCTCAAGATTGGCTGCAACGGCACCGATGGTCACGTCACCCACTCGAACACCGTCTCCAAGCAGTCGGTGGTGTTGACGTGGACGCCGCCCGCCAACGCGACAGGGCCGATCACGTTCCACGCGATCGCCGTGGTGTCGATCATGGAGTGGTACGGCCAGCAGACCGTGATCACCACCACCATCAACCCCGCACCAAACGACGGCGGCATGGGTGGCGGCATGGGTGGCGGGAGCGCGGGCGGCGGGAGCGCTGGTGGTGGAACTGCCGCAGGTGGCGGAACCGTGTCGGGCGGCGGCGCAGGTGGTGGAACGGTGTCGGGCGGTGGCACTGCAGCCGGTGGCGGAACCGTGTCGGGCGGCGGCACCGCGGCGGGTGGCGGAACCGTCTCGGGCGGTGGCTCGGCAGGTGGAGGAACCGCAGTCGCAGGAGGAAGAGCGGGCGGTGGTTCCGCGACGGCTGGTGGTTCCGCGACGGCTGGTGGTTCTGCGACGGCTGGTGGTTCTGCGACGGCTGGTGGTACCGCGACGGCTGGTGGTTCTGCGGCGGCGGGCGGTTCCGCGGCGGCTGGCGGTTCCGCGACGGCTGGCGGCTCGGCGACTGCGGGCGGTCGTGCAGGTGGCTCGGCGGCGGGTGGCTCGGCAAGTGCGGGCGGTTCGGCAACTGCGGGCGGCGCTGCGACGGCTGGCGGGCGTGCAGGAGGCTCGGCTGCAGGAGGAACTGCCGGTGGCGGCGCGATGATGAACTCGGGCTGCGGCTGCACCTCGGGTGGCGAGTCGGCAGCACTACTCCTTCTGGGTCTGGGCGCCCTGCTCCGCCGCCGTCGGTGAAAACCGAACGTCGCGCAACGACGGTGGTTGCGCGACGCGCCTTCTCCGCGAAACCGGACCACTGAGGGCGGAGGCTCCGCGACATCGGCCACGTCCCCGGAGATGCCGGTCCTCCCTCCACAGACGGTGATTCCCGGACTGACGCCGTGCTGCGGATTCGACTCCGCGCGAACGCGGGAACAGTTCAACCACCGCCAGTCGTCGGAGTTGCGTTCGCCGAGAACGAGTTCGACCAACTGTGCGGCGGTGTCAGCTGCGTTCGCCTTCGCACCATTCCGGTGCGTCACCATTCTCAGTCCGGGTCGCAGACGCCGTCACAGGTCTGAATGATCTCTCCGTCTCGGAAGAACCGATTCAACTGACGCAGCACCGACGACTGCCCGCGCAAGGTGTCGTGCACAGCCGTCTTCACCACCGGGAAGTTCGCCTGGCGGTAGTACGCATCGACGTCGCCCAGCTTGAAGTCGTGAATCTGCAGGCCGCTCGTTGCCGGGTACGTCGCAGTCTCGAGCCCGTACGGCACGTACGCAGATGGCGTCAGCACCTTGAGCCCGAGCAGGCGCGCATGCAGCCAGCTGCCCAAGTTCGGCACCGACGCGTCCATCAACCCCACCTGCATCAAGATGCGCTTCTCGGCGTTGCCCGGAAGCGGGGCCTGCTGGAGAAAGGCTGCGTAGCTCGCGGGATCGAGCCGATCGAGCGGTCGCTGAATGAGCGCGAGAAACTTCTGCTGCTCGAGTGACTCCGAGACGCTCAGGTTCAACAGCTCGAACAACCCGGTGAACGCCTCGGCGCGCATCATCATCGTCGTGAGCCCGGCGCCGCCGACGTTGAACGCCAGCTTCGAGGTGTACGGGTTCACTGCGTTCATCGTGCCCCCGAGAATGTGGCCCTGGCTGATACCGAGGAACGCGTCGGCCTTTCCCGTCACCAGCGACGCACCAGACGCTCGCTGGAACGCAGGCAGCTCACCCAGCCGCTCCGCCGCTTTCGTCAGCACGATCCAGTTCGCCATGCCCTGATGGCCACGCTCGACGATGCGCGCTGCCTGCGACAGACGACCGGTGAGCGCGTCACCAACCACGGCGACGTCCGAGAAGTGCATGCCCCACCACTCGGTGGCGAGCATGGTGCGCGTCGTCTCGCTCGCGACGTGCCGCGCAGCGCCGCCTTCGACCTCGGCCAGGTTTCCGAAGAACCCGTGCCCGTACATGAACATCGGAGACGGCCCCGTGGCCTGCTCGACGGTCTTCGGAATCACCGCCACGAACGGAAAGTCGACCAGCCCGTCCTGCTTCACCTGGCCGTCATCACCCCGCAGCAGCACGCACCCGGGCTGGGCGCGATCGCTGCAGAACCGTGGCCCCGCGATGGTGCCGCGAACGATACGAAACGCGTCGTCGGGCCCTGCCTCGTTCACCATCGAGATCGTCACCTGCGGCACGTTCGTCTCGAGCCAAGACATCGTCAGCGCCCGCACCCGCAACATGTCGCGCGTCGCCCATTCACGGCTCCCGGTCGTGAACTCCCACGCGAGCTGCAGCTCGTTTCGCGCGAGCCCGACCGCCTTCGCCGCGGGCACGATGCGATCTTCGAACGCCCGCGAGACGCCGTCGAACGCCGGGTCGCCATCGGTGAGCTTCTCGACCAGGCGGCGAAACCCTTCGGGCGCCTTCACCAGCTCGCCCGCCGGCGTCTTCACGCCAGCGACGAGCACCACGTAGCGCGTCTTCTCCTTCAGGCCGCCGAACGGGTGAATCACCATCGCCTGCCGCGTGAGGTCGGTCGTGCGCGGGTCGAGATCGACGAAGTGCGGCACTGGCTCGAAGGTGGTGCCGTCGAGCAGCAGCGTGTTCGAGGTGGCCTTCGAGAGGCTCGCGGCGCCGCCCTGCTCCAACGCGACGAAGCGCTCGGGCGAGACCTCGACCCCGAGCGTCGCGACGATCGTCGGCACCATCGAGAACCCGTCGATGGGGAACTCGGCCGCGACGTCGTAGCGCTTGCCCTCTTTCGACTTCGGTGCCGCCGCGTCCGAGACGGTGATGCGCGCGCCCGAGGGCTGCGTCGCGTCGGTCACGCGGAAGAAGTCAGACGGGTACGGCAGCAGACAATCGGAGCCACCGAGCAACGGCTGGCACCCCTTCGCCACCGGCAGCGGCTCGATCTTCGGTCCGCACGCTGCCACCACCACACCAACCAGCACCGCACTCAGAGTTCGCATGGACGTCACCTCGCCGCTCTCCGTGAGCGGAGGCGAAGGCACATGCCAGAGGTGAGTCACAGTCACACGAACGCGTCAGCTTCCAGAACGTTCGCGACGTTTCGTCAGAAGTGCAGCACGCCGCTGGGCAGCCCAGCAGCCTGGCACTGAAAGCCCACACAGATGTCGCAGCGGCCGCCGTTCACCGCGCAGACCGTCTTCTCGTCGAGCTTCGCGGGCGGCTGGTTGTTCGTCACCGCGACCGTCGTCACCACCGCTGCTCCGACGACGACTGCGGCCACGCCAGCCCAGAAGTACCAGCGCCCAACCAGCGGCGTCTCTTCGGCCGTCGTCGACACCGCAGGCCCCGTGATGGTCGTGTCATCAGGCGTGAGCTTCGTGTCGACAGGGCGATCG
>JAACJQ010000410.1 GCA_016879935.1 Archangiaceae bacterium | reverse complement strand
CTCGCCCACGTGTCGGGCTGGAGAAGGAGGCAGGCGCTAAGCCATTCGGGCCGTAGTCAGACGCTCATCAACTGGCGCGCACCGCAAGTGTCCATTGAGCGACTCTCTCTCCGCGGCGATGTGCGGGTCAAGCCGTCACCGGCAGTGGTTGCTGAAGATCAGGTCACGCCGGGGTCACAATCACGCCCGAATCTGGGTCGACGTCAGACGGCCCGCCGCGCCCCTTGTAGGCCGCAGCCAACTGCTCCTGCTGTTCGATGATCGGCCAAAGCAGTCGCGTGCGAGCCTGCACGTCGCGAGCGTCATCGGTCGGATGCAGGCCAAGAATCATTGCCACCGTCGCGAGCAACAGGCTCTGGCCACGCGCCTGTGCTGCTTCGACGTCACGATTCTCGATACGCTGCGGTGAGGTCTGTGGACGGAGAGCGTTGAACTTCGCCAAACGAGAACGAAGTACAGTCTTGTACGTCTCGAGGCGAAGCGAGTCAGCAAGTTCCCGTGCCTCGGGAGTCTCGAGCAGGTCCAGAATGCGTTGAACCTCGACACGTGCCACGTCCCAGGGAGCCGCGACGATGCCGTTGAGCCCGTCGGGGAACACCTTGAGCTTCAGGGCGTCAAGCTTGAGCCGGGCCGAAGCATCAGCAGTCGCTCGTGATGCAGTGAACTGCGCATCGAAGCTCGACAGGGCAGCATCGAGCTCGACATCAGCCGCGCGCAGCTCGTCTGCGTTCGGCGTCTTGCTGCTCTCCTGCGCGCGCCACGACACCTCGAGGTTTCGAACCGAGGTCTCATGCGCGATCGCGTTGCGCAGGTGCGTTGCCAGCGAAGAGAGGCCATCGGTCTCTGCCACTTTCAGCGTCTGCTTCAGGGCGAAGGTGCGGCGGCCGGACGGAAAGACGTAGAGCGTGATGAACGACCCAAGACGAGCATCCATGTGTGATCCCCCACGGCGAGTTGGGGGCGCATCATCTTGAATCGCGAGCGAACCGGTCAATCGTTGGGTCGCCGACCTGCCACCTGGCAGTGAACTGTTCCAGGTTGAAGCAGGCGACCTCATCATCCAGCGGGCGACCGTCAGCCTTGCGGCCGGCCAGCTCGTTTCCAGGGGTCGACCGATCCAGTTTGGAGCACCCCTCCTGCCACCCTGAGGGTCAACCCAGTCTTGTTCAGTGCTTTGCCGTGTTCAGCTTCACCAGCATCTGGTGCAGGCGCGCGTCGATCA
This sequence comes from Archangiaceae bacterium, assembly GCA_016879935.1. Lineage (GTDB taxonomy): Bacteria > Myxococcota > Myxococcia > Myxococcales > Myxococcaceae > Xiheimicrobium. The sequence goes on along the minus strand of JAACJQ010000410.1, from coordinate 2,312 downwards.
CCCGCTCGACCTCTTCGTTCGTCACGCGCTTCGACTGACCCGCGAACACCACGCCAGCGACCGCGACCACCGAGACCGTCATCACCGCGAAGAGCTTCTTCATGTGCGTTCACCTCGTGAGGGGAAGATGCACACAAGGTACGCCTGCTCTCGGACTGATCAATTTTTCGGCTACAGGTCGCCACGTTTCACAACGTGATCAGCTGATCAACGGCGGTTCGATTTCTTGACCTGCTTCGCTTCGATGATCAGCCGGCCTTCCTGATCATCACTCGCGTCGTCGAGCAGGGTGAAGAACAGCTGCGTGATGCCCGAGACGGTCATCGGCTTGCCGATCTCGGCCACGACGAGCCCCTGCGTCGGGTGACCCACCACGCAGCGCGTGACGATCGCTCCCGACGCACGCACCTTCGCCGGCGTCGTCACCGACTGCCGCACCGTCACCTCGTACGTCTGCTTCGGGTCGAGCTTCGTCAGCGTCACGCGATTCTCCGCGGGCACCGACAGCGCGAGCGGCGGCTTGTACGTCTTCGCCTTGCCGCGCACGTCGACCGACAACGTTCGCGGCTTCGTCTCTTCCGCCTTCGTCGCACCCGCGAGCGTCGAGGTCGGAATGCGAAACACGAACAGCCGATTGGCGCCTTTGATCTGCTGCGGCGCCGTCGGCAACGGTCCCGGAGCCGCGCCCGCCGCGTTCACCACGTAGTAGCCCCAGCCGAGCGACGGCCCTTTGCTCAGCGTCACCCGGTACGTGAGCTTCTCGTCGAGCGGCAGCTTGAGCGCTCCGGCCTTCGAGAGATCGACCCGGTGCCGCGCGGCCTCGAGCTCGAACGTCGTCACCGGCCACGTCACGACATCAGGCGCAGGAGCAACCACCGGAGCCGGCGGTGGCTCGACGATTCTCGGCGTCGGCGGCGGCTCCACGATCTTCGGAGGCGCAGGCGGCGGCTCGGGCCTCTCCAACACCGCATCGACCACCAGGTGCTGACCACGCTTGAGCGGCACTTCGTTCGACCACGTCTTGAACCCGTCGCTGAACACCTCGACGCGATACGTGCGGCCACCCGACAGCGAACGGATCTGCAGCGGTGTCTTCTCGTCGATGGTGCGGCCGTTCACGCGCACCGTCGCGCCCGGAGGCTGGGAGACGACCTCGAGCGTTCCGCGAGACAACCGCACCGCGAGGAACACGCCCGCGAAGCCAACCAGCGCCGCCGCGAGCCCGAGCGCCAGCGCGCGAACCCACGGCACCTGCGTCACCGTCGTCACCGGCTTCGACTCGTTGCTCGCGCGCATCGAGCCCGGCAGGCGCAGCGGCTTCGTCGGCGCGTCTTCATCGACCGGTAGTTGCGGCACGGCCTCGAGGCCCGACTTCACGCGCTCGATCTCCACCATCTCGGTGGGAATCTCCTCTTCGGGATCTTCTCCCGGTGGCGGAGGCGCTTCAGGCGCAGGCTCGGGAACCGGAGCTCCACGACGCCACCGCTGCGCCTTCTCGATGAAGTCGCGCGGCAGCTGCACCGGACGGCCGCTCTTCACCAGCTCAGGCTCGAAGAGGAGCCCGAGGAAGTTCGAGAGATCGGTCGGCGTGAAGTCTGGGTGGTGCACCGCGAGATAGCGCGTCAGGTCCTGCTGGAACGCTTCGGCCGTCGGGTACCGCTCCGACGCTTCCAGGGCCATCGCCTTGAGCACGATCGTCTCGAGCGCTTTCGGAATGGCAGGGTTCAGCTCCGACGGTCGCGCGAACTGACCTCGCACGATCTTCGTCAGCACCTCCATCATGCGGCCCTGAAACGGCAGCTGCCCCGTCAGCAGCTCGTACAAGACGATGCCCGAGGCGAAGACGTCGGTGCGTGCGTCGAGATCCTTCCCGCGGGCCTGCTCGGGCGCGAAGTAGGCGTACTTGCCCTTCACCGCGTTCGACGTCATGTCTTCACGGCCAGCGTTGCGAGCGCGCGCGATGCCGAAGTCGACGAGCTTGATCTGCCCCTCGTAGCTGACGAGCACGTTCTGCGGAGACACGTCGCGATGAACGATCTGCAGCGGCCGCCCCTGCTCGTCGAGGCGCGTGTGCGCGTAGTGCAGCCCGCGCAGCATCTCGGCCGTCACGTACGCGGCGATCTCCGAGGGGAAGGTGAGCAGGCCCGTCGCCCGCATTCGCTTGACGACCTTCGAGAGCGGCTGGCCGTCGACCAGCTCCATCGCGAGGTACCAGTCGCCCTCGACGTCTCCGAAGTCGAAGACCTGGGCGATGTTGCCGTGCGAGAGCCCCATCACGATGCGCGCTTCGTTCGTGAACATCGCGATGAAGG
>JAACJQ010000409.1 GCA_016879935.1 Archangiaceae bacterium | reverse complement strand
GACTGACGCCTTCGACTTCACCGCGTCGCTCTACCCGGGCGTGTACAAGGTGACGATCTCGAAGCCGAGCAGCTACCTCGTCGACTCCGATCTGCCGAACTGGTCGACCGAGGTGACGACGATGTTCAACGTCACCGGGCCCGCGTCGAACGTCATCTTCGACGTGCCGGTGCCTCCGAGACGCACGGTCAGTGGCATCGTCACCCGCAACGGTGCGACGCCCACGCTCACCGGCTCCTGCGGCTCGCAGACGTACTACTCGCGCGCGACCATCACCTTCACGCACCTCACCGACAGCCGCTTCAACGCGACGGTGTCGGTCGGCAACTGCACCGCCGTCGGCGACACGTTCGCCTTCACCGCGCTGCTCTACCCGGGCGTGTACAAGGTGACGGTGACGAAGCCGAGCAGCTACCTGGTCGACTCGAACCTGCCGAACTGGTCGACCGAGGTCGTGGCTGCCCTGCGCGTACCGTGAGCGGTCAGGAGATCGCGGCGGCCGTCGCCTCGGGCGCCACCACCATCGCGTCGTGGCCTGCCTCGACCTGGCGGGTCTCCCAGCCGAGCGTCTTCGCCTTCTCGAAGTAGCGCTTGAAGCCGGCGTACTTCGCGGCCCAGACGTAGCGCTTGGAGATCGGCTCGAGCGCCTTGGCGTCGAACTGCGCGGCCTCCTCCACCGTCGTCATCGGGTGCGGCGTCAGCTGCGAGTCGACCCACTTCGCGTCCTTCGCGTCGCTCACGCCCATCGCCTTGGCGTCGAGCATCGGCGGAACCCACAGGCCCTTCGACACCGCGCGCGCCTTCGTGCGCCACGACTCCGAATACGACGCCTTCATCAACGAGAGCATCGACTGCCCGGGCTCCACGATGAACGCGTCGAGCAACACGAGCCGCGCGAGCTTCTCCGGCACCGCGGCCGCTGCAGGCATCACCACCACGCCCGCATACGAGTGTCCGACGAGCACCACCTGGCCACTCGCCGCCTTCACGCGCGAGACGACGTGCTCGACGTGCGAGCTCAGATGAATCGACTCGTCGAGCTCGGCCTTCTTCTCGGCGAGGCCCGGCAACGTCACGGCGTCGACGTGATGACCGGCCTTCTCCAGCACCGCCTTCACGCGCGAGAATGCCCACCCGCCATGCCACGCGCCCGGCACCAACACGAAGGTCAGCGGCTCGTTCGCGAACCCACGCGAGGCCGAAAGCAGCCCGGCCTGAAGCAGCAATCGTCGGCTGATCACCCCAATCACTTACCCTTCACGGGCTTTACAAGAGCTGTGAAAGTCGCCGCGAGTTCTTGTGAATCGGTCAAACGCTCGATTTACCTTGCACCGCAGCATTGACTTTTCAGCTTTACAGAAGCGAAGGCGATTTTCTTCTGACGCGGCTTGTCATCTCCCGGAATAATGGCTACTTAGTCTTCGTTCCGGGTCGCTGAATGCCACGCGCAGTACGGTTCACTGATTCACAGGAGGCTGCATGGCGGTTGTGAATGGAGTGGAGCTGAAGAACCCGAAGAGCTCACCGCTGCTGAGCGCCGAGGCCCTCGCGTTCGTCGCCGACCTGGAGCGCCGCTTCGGTGAACGCCGCCGCGAGCTGCTCGAGCGTCGCAGGGCGAAGAAGGGCTTCGACTTCCTCCCCGAGACCGCGTCGGTGCGAGCTGGTGACTGGCGCGTCGCTCCCGTTCCAGACTGCCTCGCCGATCGCCGCGTCGAGATCACCGGCCCCACCGAGCCGAAGATGATCATCAACGCGCTCAACTCGGGCGCGACCGTCTTCATGGCCGACTTCGAAGACTCGCTCGCGCCGAGCTGGGAGAACGTCGTCGTCGGCCAGGAGTCGCTCTTCGCCGCCGTTCGCAAGACGCTCACGTTCACCTCGCCCGAAGGCAAGGCGTACAAGCTGAACGAGAAGATCGCGCAGCTCTTCGTGCGCCCGCGCGGCTGGCACCTGGTCGAGCAGCACGTGCACGTCGACGGCAAGCCGATGTCTGGCTCGCTCTTCGACTTCGGCCTCTTCTTCTTCCACAACGCGAAGGAGCAGCTCGCGCGCGGCGTCGGCCCGTTCTTCTACCTGCCCAAGATGGAGAGCCACCTCGAGGCGCGGCTGTGGAACGACGTCTTCTGCTTCGCGCAAGACACGCTCGGCGTGAAGCGCGGCTCCATCAAGGCGACGTGCCTCATCGAGACGCTGCCGGCGGCCTTCGAGATGGACGAGATTCTCTACGAGCTGCGTGAGCACTCGGCAGGCCTCAACTGCGGCCGCTGGGACTACATGTTCAGCTTCATCAAGAAGCAGCCCGACAACCTCTTGCCCGATCGCGGCCAGCTCACGATGGACAAGGGCTTTCTGCGCGCCTACTCGCAGAAGCTGATTCAGATCTACCACCGCCGCGGCGCACACGCGATGGGCGGCATGGCCGCGCAGATTCCCATCAAGGACGACGCCGCCGCCAACGAAGCCGCGCTCGCCAAGGTTCGCGCCGACAAGCTGCGTGAAGTCACCGACGGCCACGACGGCACCTGGGTCGCGTACCCCGCGCTCGTGCCCATCGCGAAGGCCATCTTCGACGAGCACATGAAGACGCCGAACCAGCTCGCCCGCACGCGCGACGACGTCGTGGTGACGCGGGAAGATCTGCTCCGCGTGCCCGAAGGCACCCGCACCGACGCAGGCCTGCGCCAGAACGTTCGCGTCGGCGTGCGCTACCTCGAGGCCTGGCTGCGAGGGCAGGGCTGCGTGCCGCTCTACAATTTGATGGAAGACGCGGCGACCGCCGAGATCTCCCGCGCGCAGGTGTGGCAGCAGGTTCGTCACGGCCTGCTCACGCCCGAGCGCCTCGATCAGGTGATGAGCGAAGAGCTGCAGCCCTTCAGCGAGGGCAAGTTCAGCGAAGCCCGCACGCTGTTCCGCTCACTCTCCACTGCCGAGACCTTCGAAGAGTTCCTCACCGTCCCCGCGTACCAACGGCTCGTCGCCAGCGAGCGCTGACCTTCCCGTCGTCCCCACCCTCACCGTCGTCCCCATCCTTCACCCACAGGGAGCACCCGCCATGACTGCACACGCCAAGACTGGACTCACCACTGCCGATCTCCACGCCCGCCGCTTCGAGGGCGTCACCCGCCCGTACTCGAAGGCCGACGTCGAGAAGCTGTGTGGGTCGATCAAGGTCGAATACACGCTCGCGCGCATGGGCGCCCTGCGCCTGTGGGAGCTGCTCAACACGCGTGAGCACGTGCCCGCGCTCGGCGCCCTCACGGGTGGCCAGGCCGTGCAGATGGTTCGTGCCGGCCTCGAGGCGCTCTACATCTCGGGCTGGCAGGTCGCCGCCGACGCGAACACCTCGGGCCAGATGTACCCCGACCAGTCGTTGTACCCGGTCGACTCGGTGCCGAACCTGGTCAAGCGCATCAACGCGTCGCTGCGCCGGGCCGATCAGATCGATCACGCCGAGGGCAAGAAGGAGCGCAACTGGTTCGCGCCGATGATCGCCGACGCCGAGGCCGGCTTCGGGGGCCCGCTCAACTCGTTCGAGCTGATGAAGGCGATGATCGAAGCGGGCGCGGCCGGTGTTCACTTCGAAGACCAGCTCGCCAGCGAGAAGAAGTGCGGCCACATGGGCGGCAAGGTGCTGGTGCCGACGAACCAGTTCATTCGTTCGCTCGTCGCGGCCCGCCTCGCGGCCGACGTGCTCGACGTGCCCACCATTCTCGTGGCCCGCACCGACGCGCAGTCGGCCAAGCTCATCACCTCTGACATCGACGAGCGTGACGTGCCCTTCATCGCCTCGAAGGAGCGCACGCCCGAGGGCTTCTACCGCCTCAAGAGCAACGGCGACGACTTCGCCATCGCGCGCGGCCTCGCCTACGCCGAGTACGCCGACCTCGTGTGGTGCGAGACGAGCACGCCCGACCTCGCGCAGGCGAAGCGCTTCTCCGAAGCCATCAAGGCGAAGTTCCCGAACAAGATGCTCGCGTACAACTGCTCGCCTTCGTTCAACTGGAAGAAGAACCTCGACGACGCGACGATCGCGAAGTTCCAGCGTGAGCTCGGCGCCATGGGCTACAAGTTCCAGTTCGTCACGCTCGCCGGCTTCCACGCGCTCAACTACTCGATGTACGAGCTCGCCTCGCAGTACCGCGACTCGGGCATGGCCGCGTACAGCACCATGCAGCAGGCCGAGTTCGCCGCCGAGAAGCACGGCTACACGGCGACGCGGCACCAGCGCGAGGTCGGCACGGGCTACTTCGACCAGGTGGCCGAGGTGATCTCGGGCGGCCTCTCGTCGACCAAGGCCCTCGTCGACTCGACCGAGCAGCACCAGTTCTGACGCATCGCTGAACGCTGCAGCGCGCTTCGTCCCCTCCCGACCGCGCTGCCCCGAAAGGCGTCGTGGTGTTCCCTCACCGGGCCACCACGGCGCCTTCGGTCTTTTCGGCGCAGCGCGTGGCGTGCTTCCGCTTGACCGCCCCGGGCGAACGCGAGATCCCTCCGCTCGAACGGATGAACGGAGTTTCCCCATGGCCGCGAAGAAGAACCGCCCCCCTGAAGTCGCTCCGAAAGAGAGCGCCGATCTCGCCCCCGTCGTGGGGAAGAACCTGCGCCGCCTTCGCACCGAGCGCGGGTTGTCGTTGGAGCGGCTCGCCCAGGCCTCGGGCGTGAGCCGCGCGATGCTCGGGCAGGTCGAGCTCGGCCAGTCGGCCCCCACCATCAACGTGCTGTGGAAGATCGCGCGCTCTCTCGACGTGCCGTTCTCGGCCCTCATCAGCAGCACGCAGCAGTCACCGGTGAAGGTGCTGCGTGAAAAAGACGCCAAGCGCCTGCTCTCGCACGACGGCTCGTTCTCTTCGCGCGCGCTGTTCCCCTTCGACGAGCCGCGCCGGGTCGAGTTCTACGAGCTCGTCATCGCCCCGAAGGGCATCGAGTCGGCCGACGCGCACGCCGCGGGCACCATGGAGAACCTCGTGGTCTCGAAGGGCCAGCTCGAGCTCGACGTCGCCGGCGAGACGTATTCGCTCAGCGCGGGTGACGCGATTCTCTTCGAGGCCGACAAGGCGCACTCGTACCGCAACTCCGGCACCGTCGAGGCGAGGCTGTACCTCGTGATGACGTACGCGGAGCAGGTCGGTTGACGCCCGCGCCCATGCAGCAGCCACCGCCGGGTCGTTCGAACAAGACCCTGCTCTGGGTGCTGCTCGGCGTCGGTGGGCTGTGTGCGGTGTGCGGCGCGGGAACGGTGGCGTTGTTCGGCCTGGGCGTCATCGCAGGGGCGACCGACGTGATGGGCGCAGGCACGGCTTCTCCGTCGGGTACGCCCGGAGTGGCCGGCGGCTTCTCGTTCACCGTGCCGGCGTCGTTCGCGGTGGTGTCGGAGGGCCGCTGGCGTTTCGAGAAGCTCGACGGCGACGCCAGACACACGGCCGAGGTCATCAAGCTCGCCGCGATTCCCGGCATCGACCAGCCGCAAGACAAGCTCACCCAGCTGTGGAACCAGACCATCGTTCGTGACTGGCCGGGCGCGCCCACGCGCGTCTTGCCGTTGCGGCGCTTCGTCAACAACGGCGCCCGCGCGTACTTCACCTCGGCGTCGCTCAAGGCGGCCAACAACAAGCACCCGTCGCTGGTGAGCCTCTATCTCGTCGAAGCCGACGATCGCCTCGAGCCCTTCGTCGTGCTGCAGGAGTACTTCGACGACTCCGTGGGCGCGGTGATGATGGCGAAGGGCTCGTTCGACGAGACGCAGCCCGCGGTCGAGGAGTTGATGAAGGGCGTCGAGGGCAGCCCAGTGGGCCTCCCGCTGGTGAGTGACGACGAGATCGCCGGCGCGTGGAAGTACGGCACCGGCTCGCACGCGCAGTACGTGAACGTCATCACCGGAAGCACCAGCTTCAGCGCCGTCTCGTACACGGTGAAGTACGACTTCGAGGCGAACCACGACTTCTCGTACGACTTCGTCGGCGCCAACACGCAGCACGGCAACACCCAGTTCGGCGGAGAGAAAGACACCGGCACCTGGCGCGTGCAGCACGATCTGCTGGTGCTCGACGGCGCCGCGCACGATCGCCGGTACTTCATCGTCGGCGCTGGGGTCGGCCCCGAAGGAAAGCGGCTGCTCTACCTGCTCCCCGAGCCGCACTGGTCGCTCTCACCGGGCGCGATCGCGTTTCACGGTGAGCTGTACGAGGCGCGCGAAGACTGACGCGTTCACTGCACCTTGAAGCTCAAGGGCAGGGTGACGGTCACCGCTTCGTCGACGTGCGCGGGGAACTTCACCTGCTTGAGCCGCGCTTCCAGGCACCGGCCCACCTCGGTGTTGCCCAGCGCGCTCGTGACGTCTTTCACCTTGCCGCTGCGATCGATGGTGATGGTGACGTCGACCTTGCCGCTGGTGCCCGGCAGATCGCCGCGGTGCTCCTGGAAGCAGCGCACGACGGGGCCAGCGTTCTTTCGAATGACGGACGAGATGAGGGGCGTGCTGAGCACGACGGCCTTCGGCGGCGCCGGCTTCTTGTCGGGCACCACCACGGGCCCGGCATCGACGACCTCGGGTTCGACACCTGCATCGACGACGACGCCCGCATCGACGACCGCCGGCACCTCGACTGGCAGCGGAGGCGGCGGCACGACCACCTTCGGCGGCTCCACGATGGGCGGTGGGGGCACGACGGCGGGGGGCTGCGACTTCAACGCGACGAACGTTCCCCCGATGCCGATGGCGAACGCGGCGACGATGGCGCCGATCATCAGCGCCGGGCTGCGCTGCTTCACCGAGTTCGGCGCGCCGATGGCGTTGGTGCTCTCCTCGATGGAGATGTTCTGTGAGACCGACGTCGGTGACGGAACGACGACCGACGGCCCCGAAGGGTTCGACGGCGCCTTCTTCTCCATCGGCGGCAGCATCACGCCCTTGGCCGTCATCTCGTCGAGCGAGTCGATGCGCGTCTTCGAGGCCACCCGCTCGGCGCCGAAGAAGTTCGTCATGTACTGCGTGATGGCGGTGCCGCTCGTCACCGACGTCGACGCGCGCAGGTAGTTCTCGATGGCCGCGGCGAACTCACCCGCCGACTGGAACCGATCGGCCGCCGCCGGCGCGAGCGCCTTCACCAGAATCTGCTCGAGCTCGACGGGCAGATCGGGCCGCAGCTGCCGTGGCGGGCGGTACTCGTTCTTGAGCACCGCGTTCAAGATCGCGAGGTCGCTGTCGCGCGCGAACGGCCTCGCGTTGCACATCGCCTCGTACATGCAGACGCCCAGCGAATAGACGTCGGCGCGTTTGTCGATGGGAGCCGACTGCGCCTGCTCGGGCGACATGTACTGGTACTTGCCCTTCACGACGCCGGCGGTGGTGTTGGTGACGCGCGACTCGGCCTTGGCGATGCCGAAGTCGAGCACCTTCACCTGGCCCGAGTAGGTGACGAAGATGTTCGACGGCGAGACGTCGCGGTGCACGACGTTGAGCGGCTGGCCTTTCGAATCGGTGAAGGTGTGCGCGTAGTGCAGGCCGTGCGCCGCGTCGGCGAGCACCTTGAGCGCGATGTTGAGCGGCACGTACGTGCGCTGCTTCGCCGCCGAGCGAATGACGGCCGAGAAGTCCTCTCCGGCGAGGTACTCCATCGCGATGAAGTAGCAGCCCTCTTCGAAGCCGAGGTCGAGCACCTGCACCACGTTCGGGTGCGAGAGGGCCGAGGCCAGCCGCGCCTCGTCGAGGAACATCGAGACGAAGTCACCGACGCCCGAGAGGTGCGCCAGCATGCGCTTGACGACGACGTTCTTCTCGAAGCCTTCGACGCCGACCTGCTTGGCGAGGAAGATCTCGGCCATGCCGCCTTCGGCGAGTTTGCTGACGAGGTAGTACTTGCCGTAGCGCTGAACGGGCACCGGCCCGGGAGGCGGGCGCGTGTCTCTCGTGCTCATCGCGCGCCACCCCGGCCAAGCCACCGAACGATGATGGTCTCTGCGCCATCGAGCACGACGCGAAACGCGATGCGATTGCCGCCGAGCGGCGTCACCTGCCCCGAGAAGCGGGCCTTGGCGTCGAGCGCCAGCGCCTGGCCGTTCGCGCTCACCTTCACGCCCATCGGAGCGATGCCTGCCACCGCCACCTTCGCCGCGGGCGCGTCACCATTTCGTGGAGCCTTGATGACGAGGGAGCGCACGGCGTTGTCGTAGTTCAACTCGAGCTGGTTCATCTTGCCCGCGGTGCCGATGGGTGTGCCCTTCGCATCGAGCCACGTCACGTCCCACTGGTACTTGCCCTCGCCGATGGAGCCGTGCGGCAGCTGCGCGGTGGTGGTCGACACGCGGCGCTCCTGCACGGGCGCGGAGAGGTTTCCGGCCCGGTAGACCTTCAAGAGGTACTCGGCGACCGGCTTCTCAGGCGTCTTCCACGTGAAGGTGAGGGCAGGGGGCTTGTCCTGGAAATAGATGACCGTCTTGTCGGGGCCGGCGGGCACCTCGTTGGTGATGCCGTCGAGCTCGTCGCCGATCTTCTCAGGCCCGCACGAGACGGAGCCGCGGCCGACTTCGGTCTCGCCGTCGAGCACCTTCCAGAACAAGGCGCCACGGGCGGGCGCGAGCGTATTGAAGAACGTCTGGTGCACGATGCCGTCGACGAGCGGCTTGGCGAGCGTCGCGTCGGTGCCGAGCTGAAGCCGGTAGCCTTTGTCGTCGTCGCCGCTCCACACGAGTGACACGCGCTCCTGGCCCGGGTGGAGGAGCCGCACGCCCTGCCGCGTCGGCAGCTGCAGCGCTTCACGCGTGACGTCTTTCGCCTCCACGCCCGCTTTGCCGATGGAGGCCGTCTGGCCGCCTTTGACGGTCACGCTCTGGCCGGTCTCGGTCGTCACCACGACGTCGCCGACCGTGGAGCTCAGCTCGAGCCCATTCTTCCCACGCACGATGCTCACCTGCCCGCCCTGCTCGGCGACCAGCGTCACGCCATCTCCGGGGCGAATGGTGCGCTTCTTCCCGAATGGCAGCGCCACGACGAGCTGGCCCTTCTTCACGTCGAGCGCGACGTCTTCGGCGCCACCGGAACGCACGCTCTCGCCGATGCCGACCTCGGTACCGGGAGAGAGCGTCACCCGCACGTCGCTCTTCTCTGGCGTGAGCGCGACAGCGCCGTTGGTGACGCGCAGCGTGTCTCCCGCCGCCAGGGCCGGCGCCTTCTTCGGGTTCACCACGGTGAAGGCTTTGCCGTCCTTCTTCTTGAGCTCGATGCGGCCCGTGCCCTGCGTGATCAGAACGGTGAGCGGCTCGAGCGTCACCTTGCGATTGGCGCCCTTCTTCGAGAGCGAACCCGCGGCGCCGGCCTCGAGCGAGAGCGTGCCACCTTCGCGGCCCACGAGCGTCACGTCACCGGCGAGCACGTCGACCGTCGTCTCGTCGCCAGTCACGTTCACCGACAGGCCTGCCGAGCCCACACGCACGAGGCCATAGGGCGTGTCGAGGCTGAGCTGCACCGAAGGGCCCGACGGCGCTGCAGTGCCCTGGCGAGAGACGACGATGCCCTGGCCGACGTTGAGCAACAGCCCGTCACCTTCGGAGCCGATCTCGATGCGGCCGTTCTCTCCGAGCTCGATCTCTCGGCCGTCGGGGAACACGAGCGTCGCGTTGCTGGCCTCTGCGGTCTCGACGATGTCCTGCAACTGGAGCGGACCCTTCGTCGCCGCGTTCGCGACACCCTTTCGTGTGAGCGTGACGGTGCCGGTGAGCTTCTCGAGCGTCGCAGCCGCCCTCGTGGGAGGCGCTCCCGCATCGACGACCGGCGTGACGGTGCCCGCGTCGACGGGCGCCGCGTGCTCAGGGCACCCGAGAAGGCCGGTGGCGATCAGCGTGAGGATGAAAGTGCGGCTCGTCATCACCGTGGCTGCGCTCGGATCACTTGGGCTGGAGGTCGACGTTGAAGATGGCCTGGTCGCCGTCCTTCACGGTGACCTGCTTGGTCTGCGTGACGAAGCCCTTCGCCGAGATGGTGACGGTGTACGTGCCGCCCGCGAGCCGGAACACGAAGCCGCCCTTGTCGTCGGCCTTCGCCTTGATGCTCGCCTCGGGGATCTCGAGGTTCGCCTGAACGGCAGCTCCACCACGCGCACTGCGAACGGAGCCACTCACCGTCGCCGGGTCGCGTTTTTTCGCGCTGACGAGCTCGGTCGCGACGGTGGCCTGCAGCGCGGGAAGAATGGTGGCGGCTTCGGTCTTCGCGGTGAACCCCGCGGCGGCGATCTCGACGTTCACGGCTCCGGGCGTCAGCTCGACGAAGGTGGCGGAGCCCTTCGCGTCGGTGGTCTGGGCTTTTCCGTTCACCGTGACGGTGGCTCCGGCGAGCGCCGACTTCGTGGACTTGTCGATGACGGTGACGAGCAGCGTGCCCACCTTCGGGAGCTGCTTCTTGAGGCGCAGCGTGACGGGTGTCTCGATACCGGCGGTGAGGCCTGCCGTCGCTTCAGCGGTCTCGTAACCGTCGAGCGTGGCGCGCACGGTGACAGGACCGGGGGGCAGGCCGTCGAGGCGGGTGGCGCCTGCGGCATCGAGCGGAGCCGGCTGCGTCGCGACGCCATCGACCTGAACGACGGCCTTGCTCGCGGGCGAGCCATCTTCCAGCGCGACCGAGATCTGCAGCGCGCCCAGCGTCGCCGACCGCTCCTCTTCTTTCCATTGCAGGTCGAGCGAGAGCCCGAGCCGCAGGTTGCTCTGCGCCGAGCGGTTCGTGCCTGAGAGTGCGTCGACCGAATAGAAGCCGTCGGCCATCAGGCCCCAGAGCGCCGTGCCCGTTCTCAGCAACGCGACTCGAACGCCGCCACCGCCGCCAAGGCCAGAGGCTGTCGCCTTCGCTCCAGCGCCGTCAGTCGCAGCGAGCGCGAGGGGGTATTCGAAGCGCCCTTCGATCGTGACCGGGCCGAAGTCGAGCAGCCCACGCGCGGCGAGCAACAGCCCGTGTCTGGTGCCAGCGCGGAACGTCGGCGCCGTGGAATCTCCAAAGTCTGCAATCTGCGTGAACGAGTAGCCGACGACAGGCTCGAGGCGCGCTGGGCCGAGGCGGAAACGGGCCGTCGCTCCAGCCTGCGCGCGGAGAAGGCCTCCACCCGTCACGCGCTCGTTGGTGGTGCGATCGAAGAGCGCGAAGCCCTCACGTCCGATGCCGCCCGTGAAGCCGAGAATGCCGTCGAAGAGCGGCCAGACCCACGCGTGCAGCGAGGGGTCATTCGGGGTCCACCCGTCGTAGCCGAGCGACGAACCGGAAGGATCGTTCTGATCACCGGAGCGGCGCGCGACGCCGTAGCGAAGGCGCACCTCGAACAGCTCTTCCGGCCGTTTGTGTGGAGCGGCTGCAGCCGTAGCGGTCGACGAGACAGCGGGCTCATCTGCACGTGCCAACGACGCGATCAGAACGACGCTGAGCAGCCCTCCCACCACGGTCGGTCGCACGGCGCCGAGTATACGGGGCTGCTCTCACTGAACAATTCGAGTTCTGCGAGCAGCTGTGGGGAAAAGGATCACCGAGGCGCGAGCCACGTCGGAGGCGTGACGATCTTCTCGCCTCCCCGAACGGCGGCCGGCATCGCGTCGCGCGCTGCGTGCTTCTTCTGCTTCTGGTTCGGGCGCTCGACGACCTTGGCGACGAGATCGTAGTCGTGCGCTTCGGTCACCTCGACCGTCACCAGCTCGCCCGGGTACGCCATGCCGTCGTTGATGAAGACCTGACCGTCGATGTCGGGGGCCTGGCCGGCGTGACGGCCGACGAGCAGGTGCTCCGACTCGGGAGAGACGCCTTCGACCAGCACCTCGAGGCGCTTGCCGATGAGCTTCTTGTTCTGCTCGCGGCTGATGCGCTTCTGAATGGCCATCACCTCACGCCAGCGGCGCTCGATGGTCTTCTTCGGCACCTTGTTCTCCATTTCGAACGCGGCGGTGCCCTCTTCGTCGGAGTACTGGAAGACGCCCAGGCGCTCGAAGCGCAGCTCTTTGACGAAGTCCTTCAACAGCTCGAAGTCTTCTTCGGTCTCGCCGGGCAGGCCGACGATGAGCGAGGTGCGGAAGGTGAGGCCTTCGACGCGCGTGCGGAGCTTGGCGAGCAGCTGCTTGAGGAACGCGGAGTCACGGCCGCGCTTCATCGAGCGCAGCAGCTTGTCCGAGGCGTGCTGCAGCGGCATGTCGAGGTACTTGGCGATCTTCGGCTCGGTCGCCATCAGCTCGATGAGCTCGTCGGTGAAGACGCGCGGGTAGGCGTAGTGCAGGCGAATCCACTTCACGTCGACCTTCACGAGCTCCTTGAGCAGGTCGTGGAGCTTCGGCTTGCCCTCGAGATCGTGGCCGTAGGCGGTGAGATCCTGCGCGACGAGGTTGAGCTCCATGACGCCGGCGTCGGCGAGCTGCTTCGCCTCCTTCACGATGTCGGCGATGGGGCGTGAGCGCTGCAGGCCGCGCAGCTTGGGGATGATGCAGAACGCGCACTTGTTGTCGCAGCCCTCGGAGATCTTCAGGTACGCGGTGTACCCGGGCATCGAGTTCACCTTCGGCACCGAGGCGGTGTGAATGTACTCGGGGTCGGGGATCACCTGACGCGGGCTCGCTTCGGCCGCGAGCAGGTCGCCGATCTGCACGTACGCGCTGGTGCCGAGGAAGTGATCGACCTCGGGCAAATCCTTCGAGAGACCTTCGCCGTGGCGCTGCACGAGGCAGCCGGTGACGACGAGCGTCTCGCACTTGCCGGTCTGCTTGTACTCGGCGAGCTCGAGAATGTTGTCGACGGACTCCTGCTCGGCGGCTTTGAGGAAGGCGCAGGTGTTGACGACGATGACCTCGGCGTCCTTCGCGTCTTCGACGAGCTGGTAGCCGCGCTGGTTGAGCGTGCCGAGCATGACCTCGGAGTCGACGCGGTTCTTCGGGCAGCCCAGCGTCATCATGTACAGCGACTTGGGCGACTGCTTCTTCTTCGTCACGGGGGTGGACTCCAGGTGGAACTTAGCGGGCGCCGAGCTCGCTGCGCTCGAAGTGGTCGGCGGTGAAGACGAAGCGCGCGGTCTGCCCGTTGGTGTAGCCGATGAGCAGCTGGCCTGATTCGGCCTCGAGCTCGAAGCGCATCGCGCGGCCGAGGCTGCAGGTGGCGGCGGGCCACTCGAGCACGCGCGAGGCGACGTTGCCCTTCACGACGTACATCGCCATGCGCAGCTCGTTCGACGGGTTGCAGGCGTCTTTCGAGTACGGGTTCTTGCCGGTGAGCATGGTGAAGAGCGGGCGGTTGTCGGCGAGCACGAGCTTGCGCGGAATCGGCAGAGACACCGACGCGGCGTCGATGGCGTTGTCGAAGGCGATGAGCTCGGCGAGCGACTCGGGCGTGAAGTCGGCGTCACCCACCACCCACGTCGGGTAGTGCAGCTTCGAGTAGCCGACCCAGCCGGTGGGGCGCGCTTCGATGCCCTCGACATCGGCCGCGGGCTGCAGCTTCAGGTTCTTGCGCAGGTCGTCGGGAATGCGCGTCGGGCCGCCGACCATCTCGCCGGTGGGGCAGGTGATGGTCTTCGTGGGCTCCTGACCGGCGACGTCGATGTCCTGGTACTCGAAGCAGATCGACACGGCGAGCTGCTTGAACGCCTGGAAGCGGGGCAGCGAACGGCCGGGGAAGGCGAGCTCGAAGGTGACGCCCTTGTCGTCGTCTTTCACGGCGGCGCCGGTCAGCTTGCGCGCGAACTCGGGCGGGCCGGCTTCGACGGACGGCGTGCGCACGCCCTCTTTGCCGTAGCGGTACACGAAGCCACGCGAGGTGGTGCCGGAGTCGGGGAAGAAGAGGGTGACCTCGAGCTGATCGTGCTCGTTGAAGGCGTCATCGGCGGCGAAGACCGAGAGGTACAGCGTGTCTTTGTGGAAGGCGGCCTTCGCGGTGAGCGCGGTGGTGTCTTTCGACGCCTTCGGCACCTTGAGCTCGACCGCGCCAGCGAGGTCTTTCAGCACGCCATCGAGCTTGGGCTCCTTCGCGAGGACAGGAATGGGCTTGATGGGTTTCTCCGCGGGAGGCGGAGCAGAGAGCGACACGAGGAGCAGCAGGCCTGGACTCATGACGGAGCGCGTTGGGCACTACCAACAAAGGGGTCGCACGAGCAACCCACGGTGTCCTCTGGAGGCTGATACCCTGCCCGACCAATGCGGACGCGCCTGGCGACAGTGGCACTGTTCATGGCGCTCGGCTGTGGCCCGGCGAAGACGTTTCAGGGGCAGGGCGCGGGGCCGTTCACGTACGACGTGATGGATCCGCGGTGCATCCCGACCCAGCGGGAGTACTCGCCCACGATTCGAATCACGGCCGACGGCGGGGTGCCCGACGCGGGGTTTCTGGCGTGGGAGAGCGCGAACGTGGTGGTCGAAGGGCTGCCTCCGTGCCGGCCGTTGGACATGATCTTCGGCCAGGCGGTGGGTGGGTTCGCGTACGCGGTCTTCAAGGCCGACTTCGACGGGGTGGTGAGTACGGCGCGCGACGCTCCGGTGAGCGGGTCGTGGCGTGGCGTCGACCCTGATGGCCCGGTGTACTCGTCGGAGGGCGGGCTGTTCGTGCAGGACGTGAACGTGCTCGCGGACTGGGGAGCGGCGAACTACCTCGAGGTGAACTGGCCGAGGCGGGCGCTGCAGCAGGGCATCGATGTGTTGCCGGTGCGTGGCGCGCGAGGCGTGTACGGCGACTTGTATCTGCCGTCGACTCCGCCGCCCTGGCCGATCGTGATCGCGATTGGCGGCAGTGAGGGCGGGAGCGTGGTGACGAACGAGCTGGCGCGCACGTTCGTGCACGATGGGTATCTGGTGTTTGCGCTGTCGTATTGGGGGCTCGAGACGCTACCGCAGAACATCGACCGCATTCCGCTCGAATATTTCTTGTCTGCCATTGAAGTGGCGAAGGAATACCCGGGAGCGAAGGCTGACAAAATTGCAGTGATTGGCGTGTCGCGCGGGTCGGAGGCGGCGTTGCTGGTCGGGTCGGTGTCTGCGCAGGTGAAGGCGGTGGTGTCGGTGGTCGGGAGCGGACTCTCGTGGCCCGCGTGGGACGTGTGGACCGAGCCGTCGTGGACGTTCGCAGATGCTGGCGTGGGGTACGTTCCGTGGGCGAACGTGCAGTCGACGCGCCGCACGTATTCCGATGGAGGAGTCGAGGTGACGCTGCGTGAGGTGTGGAATGAGACGCTTCGTCAGGCGCCTGCCGCGGCGATCGAGGCGGCGGCGATTCAGGTGGAGCGAATTGGCGGCCCGGTGTTGTTGATTGGCGCGCAGGATGACCAGGTGTGGCCGTCGTGTCCGTTGTCAGACATGGCGTGGGGCCGGTTGGTCGATGCCGGGCACGTGGGCCGGTTCCCGCTCGATGGGCGCGAGTGTTACCCCGGAGCGGGGCATGCACTGAATCCGGGCTACGTGGGCTTGCCGATGGGCAGCACGATTCTGGTCGAGCGGCCTGATGGTGGTGTGTTCGATCTGTACGGTGGCTCGCCGCAAGCGAACGGTCAGGGCGCTCGCGCCGCGTGGAAGCGCACCCGGGAGTTTCTGGAAGCGGCGCTCAAGCGGTAGGTGAACGAGGGCCGCGCGCGGTCCACGGCTTCAGCGAGCGTGTCGACTCCGACGCGAGCGGCACGAACCAGTTCTTCACTGGGCACGCGAGCAGCCACTCGATGAGCTTCAGCTGCTTCTTGCTGGTTCGTGGCGGCGTGGTTGCGACGCTGGCTCGTCTCATGGCGATGGTGACCCTCCCTGGCGACTTGGTGGCGTGAGTCACGAGTTCTGCGCAGCCTGCGAGCACTTCCGCAATGGGTCGCCACCAACGCCGCAGACCCTCGCTACGTCTTCTGTGAGGGGTGCATGGTCGCCCAGCTCACCCTCACGGGTTCCAGAGCAAATATGGCAAGGACACGGGAGCACCCTGATGAGGTCTCCCGCGACCCCTTCCAGCAGCTCTGCAGACCCTACCACTCTGAAGTGAGCTGCTATTTCAGCCGGTTACCGACGCGCCTCGGCAAGCAGGGCGGCAACGCGAGTGTCCTTACGGGCCAG
This sequence comes from Archangiaceae bacterium, assembly GCA_016879935.1. Classification (GTDB taxonomy): domain Bacteria; phylum Myxococcota; class Myxococcia; order Myxococcales; family Myxococcaceae; genus Xiheimicrobium. The sequence continues at coordinate 13,379 of JAACJQ010000409.1, read as the reverse complement.
TGTGCGCAGGAGTGAGTACGCCGAGTCCCACGCCGCCGACTGCCGGGTGACCGCCTCTCGTTCGCTCTTCGTGGCTTCCTTGGCAGCGCCCTTCGAGACGGCGCGATCTCCGAGCTTTCCGCTGAGCGCCTTGGCGTCATTGCGCAGCTTGTTCAGTCGCGTCGCGTTCCAGCCACGGGCCGCGAGGGTCGAGGCCATGGCGGAGAAGTCGATGAGATCGACTGCGTCACGTTCAATCTCTGCGCGGGTCGCCTCTTGCGAACGGCTCTTGGTGGCCTTGCGAGCGCCACCCTCTTCCTTCGCCTCGATGACAGTGAGCTGCGCGCGGTTGGCGATGATGTCGGCCAGACGGGCGGCGTTCTCATCGCGAGGGTCCGCGCGGAGCAGCTGCCCGCGAATCGCACGGAGCACCGCAAGCAACAGCAGGTACTCGCGCTGCAGCGTGCTGAACGCAACGCCAACCGAAGCGGTGGCAGTCTTGCCGGTCGAGAGCATCGAACCCTGCAACTGATTGAAGCCCTCCGCCTCGAGCCCCGCATCGCGCACGGCCTCGAGATCATCCGCGAGTCCGCCGAGCCCAATGTACAAAGCAAGCAAGTCGGGAATGCTCAGAATGTGAGTTGCAGCACGAACTCGTGCAGCGGTCAGCGAGGTGAATCCCTTGGTGTCTGCCATCGTCAGTCCTTCCACTGTATTGGATGGTGAACGCTGCTATTCAAGTTGAACAACGATTGGGACGACTTCACCTGAGCCGCGAGCTTCGCCGACCGCAAGCAGATGGTCGTCGATGTCAAGAAGGACAACACGCTCAAACCCACCGTCGATCGCAGCTCCTACATCCAGGACATCCCCGCCGCCCCACGCTACCGTTCGCCAATAGGCGCCGAGCCCGCGACCAACGACGACGTTCGAAATCAGGACACCGCCCCCCTCCGATGTCGAAATGACTGCTCCCTCGATCGCTGGGGAGTTCGCAATGCCGCCTGACAGGCACCATATCGTGAGGGCATTCCCAGCCCATCCGTACGCGAGAGGGGGCGTCATCGAAACGATGCTGGCGTAGCCGCTGCTGTTCATGAGCAGGCGATAGCCTCCGTCCCGTGACCACACGACAGGCAGAATCGAAGTTCCAGAGGGGACGGTCCCTCCTACAAGCTCGCCGTCGAGAGAAATGGCTGAAGCGCGAATCGATGTCGCAACTCCATCAACCAACACAGGGCCTGACTGCCTCTCGGGCGCCCCATCTGCTCCGACAACAAGGCTGTACCAGTCTTCGGTTCCCACTCTGTACTGGTCGGTAAACACCGTTACTTTCGAGGGTCTACGCTCGACAGAGGAGCCTCCATCCGGAACAACAATACGAATTCCTCGGCCATTGAGAAACCCGAGAGCCCCCGTATCTGTTAGAAAGGCAGGTAGATTCTCATCGTCGAACAGCAAGTCGCCGCCGTCCACGAGATGAACAAACGCGCTGCCGCGAGTGCCCCCGTCAAAGAATGCGCGTCCCGCGACTGTTCCCGACGAACTAATCGCAGAAAACGTGCCTCGATATCCATCGTATGTCTTCCAGGATCGTACCCTCAGATTCCTGAGTGGGGGGGGCGCGCAGCCCCACTCTGACGCTGCTGGTTGGACCATTGTGGGCTTGATGGCTACGGCGGCGTCTGGGACCCCCGAATCTTGATCAGCGCCGCCATCGGAGTCGACTAGTGCCCCCGAGTCCCGAGTCGAAGGCTCGGTCCGGCACCCACAGCCACCAACGGAAGCGCACACAATTGCAATGCACGCGCAACAACCAAGAGTCTTGAGCATTCGCTATCTCTCGAAGACTCCCACAGTTCGCAGGGAATACGGGGTCGGGCAGCCCGCTACGAAGAGCCTGCCTGTAGCGGAGTCCGCATCGATTGCAGTAGCTTGACTGAAGTTTCGAATTGCTGAGTCGCCATCCCAGCCCAACTGGATACGAAGCCGGGGATCAAGTGACAGTAGGTGACTGATGGGGGTGGCAGTTCTCGTTTGGACGTCGAAACGCCTGCCGACGGCGATGAACTCGCCGCTGCCAGAATTGCTAACATCCGTCCGGTCGAAGCCATACGAGACATCGTCCAGTTGGAATTGAGGAATATCTCGCCAGCTTCCGGATGCTCCATCTTGCGCGCGGACTTGGTGTTCTCCGGTGCATGGCGAGGATGCCGAGGTTGAGCGAAAGTGATTCGCAAAAAAGACAAATCGCGTTCCTGTCCAAACGACTCTTCCGTTGTCAATCGACGCAGCATACTGGTCACAGCCGTAGGCGGTAACCAAAGGACGTGTCGAGCTCTGACTCCCAAAGATCTGTGCGACCGCTGCCTTTGTGAATGCGACCGTCTCGTTGCTCTTCGCAGTCGCAATGACTGCGGCCGAATTGCCAGAGCCGAGTGCCATCGAGAGTACCGCCGGATGGGCAACGGTCGCTTGGCCTAGCATGATAATTGGGCTTGGCACGAGTCGCTGAACTAGCGTGCCAGAAGAGTCAAGAAGTGCGACCACCCCGCCAGAATCGGCGGCCTCGTTGAACGCAATCGCCAGGGTCGAAGTCATACCCGACTGGCTTGCATCAATGTTGACTAGAGTTGACGGTATTGTCCCCACCGCGACGGGCACTGCAATTGGCCCCTGAAGGATCGAACCTGTCTCGCTGGCGATCCACCTTGTCCAGGTCGAAGGGGCTGAGAGTGTCCAGGCTGAGGCGCAGAGGACGTGAATCTTGATCGGGTTGCTCCCACGCTCCCTCGCCAACTTACAGTCTCCGAGGCCACCCGTGTTGAAGATGGCCTTGGTCCAAGGGGCGGTTGTGGTGTTCCAGATCGCAACGGGACTTCCGAGTTCCCAACTGTCGCTCACCCACAGACGGGTGGGTGTACGGAGAATGTCGGGGGCCTGTGGGGCGAGAATCGCGGCTGGCCTGGTTCCGACGCTTACCCAATTGGGGCTGCCTACGGTAACGTCGGCTCGCGAGGGGGTCCAAGGAATGCGTGCGCTAATCAAACCGCCCATAGCCTTGGGAATGTTGCTCACTGTGGCTTGCGCGACAAGTTGGTCATTCGCGAGCCGAACTCGATCAGCGGCGGACAGCAACGGGCGAAATGCAGTTGCCGAATAATTGAGTGCGATCCCTGCCACCACTGGAGTCGCGGCGCTCGTATTGCCGAACGAGCCTACGACAATGCCTCCACTCGCTGGGCCGAAGGTGGGAATTGCAGAGTCGAGTTCCTCTCCAGGTGCGTAGAAGTCAACAGCTGGACCTGTATTTGACTCAGCCTTCACGACATCTCTCGGCCCCGGTAGGCCCAAGGCTCCCACGCAGATGACACTGTTGGTGCCGTCGGACGCCGCGCATGGAGGCGAAGCAGCAATGGTGTTGCCATTTCCTGCAGCAGCGACAATCCGGACGCCAAGCGAGAGAACGTCAAGAAGCGCTTCGCGCAGTGATTGGGCATCCGCCGGCGTCAGGGTGACATTGTTCTGGTCAAACGAAAACGACATTACAAGTACATCGCCAGCCGCAAATGAGTTTTTAAAGTCGTTAAGCGCCTTGATCACAGCCTGTGGTCGAATATCGCCACAGTTCAGGCCGCTCTGGCTCTCTCTCGCAACCCAGATGTCGTAGACCGTTGCACCCGGTGCCAGACCGACCACTGAAGAGGCTACAATCGATGCGACCTGTGTTCCGTGACTGCTAGCTCCATTCTGGCATTCTTGCACATTGCCCACGACATCATAGCCGGGAGGCCGAACGACCTGGCCAGGCGCGAAGGCCGAGTTGTCTTGCTCAACAAACGAATCAAAGACCCAAATGCTCGAAAGGTCCGACGGCTGCAGTGTTGGTCCCTTTTCGTAACCATCGCGATAGACAGAGAAGTCGGACGCTTGGTCGGCCCGGTCGAGGTGCCAAGGGATCGCGCGGGGATCGCCATTGCCCCTGATGCTTGCAGCTTTCATCATTACGGCCTGCTCTGCGTACCGCACGCCGTCGATCGATGCCAATTCTGCAGCGTTTGCCGAGTCAACGCCCGAAAGCGAGAAGCCCCAGAGCACGTTGGAGTAGACATACTCGACCGTTGCGCCAACCTTGGATGCGGCCGACTGTGCGAACTGTTGCAGGTCTGTGAGAGTTGCGGCTTTGTTCCGATCAACCGCGACAATGAACTCGCCAGGCAGTGCATCTGACGAAGCAGGTTGGAGAGTCGGTGTAAGCCAGTCAGGCTTGAATTTGAGGCGACCTACAACCTGGACGTGAGACGGCACGAGAACCTGTGAGACCCTTGCGAAGTTTGTCTTGATAAAGTGGTCAGGGTTTCCGGCACCAGCGCAAGTCGTCCGCGTCATCGGTCTGGGAGCTGTCCCCGGCAGAAGAACGTAGCTGCACAGGACCGAGTCGATTTCAATGGAGACGGTGGCTGCGGCCGCGTCGTTCTGAAAGAACGAGTCTGGAGCGAGTAGCTGCAACTCGGTCGGAAGTTGGAGGCTCTCAGCGTCCTTGAACTCCTGATACCAGTCGGGTGCAGTTCCCTCGATTGGGTCGGTCTGAACAACAAATACGAGCGGCTTCTTGACTGGCATCAACACCGGTCCCGTTGCCGCGAACACCAAGCTTGCGATACTTGCTATTGCGAACATTGCTTTCCTCAATGGTTGAGAGACCGGCGCGGCATTAGGTCCTCCGCTCCCGCGATTGTCAAGGTGGGGTGGCCCCGTTCGCTGGTCACACGCGGACGACGACGGCGTGAACGAATGGCCGGGATCCAAACAGTTGTTTGAACACGCGACGAACCCCACGAGTCATGGCTTCACGCACGCGCTCGTCGTCACCACGCACTGCTTCTGACAGCTCTCTCAACTCGAGCTGGGCTCCCTCGGCGGCGAGCTGAATCGCTGACTGCTCTTCTCCCGAAAGGCCCTGACCGGAGGTCGACGGGCCGTGCAGAATCTTCCCACCGCCCTGCTGCACGACCACCACCGCGATCACGACGCCCGTCTCTGCCAGCCACCGGCGCTCCTGCATCGCCGCTTCGCTCACCGGGGCCAATCCCTCACGCCGCATCGGCAACTGCCCCACCGGCGCCCGCCCCAACGTGTGCAACCCATGCATATCGATTCCCAGCACATCGCCATTCGTTGCCACCAGCGAGCGCCCTTCATCGATGCCCGCATCGGTCGCCACCTGCCGATGCCGATGCAAATGTTTGAGCTCTCCATGAATCGGCACGAACGACTTCGGGCGCACCGTCTCGATCAACCTCCGCTGCTCCTGCCGTGACGCATGCCCCGACACGTGCACGCCCGGCTCGTTCCCCGGGTACGCCACCTTCACGCCCTTCGCGTACAGCTTGTTCAACAGCAGCCCAATGTTCGGCTCATTGCCGGGAATCGCGCGCGCCGAGATGACGCACAGATCTCCCGCCTCGAGCCGCATCGGCCCCGGCTCATCAGACACCAGCCACGACAACCCCGAGCGCACCTCGGCCTGCGCGCCGGTCGAGATGATGAGCACCTGCTCCTTCGGCAACCGCGCCGCGTCTTCGAGGCTCGTCAGCAGCCCATCGGGTACCTGCAGCTTCCCGATCCCCCGGGCGAGCTCGACGTTCCGCTGCAGGCTCCGGCCCGACAACGCCACCCGCCGACCCAGCTTCTGCGCCAGCCACAGTAAATGCTGTACACGATGCAGCTGCGATCCGAACTGCGCCACCACGATGCGATTCGGAGCGTTGGTGAACAGCCGCTCGAACGTCTCCTTCACCAACGTCTCGCTCGGCGTCCACCCCTCGACCTCCGAGTTCGTCGAGTCCGAGAGCAGGAGATCGATCCCGCGCTCCGCCAGCTCACCCAGCCGCCCGAGGTCCGTCAGCCGGCCATCAATCGGTGACTGGTCGAGCTTGAAGTCGCCCGAGTGCACTACCGTTCCCGACGGCGTCGTCACCACCAGCCCCACGGCATCTGGCACCGAGTGCGTCACGTTCACCGGCTCGATGACGAAGTGCTCGCCGATGTCGAACGCGCTCCCCGGGCCGATGGAGCGCAGGTCACCTTTCAGCCCCGCTTCTTCGAGCCGATGTCTCGCGAGCGCGAGCGTGAACGGCGTGCCGTAGATCGGCACCGGGTACTCTCGAATGAGCCACGGCAACGCGCCCAGGTGATCTTCATGCGCGTGCGTGAGCACCACCGCCTTCAGCGACTCCGGGTCTTCGTGGAGCATTCTGAAGTCGGGCACCACGATGTCGACGCCGAGCTGATCAGCCCGCGGAAACAAGATGCCGCAGTCGACGAGCACGCGCTCGCGCCCGTGCTCCAACACCATCGTGTTGAGGCCGACTTCCCCGAGGCCTCCGAGCGGAATCACTTTGAGCATCGGCCGGCACGGTACCCTCGCGCGTCAGCGACTCCGCAAAGATTTCAGAGGCCGCCGCCCTTGACACGAAAGCTGGGCGATTTAGTGAAGCCGCCGACTTTTTCGAGGTGCTCGCATGCCTTCATCGATGATTCGAATCGAAGGACTCACCAAGCACTACGGGCCAACCCAGGCCGTGAAGGGGCTGTCGTTCGAAGTGCCCCGCGGTCAGGTCGTCGGTTTTCTGGGCCCGAACGGTGCTGGCAAGTCCACCACGATGCGCATTCTGGCGGGGTCGTTGAACCCGACCGGCGGCAAGGCGTTCGTGGGTGACATCGACGTGGTCGCCGACCCGGTCGGAGCGCGAAAGCTCATCGGCTATCTGCCCGAGAGCAACCCGCTCTACGACGAGATGATGGTGGTCGATTACCTGCGCTTCGTCGCCGACGTGCGCGACGTGCCGAAGGACCTGCGAGCCCAGCGCATCAAGAACGCGGTCGAGCGCTGCGGCCTCAGCGGCGTCATCTCGAAAGACATCAACCAGCTCTCGCGTGGCTACCGTCAGCGCGTCGGCCTCGCCGCGGCGATTCTGCACGAGCCCGACCTGCTCATCCTCGACGAGCCCACCGCCGGCCTCGACCCGAACCAGATCGTCGAGATTCGCAACCTCATCAAAGAGCTCGGCAAGGAGAAGACCGTCATCCTCTCCACGCACATCCTCTCCGAGGTGCAGACCACGTGTTCGCGTGTGCTCATCATCAACGAGGGGCGGCTCGTCGCCGACGACACACCCGAGCGGCTCACCGCGGCCTCGACCGAAGGCGGTGCGAAGGTGCACGTGGTGGTCGGTCACCGTCACGGCCAGGCGCTCGACGCGACGGCGATTCGAAACGCGTTCGCGGCGATGGCTGGCGTCTCTGGCGTCGAGAGCGTCGAAGGCGATGGACCCAACACGCTCGGCTTCGAGCTGCGACACGGCGCCGATGATGTGCGCCGCGTGCTGTTCGAGACGGTGGTGAAACACGACCTCGTGCTGCTCGAGCTGCGCCGCACGCAGGTCAGCCTCGAAGACACGTTCCGCAAGCTCACCGACACCCGGAGGGCCGCATGAACGGCGCGCTCGCAGTCGCACGGCGGGAGTTCAGGAGCTTCTTCATCTCGCCCATCGCGTACATCGTGCTCGGCGGCTTTCTGCTGCTGTCGGGCTGGCTGTACTTCAGCACCCTGTTCCTCGCGGGCCAGGCGTCGCTGCGGCAGTTCTTCGGCGTCGCTCCGGTGCTCTTCGTCGTGCTCGTGCCGGCCATCACCATGCGCGCCGTCGCCGAGGAGCGGAAGAGCGGCACCCTCGAGCTGCTCCTCACCTTCCCGATGGACGATTGGCAGATCACCCTCGGCAAGTTCCTCGCCTCGCTCGGCATGGTCAGCGTCGCGCTCGCCTGCACGTTGCCGTACGCGTTCACGGTCTCGGCGCTCACGGGGCCTGGGCCGTCATTCGATTGGGGCCCGGTGTTCGCGGGCTACTTCGGGCTGCTGCTGCTCGCCTCGGCGTTCATCGGCCTGGGCCTGTGGGGCAGCGCGCTCTCGAAGAACCAGATCGTCGGGTTCATCTTCGGGCTCGTGCTCTGCTTCGCGTTCTACTTCGTCGACAAGTTCGCGCCGCTGCTGCCCGACGCGCTCGCGCAGGTCGCCGAGTTCCTCTCGGTCGACTACCACTTCGAGAACATCTCCCGCGGCGTCATCGACACGCGCGATCTCATCTTCTACCTCTCGCTCACCGTGATCGGCCTGCTCATGACGGCGCGCCAGATCCAGTCGACGCGGCTTTGAACGGAGCCCACCCATGAACCGCAAAGGACAGACCACCGTCTTCGTCGCGGCCGTCGCCGGCTGCCTCGTTCTGCTGAACGTGCTGGGCGTTCGCCTGTTCGCCCGCGCCGACGTCACGCGCGACAAGGCGTACACGTTGTCGAAGGCCTCGAAAGACACGATGGCCGCGCTCGAGGAGCCCGTCGTCGTGACGGCGTACTTCACCGAGCAGCTGCCGGCGCCGTACTCGAGCAACGCCCGCTACGTGCGCGACCTGCTCGAAGAGTTCCGCGCCGCGTCGAAGGGCAAGCTCGCGTTCGAGTTCGTCGACCCCCAGTCGCAGGAGACCGACGCCGACAAAGAAGCGAAGAAGGAAGTGAAGCAGGACATCTTCGGGCGTCGCTTCCGTGAGCCGACGGCGATCGAGAAGGAACTGGGCGGGCAGGGCATTCAGCCCGTCGAGATTCGCGTCATCGAGGAGGACCAGCAGCAGACGAAGCGCGCGTACATGGCGCTCGTGCTGAAGCACCAGGAGAAGAAGGAAGTGATTCCCCTGGTCCAGAACGTGTCGTCGCTCGAGTACGACCTGACGACGCTGGTGCGGAAGATGACGCGCCCGAAGACGCCGGTGATTGGCGTGCTGCAGGGCCACGACGAGCCGAAGCTGGCCGAGAAATACCGCTACCTGCAGACGATGCTGTCGCAGACGTACGAGCTGCGGCCGGTCGAGCTCTCGGGCAAGGACCGCTTTGACGCGGGGCTCGACGCGCTCTTCGTGCTCGGGCCGAAGAAGGCGCTGGCGCCGAACGAGCTCAAGGCCATCGACCAGTTCCTCATGGAGGGCCGCTCGGTCGCGTTCTTCCTCGACTCGGTACAGGTCGATCTGCGCACGTTCGAGCCGAGCGAAGCGACGCACGGGCTGGCGGCGATGCTCTCGACGTACGGCGTGACCGTTGGCGAGCGCCTCGTCGCCGACGTGAAGTCTGGCAACGTGAACGTGAGCGAGCGCCGCGGCTTCATGGTCATCAACCAGCCGGTGCCGTACCCGTTCCTGCCCGTCGTGCAGCGCCTCGAAGGAGACTCGGTCATCACCGCCGGCCTCGGCGACGTGCTGTTCCCGTTCACGACCGCGCTCGAGGTGAAGCAGGTCGAAGGCACCACCGCCACCGTGCTCGCGCGCTCGTCGAACAAGAGCTGGCTCGAGAACAAGCCGCCGAACATCAGCCCGCAGCGTGACTGGCGCGCGGAGTCGATCACGCCTGCCGGTCCGTACCCGCTCATGGCGCAGGTGGCCGGCACGCTGAAGAGCCACTTCGCGAGCGAAGCGTCACAGTCTGGCTCGGGCACGCCCGTCATCGGCCAGAGCAAGGGCGAGGCGCGCGTCATCGTCGTCGGCACCTCGGCGCTCTTCCAGGACGACTTCATGCAGAACCGCGGCAACCAGGTGCTCGCGCTCAACATCGCCGACTGGATGCTGCTCGACCCGGCACTGCTCGCGATGCGCAACCGTGGGCTCGCGCTGCCGACGCTCCAGGCCGAGCTGTCGGATTCGACTCGAAACCTCGTGAAGTTCGGCAACGCCCTTGGCCTGCCGCTGCTGCTCGCGCTGTTCGGCGTCGTGCGGTGGCGCATGCGTGAGGCCAGCCGCTCCTCTGTCACCGTCTAACGGGCTCTCGTCATGAACAAACCGACCCTCGCGGCCATCGGCGCCTTCGTCGTGTTGCTCCTCGCGTTCTTCGCCACGCGCGAGAAGGAAGTGTCTGTTGGCGTGAAGAAGTTCGACGTGCCGGCGATCTCGACCGCGGCCATCGACAGCGTGACGGTGACTGGAGCCAATGCGGCCAAGCTCGAGCGCGGCGCGAATGGCTGGACCGTTGCCGACCCTGCGAAGGCTGACGTGAAGTTCCCGGCCGATGACGCGCAGGTGCAGGCGGTGCTGAGCGCCCTCGCCGAGTTCAAGGCGCCAGACTTCGTGAACGACAAGGCTGACAAACACGCCGAGTACGAGGTCACGAGCGAGAAGGGCACGACGGTCGCGGTGAGCGGCGGCGGCAAGTCGTTCACGGTGATTCTCGGCAAGGCGTCGAAGAGCGGCGGAACGTACGTGCGCAAGGCCGATGGCGACGCGGTGTTCGTGACGCAGTCGCCTGCGACGTGGCAGGTGAAGCGCAACGTGACGGCGTGGCGGAAGAAGACGATCACGACTCCCGCGCTCGCTGATGTCACGCAGGTCGACGTCGTGCGCGCCGATGGAGAGACGTATTCGCTCAAGTCCGATGGCACGACGTGGACGCTCGGGTCGGCGGCTCCGGCGGGCTTCCGCTTCGATGGCGCGGCCGCGCAGCGCCTCGCGACGCAGCTGACCTCGTTGTCCGCGCAGGACTTCCTCTCGGCCGACGGAGACTACTCGAAGGCGAACGTGTTCACGCTGACGACGAAGGACGGCAAGACGACGAAGGTGACGGTCGCTGCGACGAAGCGCGATGACGGCAACTTCGCGCTGAAGGTCGATGGTGACGCGCAGCAGTACGTGGTCGCGACGTGGCTCGTGGAGCAGCTCGACAAGAAGCTCGAGGGCCTTCGCGACCTGACGTTGATGGCGTTCGACCCTGCGAAGGTGACGAAGGCGACCATCACGGCGGCAGGCAAGAAGACGATCGTCGCGAAGGAGGGCGAGGCCTGGAAGCTCGTCGAGCCGAAGTCATCGCCTGAGTTCGATGGCAGCCAGGTGCTCGTGCAGCTGAACAAGCTGAAGACGTTCCGCGCGGCGAAGGTGGTCGAGAAGGGCGCGCTCGGAGCGGCGTCGACGACGATCGAGCTGGTCGCCGATGGCAAGCCGGTGAAGCTGACCTTCGGCGCGGAGTCCGGCGGCGACGTGTTCGTGAAGGGCAACGCCGACGACCTCGTCTACGCAACGACGGCGGCCGAGAAGAACTCGTGGGGTGCGGGCGCGGCGTTGTTCAACAAGCCTCCGCCGCCTCCGAACTTCGGCAACGGCGGAATCAACGGGCTCGATCAGCTCCCGCCCGAGATTCGGCAGCAGTTGATGCAGCAGCTCCAGCAGCAGCAGATGCAGCAGCGGAATTGATCGCGTCGAGCAGGCGACGCAGCTTCGCCCGGCGCGCCGGACGTCCCGTGCTGAACCACTCGGCCTTTCCTTCGAGTTCGGCGAGCGGAAGGGTCGGGGTCTTCGCCTGTTGATGCAGGAGCGCGCGGAACCGATCGAACTCTCGCCTTCCAGGCTGTGGCTTCACGTTCACCACGAGACCGGTGACCCGTTGCCGGGTCGAGCTCGTGTGCAGTCGGCTCTTCCGATGGCGCAGCGTGAAGCCTTCGCTGATGACGTTCGACTCCACGATTCGTTCGAGCCGCTCGAGAGAGACCGGCACGTCTCCAGAGAACGCGAGATCGTCGACGTAGCGTGAGTACGTGAGACCCATCGACTTCGCGGCTTCGCTCAGGCGCTGGTCGAGCATGAACGTCAGGTGATTCGCGAGCGCGGGTGAGGTGGGCGCGCCCTGTGGAAGGTGACGTTCCCGCAAGCGCATCACGAGCTGGTGGAAGACGACTCGATCGCCTCCGCTGTGGAGTTGCTGAAGGTCGAGCAGCTCCGCGGGCGTCGTGGTCGTGGTGAGCGCTGCCACTTCGCGTGCGACTGGTTTCGGGTAGCCGAGCGCGACGAAGAAGCCGGAGACCCGCTTGAAGGTGATGGACGGAAAGAAGTCGGCGAGATCGAACTGCGCGACGACGCGGCGGCCGGTGTGAAGGCTCGCGTGGGTGACAGCAGAGCGGCCGCGCACGCCACCGTGGGCGGCTGGATGAAAGGGGACTCGCTCGAGCAGTTCGTGGAGGAGCTTTCGCTGCATGCGTCGCAGCTGGGACTTCGGCGCTTCGATGAGGCGGGGAATCGACCACCGCCGCGCGGTCCACCAGCGTGGGTAGTGCTTCGTCTTTGGTGGCTGTCGCTTCCTCTCGAGCTCGCGAAAGTCGGTGAACCAGCTCGCCCATTCGGTTGGAAGCCCGAGCCAGTCGTGCAGCGCGGGGGCCGACGAAATGCGGGGCAGGTCGAAGCGGTCCACCGCGTTCGGTCGTCGCTCGAAGGCGCGGTAGCGCTCGACGCCGAATGGGCTCCCCTCGAGCACGCGCTGAATCGCGATGAGTTCGCGCTGAGGCGCGGTGACGGCTCGAAGCAGCCGGTCGACGAGGTCGCGGAGCGGGATCCCCGAGCTTCCGAACGCCACCGACAGCGCGCGCAACAGGTCGGTGCGATTCCACGGCTGGCGCGCGATGAAGCGAGCGTCATTTCGCCGCAGACTCGTCGGGGTCGGCCACGGACTTCGCTCGCGCTCGTTCATACGTGCACCGGCCGGGAGAACAGCCTGACCAGCTCTGCGATGTCGCTCCGGCACGCAGTGCCGCGCAAGACGTCGCGACGACACGGTGAATTGCTCCACACCCTCGGGGATGCCCCGAAGAGACGTGACTCCAGGACTGCGAGGCACATCGAAATCCTGCTCCCCCGCCGGTGCACGAAGAGGACTCTTGCGTGGGTGTGGGCTGGGTCAACTTCGTTCCCCGACGGAGGACCGTTCGCGCAAGATTCGCGGCTCCCGATACGTCATGAGGTGTCATGTTCCGCGCGCTCGTTCTGGCCGTTCTCGTCTTGGTTCCGGCCTGCAACTGCGGCCCTCAGGTCATGCGCACGTTCGGAGAGATCGACGTCGACCCCGGAGCGCTCGATTTCGGTGACGTGCGGCCGCAGGTGTCGCTCGAGCGCTCCATTGCGATCACCAATCGCGGGTCGGCGAATCTGTCGTTCACCTCGGTGCAGTTGACTGGAGCCGACGCGCCGTCGTTTTCGCTCGGCTCTTCGACGCCGACGTCGTTGGCGCCGTCGCAGGTGGTGGTGGTGAAGGTGATCTTCACGCCGCGGCGCACTGGCAGTCATGCCGCGCGACTCGTGATCTCGACGAACGCGTCGAATGCGCCCGAGTTGCTCGTCCCGCTCATCGGAACGGCGAGTGCAGCCGTCGTCGATGCTGGCCAGAATCGCGATGCAGGCTCCGGAGACGGAGGAGTCGATGCGGGTTCTGTCGTCGATGCGGGTTCTGTCGTCGACGCGGGTTCTGTCGTCGATGCGGGTTCTGTCGTCGATGCGGGTTCTGTCGTCGATGCGGGTTCTGTCGTCGATGCGGGTTCTGTCGTC
>JAACJQ010000408.1 GCA_016879935.1 Archangiaceae bacterium | reverse complement strand
GTGACGGTGGTCCGACGATTCCGTGATCCACCCGTGGCGCACCCTGCATGACGGTTCCGACTGAAAATCTGGCGGTGAGCGATGGCAGCGTTGCTGCCTCGACGAATCGCGACTCCGGAACTGCTCCGGCGCCGACGGCCGCTGAACGGGAGCGCCTGGCTGCCATGTTCGAGGCGCACTACGACCTGGTGTGGAGAGTGCTGCGCCGGGTCGGCCTGCCCGACGCCACCGCCGAAGACGGTGCGCAGCAGGTCTTCATCATCGCCTCGCGCCGCATGAGCGACATCGAGCCGGGTAAGGAGCGCGCGTTTCTCTGCGCCACCGCCGTGAAGGTCGCCGGGCCCCTTCGCTCACGCCCGAAACGTGACGTACCGGTGGAGGACGCGCCAGAGCCAGTCGATGAACACACGCCGGCCGACCTCGTGCACCGCAAACAACAGCGCGCGCTGCTCGACCGCTTCCTCGGCATGCTCGACGAAGACCTGCGCACCGTGCTGGTGCTGACCGAGCTCGAAGGCCTCTCGAAGCGCGAGGTGGCCGAGGCGCTCGACATTCCCGAAGGAACGGCCGCGTCACGGCTGCGCCGCGCGAGAGAAGAACTCGCGAAGGTGCTCGCGCGGTGGAAGGAGGGTCAGCGATGAGCGACGAGTTGCCACCGCTCGGCCCCGAGCTCGAAGGGCTGTTCGACGCCGCAAAGTCAGACGTGCCGTCGGCCGCCGCGAAGGCGAAGGCGCGCGCGATGCTCGGCCTGCCCACGCCAGCCGTGCTCCCGCCCTCGACGCCGACGGCTCCGACCGTCTCGACGCCGGCGCCGGTCTCGAGCGGTCTCGGCCTGACCGCGGTGAAGGGCGTGCTCGTGCTCGGCCTGCTCGGTGGGGCGTACGTCATCGGCGTGCGCGTGGGAGACAGCCGGGCGCGTGAGGAGTTCGCCGCGCTCCCGCCGAAGACGGTGGTGGTCGAGAAGGTCGTCGAGGTGCGCGTGCCCGCCGAGCCGGTGGTGGTGCCGCCGCCCGTCGCCGAGGTCGTCGACGCCGGAGCTTCCGTGCTCGTGACGCCCGTGAAGACGGTCGATGTCGACCAGCCCGACGACCTCATGGCCGAGCTCGCCTTCGTCGACGGCGCCCGAAAGGCCCTGGCTGCGAAAGATGCGACCGCCGCGCTCGCGTCACTTTCGGCCTACGACGCGAAGTTTCCGCGCGGCACCATGCGCACCGATGCGCAGCTGCTGAAGCTCGAGGCGTTGCTGCTCGCCGGCAGACGTGGCGACGCCGAAGCGCTGGGCAAGAAGGTGACCTCGACGACCGACTCCGAGCTCGTGCGAGAGCGCGTGAAGAGGCTGCTCGATGCGAAGTGAGTCCCTGCTCCTGCTGGTGGTGCTGTTCGGAGCGTGCGCGCCCGACGTCGTCATCGGCACCGAGCGGCGCCTCACCGTGGTGACGACGGCACAGACAGCCGACGGGCGATGGCGACAGGCCGGCTTCCGCATCGCGGCCAGCGACGAGGAGCCCTCGGCCGACCTCTGGTACGGCACGACCACCGTCGACGGCTCGCTGCCGTCGTTCACCTCACCAGCCCTCGCCGGCGCCGACGCGATTCGTGCGAGCACGGTGGCGGGCCGGGCCTTCGTCGTCGCGGGCTTCGTGACGGGCGACGATGGCAAACGGGTCGCGTGGGTGCGCGCGCTCGACGAGGCCGACGCCGAGGTGTGGACGACGACGCTCCCGTCTCCGCTCGGCGTCGCGACCGAGGTGACGGCCATCGCCGCGACGAACGAAGGCTCGCTCCTCGTCGCTGGCGTGGAGTTGGTGAGCGCGACCGACCGTGAAGGCTTCGTCGCGTTGCTCGAGGCCGACGGCGGCGTGCGGTGGCGGCAGGGCTTCGCCACGGGCTTTCAGGGGCAGGTGCGTGGCGTGCAGCCACTGAGCCTCGCGACCGAAGACGGCCCGCCGTCTCCCTCTCGTCGACAGTTCTGGCTCGCAGGCGTTCGCACGCTGGCCACTGGAACGCCCGCCTACGTGGTGCAGATGACGCTCGATGGCGACGTGTGGGACTCGACCCCGCTCGGCGTGAGTGGCAGCCGCTCACGAGGCGTCGTCGCCGCGGGCCGCAACGGCATCGTCGTGTGTACGAGCCTCGACGGCGCCGCCCAGCTCGCGTGGACGCAGGGTGGTGCCGTGGCGGGCGCCGCGACGACGGAGGTTCGGCGCGATGAGCCGTTCACGCTCGTCTCGTGTCTCGGGTCGACCTCGCAGGTGAAGCTCGTGGGCACGACGTCGCGCAACGGGGCCTCGCTGCCCACCGTCATCACCGTCGACCGCGCATCGCGCACCGTCGTCGACACGCAGGTCTCGGCCCAGTCTCAGCCCGTCACCGTGTTCGGCGCAGCGGCTGATGCGGCGGGCGTGCTGCGTCTGGTGGGCCGCTCCGAAGCGCCGCTGCGACGGTGGTCCATCGTCGAACCCGGGCAGTGACCGTCACGCCTCGATGAGGCTCCGCGGCACGAACTCGAGACCGGCACGCCGTCGCACCTCGTCGAGCGTCTTCCGCGCGAGCGGCCAGTCTTCACCCCAGTCCCTCGGCGGCTCCACCACCGCCGTCACCAGCGGCATGAACTGCGTCAACGCGCGCTCGATGTTCTGCCCGCGCCGCAGCTCGAAGGGAGACGGCTGCAGGTCGAGCACCCACCCATTGCCGACGCGATGAAACGAGAGCGGCGCAAAGGTGGTGAGCGTCACCTGCTTCAGGTTCGAGAAGCCGGCGAGCATCACGAGCAGGTCGGTCGTCTGCGCACCGTTGAGGCGAAGCCGCTCGAGCCGCTCGAGGAGCCGCACGTTGCTCCTCAGCAGCCGCTCGACCTGTGGCCGGTCGGCGGGCGCGATGCTCGCGTCGAGCTCGACCAGCGAGGGAAACTGGCTCGGCTGCACCAGGCCCAGGGCGTGAACGCCATCACGCGACACCCCGAGCGTTCGCAGACGTCGCAACGGCCAGGGGCGTCGGTGCAGGTGCTCCAGCTCGGGCTGCGAGGCGAAGCGGAGCGCCTCGAGCCCGCGGAGCTCGGTCTTCTCGAGGAACTCACCATCGACCGAGCCACCGACGTACAGCGAGGTGAAGGTGTTCCACGCCGGGTGGCCGAGGAGCGCCTCCCGCTGATGCGCCGTCGCGAACGTCACCCGGGCCTCCGAGACGAAGCCGCGATGAAACACCTCGGTGCGTTGCGGAATCGCGGGCTCGATGGGCCCCAGCCAGCCACGGCCATGTCTGCGAACGAGGCGCCGCGCGAGCTGCTGCTCCTTCGTCGTCTGCTTCGGTTTGAGCTGCAGCGTCAGCAGCTCGGCGCGCGGGTCGCCCTGCTCCTGCAGCCAGTCGCCGTAGACGAGCCGTGGCCTGTCGTCTTCGGGCGTCTCGTAGACGAGCTGCAGCAGCTCGGCTTCGGTCGTCGCGCGCCGTGGCTTCATGGTGTCGGCGAGCAAGACCTCGGCCGACGGCAGCGGTGCCTGCAGCACCACCTTCACCAGCGCCGCGAGCTCGTGCACCTGGGCCACGTCGGCTCCCGTCGTGGGGTCTTCGGGGAGCGCCTCGAGCGCGCGGCGCGCGAGCGGGAGAATGTGCTCTTTGACGATGACGCGAGGGGAGGTGACGGCCGTGCGCTCCTCCAGCGCCGAGCGCGAACGCACGTCGCCCATCCGCTCGAGCGCCGCGAACAACATCGTCCACCGTGCGGTGCCGATGCCGCCGAGGGTTGGCAGCGCTCGAACGAAGCTCGCGAACGCCCTCGCCACCCGCGGGTCGTCGAGCTGCGCGAGCCGCTCGATGCGCTGGCCGACCGCGACCCAGGGCGGAGCCGGACAGAGGGCGAGCAGCCGCCCGAGGTCGACGTCGCGGCGTTCATTGGCGAGGTCGAGCCAGAGCCCCTGCAGGCCCGAGCGGGTGCGCGCTTCGAGCCGCGGCAGCCGTGAGGTGAGCGCGTCGCTCAAGACGTCGATGAGGTTCGCGAGCGCGGGCACCCGTCGAACGCGCCACGCCTCGAGCATCGCTTCGAGCGCCGCGGCCGGCCGGCCTTCGTCGAGCAGTCGTGTCGGAACGTCGAGCCACACGGAGCCGCCATCATCACCCAGCTTCGACGACCGTGCGCGGCAGCATCGGCACACCTGCGAGCTTGCACTCGCGCTCGAGAATGACGCGCGCGAGCGGCAGCTGCTCACCCCAGTCGTCGGAGGGTTCGAGCATTCCCGAGACGTGGGGCAGCAGATGCTTGAGCGCCGACGGCGCCTGCTTCACCGGGTAGCGCAGGGCAATCAGGTCGAGCACCCAACGCTCGTCGTCGAGCCGGAGAAAGTCGAAGGGCTCGACCATCGCGAACCTGATTCGTCTCAGCGAAGCGATGCTCGAGAGGCTCTTGAACGCTTCGGCCGAGACGACGCCCGAGAAGTGAACGTGCGAGAGCCGTTGCAGCAACGGCTTCAGCTTCTCGACGGCGTTCGGAAAACGGCCGCGGTCGTTCGGCTGAATGAAGATCTCGAGGGTGGTGAGCGCGGGCGCCGCCACCTTCGCCAGCTCACCGAACGCGTCGACCGAGACGTTCGCTCCGAGCACTCGCAGACGGCGCAGCGGCTGGCGTCGTCGAACCATCGCCGTGAGCTGAAACTCGTCGACGTACCGGAGCGTCTCGAGCCCACGCAGCTCCGTGTGTTCGAGGACCTCGGCGTCGGCGCCCGTGAACTCGGTGAACGTGTTCCACGCGGCGTGCCCGGTGAGCTGGGCCTTCAGCTTCGGCGTGGTGAACACGAGATGGGCTGACGAGGGGACGCCGCGCGTGAAGACCTCCGAGCGGCGCATGATCGCGGGCTCGAGCACGCCGAGCCACGAACGCCCGTGGGCGCGCAGCAGTTGCCGAACCCGCTGTTGCTCCTTCGACGTCGTCTTCGCCTTGAGCTGCAGCGTCAGCAGCTCGGCGCGTGGGTCGGCTTGTTCCTGCAGCCAGTCGCCGTAGACGAGGCGCGGCGCATCGTCCTCCGGCGTCTCGTGAATGAGCGCGAGCAGGCTCTCTTCGCTGACGGCGGGCTTTCCTCTCGAGGTGTCGGAGCGCAGCGCCGCAGCCTCGGGCAGCGTGGCCTCGCACACCCTCGTCACCACCGTGCGCAGCGTCGAGAGCTGAGTGATCTCATCGGCCGTGAGCACGTCGTCGGAGATGGCCTCGAGTACGCGAAGCGCCAGCGGCGCGATGTGCTCTTCGAACATCACGTCGGGCGTGTCGCTCGCGACGAGCCGCTCGAGCGCGGGCCGGCAGCGCGCGTCTCTCATGCGCTCGAGCCCTTTGAGCAGCATCGTCCAGCGAGCGCCTCTGATGCCTCCGATGGTGGGCGGGTCGCGCACGAAGTCGGTGAAGGCGCGCGCCACACGCGGGTCGTCATGTTGCGCGAGCCGCTCGATGCGCACACCCACCGCGGTGAACGGCTGCTCGGGAAACACCGCGAGCAGTCGGCCGAGATCGACGTCGCGCCGTTCGTTCAGCAGATCGAGCCAGGCGGTCTGCAGCGCGTTGCGGGTCTTGCCTTCGACTCTGGGGAGCTTCTCCGTCAGCGCCTCACTCAACGTGTCGATGAGGTCGGCGAGCGCGGCCACTCGGCGAACTCGCCACGCGTCGAGCATCGCCTCGAGCGCCGCAGCGGGGCGGCCTTCTTCGAGCAGCCGTGTCGTCTCCTCGAGCCACATCGCGTCGTCAGCCTTCCAGCAACCGCAGCACGGTCGCGTCGAGTGAGCCCGACAACGCCGCGATGGGAACGCCGGCGCTGGCGAGCACGCCGAGCAGCGTCTGTGGCGTCGGCGTCGCTACCAGCTCCGGCCAGGGGCTCAGCTGCGGCCCCTCCGCGACGCCTGCCACGAGGAGCGACCGCCGCACGTTTCCAGCTCCCGTGGTCTCGTCGAGGAGAATCGTCTGCGAGTGACGCTCCCAGATGGCTGAGCAGGCGCGGGTCGCGTGCGTTCGACAGAAGACGGCGACGTGGTCTCCGACGTGCACCACCATCTCGGGGTCGAGGAGCGCCGTGAAGCCCGGCAGCGGAACCACGGCCTTGTGCACGACCCACTTTCGCGGCGCGAGCTTCTTCGTGGGCCGCACGGCCTCGGCGAGTTCGTCGAACCCACAGCGCAGCGGCCACTGGTCGTCGACCGCCCAGCCGCACTGCGAGAGCCACGCTGGAACGTGCGCGGCGACGGCGCCCTCGAAGAACACGAACGAGAACGAAGGGGCGCGGCCGAGAAACGAGAGGTCGGTCACGGCGGCTCTCCCATCAACTGCTTCATCAACTCGTCGTCTTCTTCGTCATCGGCACCAGCATCGGGCGTCGCGTACTTCACCCGCTCTTCTTCGGTGCACGGCTTCGGGTCGAGCCCGTCGGCCTGAACGCACTCGAGCAGCCATGCCTCCCGCGGTGGCCGGCCAGCCTTCTCGGCCTGCGCGCGCGCGTCGTCGATGGCGGGCTGCACGAGCGCGGTCGACAGCTTCGGCACCGCCGCGACGAGCACGAGGCTCAGCGTCAGCAGCGCGACGAAGGGCACCACCGCGCGGTACAGCGTCGTGACCGGAAGCCGGAACCGGAAGCTCGAGATGAACAGGTTCAAGCCGAGCGGCGGCATGCAGAACGCCAGCTCGAGGTTCAAGATGACCATCATCGCGAGGTGAAACGGAGACAGCCCGAATCGCGCGGCGAGCGGCAACACCAGCGGCACCGCGACGATGAGCGCCGACACGCCGTCCATCACCATGCCGATGACGAGGAGGAAGACGTTGAGCGCGACGAGGAACTGCCAGCGCTCGGTGAGGCCCGCCTTCGTGAGCGCGTCGAGCACGTGCGCGGGAACCTGCCGGTCGATGACGAGGTTCATCAGCGCGTTCGCCATCATGAGAATGAGCACCACCGCGCCGGCGAGGGCGAGCGCGCTCTGCAGCACGCGCGGCACGTCTCTCCAGGCGAGGTCCTTGTGCACCTTCACGACGACGAGCACCGTGTACGCGACGCCGAGCGCCGCGCTCTCGTCGAGCGCCGTCAGGCCCGACGCGAGGCCGCCGAGAATGACGAAGGGAAGCCCGAGCTCCCACTTGATGACGCCGAGCGCGGCGATGGCGTCGCGAAGGTGAAATGGCTCGCGGGGAATGCGCTCCTGCTTGCCGGTGAACGCGGCCCACGCACCGAGAATGACGAGCACGAGTACGCCCGGAAGCAGCCCCGCGCGGAACGCGAGCTCGAAGTCGAGGCCGGCGACCAGCGCGTAGACGAGAATCGGGAGTGACGGCGGGAAGAGCAGACCGAGCGAGCCGCCCGTGGTGACGAGGCCGAACGAGAAGCGGTCAGACCAGCCCTGCTGCCGCAACGTCGGGAGCAGCAGGCCGCCGATGGCCACGATGGTGACGCCGCTGCCTCCAGTGAGCGTGGTGAAGAAGGCCGAGGCGCCGAGACAGACGAGCGCGAGGCCGCCCGGCATCCACCCGAGGAGTTTGCGCGAGGCCTCCACCAACCGCTGCGGCGCCTTCGACTCGGCGAGCAGGTAGCCGAGCACGGTGAAGAGGGGAATGGTGACGAGCACCGGCGAGCCCGCGAATTGTTCGTCGAGCACGCGCGGCGCGAGGCGATTGACGGGGCTCCCCGAGAGCCACCAGGCCAACGCGGTGCCGCCCGCCATCAGCACGAAGAGCGGCGTGCCCAGCAGCGCGAGCGCCGAGAGCGCTGCACCGAGCCAGCCCGACGTGACGCCGGCTCCGACGACGACCGCGCCGCTGCCACCGAGCGCCCAGCGGGAGCGGTTCATCGCACGCTCCGGTCGAGAGGCAGAAGACCCGCGGCGTGCGCGGATTCGTTGCCGCTCGCTGATTCGTTGCTCGGGTCGAGGTTCCGAAAGCCCGCGGCCCGTGCCCACCCGTGGCCACTCGTGCTGATCAGCTCCAGGTCTCGAGGCGACGCCCTGTTCATGGCGCGAAGCTCGCTGTGTGAGCCGAGAGGCAGAAAACCCGCGGCCGCCGCGGAATCGTTGCCGCTCGTGCCGGTCAGGTCGAGCGCGTGCGCCGCTCCGTCGACGCTCATGATGCTGCTCCGTGGGCGCTCTCCACCGGAGCCCCGCGCAACACCCAGAGCAGGAACCGCAGGGCGAGCAACAGCAACCCGAGCGGCACGACCAACGACAACGGCTTCACCAACAGCCCACGCGGCGCGTCGGGGCCCGTCACCACCAGCGGCACGTGCGTCGCTTCCGGCTGCTCACGAAGCGCTGCCACGTCGGCCACGCCACTCCAGTCTGCTGCGTCGAGCCAGGCGTTCCACTCCGCTCCCGTCAGCGTCGTGTCCCACCGCGTGCCGCCGAGCACGCGGGGCCCGACCTTCACGTCGAGCGCGACCTGCCGCGAGAAGAGGAACACGTCACGCCCGAGGCCCGAGCCGACGGCGCTCCACTTCGTCGACGGCGCGTCGTCCATGCGCGCGTGAAAGCCATCGATGGCGAGGAAATCGAAGAAGCCCCACGCCGAGACGAGACAGACCGTGGCCGAGACGAGGCCCGTCGTCATCGCCGCCACGGTGCGGCCCGTCGACGGCAACATTCTCGCGACCACGTCGATGGTCAGGTGCCGCCCCTGCGCCGTCGCGATGGAGGCCCCGACGAGCACCAGCAACAGGGTCAGCCGCGTCGCGAGCCCACGCAGCCCGCCAACCAGCGTGAGCGTCGAGCCGTCTTGCGCCCAGCCCAGCACGTTGCCGGCCCACGCGACGCCGACGTCGCGCAGCGCCACGCCAAGCCCCACGCCCACCAGCAGGGCCGCTGCCGTCACGAGCGAGCGCTTCGAGAAGCGCCACGTCAGCGCCGCGCCCCCGATGCCCAGCACCGCCGCGCGCAGCACCGCCCCCGCGACGAACGCCGAGGTCGTCTGCGCCGCGAGGCCCTTCAGCACGACCCACGCGAGCAACGACGCGACGAGCGAGGCGCTCACGACGCAGGCGAGCACCAGCTCGGCCCGCGACCACGCCGTGTCGATTCGGTCGAGCGCGCGCTTCACTCGCAGCCCGCCTTCACTTCACCAGCTTCTCGACTTCGGTGATCAGCTCGGCCGGCAGTGCGCCCTTCGCCATGCGGCTGCGTGCTTCGCGATAGAGCGCGTCCCACTCGGCCTGCTGCGCCGGTGTCGGCTGCACCACCGTCATCTTCGCCTTCAGCCGCTCGAGCGCCTTCTCGTCTTCGGCACGAATGCGGGTCGTCAGCGCGTTCGCCGTCAGGCGGCCCGTCTCGAGCACCATCGCGCGGTTCGCCTCGGACAAGGTGTCGAGCTTCGCCTTCGACAACACCATGCCGCCGATGTTGGGGCCGACGACGGCGAGCGAGAGGTGGTCGAGCTTGCTGCTCCACTGCAGCTGCTCGGCTCCGAGCGCCGAGATGCTCATCGCGTTGATGTTGCCCGTCGACAGCTCGGGCAGCACCTCGGGCACCCCGAGGGGAATCGCCACCACGTTCGCGGCCTGGAACACCGGCGACAACGTCGGGTCTTCACGCCAGACCCACGGGCGCTGGCCCTTGAAGTCCTTCGGGCTGGCGAGCGCGAAGCCCTTCGACATCCACCGGTCGAGGCCGACGTCACCCCAGCCCACGAGCACGAAGCCCTGCGCCTTGAAGGTGGCGTCGAAGCGCGGCTTGAGCGCGTCGCGCGCGGTGTCGAGCTGCTTCCACGTCGAGATGAGCCCGGGCGCCTGCAGCACGTTCACCGTCGGGTCGATGACCGCGAGGCCGGTGCAGGTGACGACTGCTCCGTCGAGCTGGCCCGTCTTCATCTTGCTGATCTGCGCCACCTCGTCGCCCTGTGTGGCGTTCCAGTAGACGTCGATGAGCACCTCGCCGTTCGACTTCTCCTTCACCGCCTTCACCCACGTGCGCAGCACCTGGCCCCACGGAGACTCGCGCGGCGCGAGCGAGCCGATCTTCAAGGTCACCGGGTCGGCGAAGGAGAGCGAGGCACACGTCAGCGTCGTCAGCAGCAGCAGGTTTCGCATGGAGAAGTCCCCTTCAGAAGGAGCAGCGCTTGAGGCGGGGCGGCGCGAGGTACCGCCTGGCCTTGCGCTTCGCGATGGTGTTCTCGAGGCGCTGGGCGGGCAGCACGTCACCGGCTTCGACGACCTCGGCCAGCAGCTTCTCGTAGGCCGCCTTGTCGTGCGCGTTGCAGGCCCAGTTCTGCGCGTAGAGCAGCTGCACCGTCAGCGCGCCGCGGTTGGTGAGGGTGAGCGCCCGCTCGAACAGCCGCTTCGACTCGGCGAGCTCGGCGTCGGGCGAGCGCGCATGGTACGCGCCCAGCGCCGCGAGCCCCGTCGCGTAGCCGACCCCTTCGTCCAACGCGACCGCGTGCTCGAGAATCGCCACGCCCACGAAGAGCTCGGCGACGATGGCGGAGTCTTCCGACGCCACGCTGCCCCGCGAGACCCACGCCGCGCCCAGCCAGAGCAGCGGCTCCGCGTCGGCCTTGTTCGTGAAGCCCGAGAGGTAGGCCTTGATGGTCTCGGAGTTCTTCTGCGCCGCCACGAAGCCCGGCCGCTTCTGCTCGAGCAGCAGGGTGCCGAAGCGAATCGCCCGGTCGTACGCATCGCGCGCCCGCTTCGACTGAAACGCTTCGGCGTCGTCATCTTCTTTGTCGATGGCCTGCTCCCACTCGTCTTCGATGAAGGCGCCCGAGTAGCCGGCCCATGACTGCGTCAGCAGGTAGAGCGCGTCTTCGTTGTCGGGCGCCAGCTTCTGCATGCCCTCGAGCTGCACGAGGCTCGAAGCGGCGGCGATCTTCGCGACCTCGAGATCAGAGAGCGTGTCGAACGCTCCGGCTGCGTCGCGCGTCGACTTCACCGTGCCGTCGAGAATGATCCGATCGAGACAGGCGGTAGCGCTGATCAGCACGGCAACCAGAACGGGCAGACGCATGGCTCGGCCAATACAACGGCTGGGCGCGCAAACGAGTGGTTTCACGGCGCTGGGGAGCAGCACCCCACAATTCGTCGACGGGGGGGCTGGCAGGCCGGGGTGATTCAATGTAGGAGAGCCCCTGCCCGGAGTTTTTCCGGACACGGCCGCAATGAATGCAGCCGGAACACTGAAAGTTGACGATGGCGACTGGTACCGTGAAGTGGTTCAACGATGCGAAGGGCTTTGGTTTCATCTCGCAGGACGGCGGCGGCGAAGACGTTTTCTGCCACCACACTGCGATTCAGACCCAGGGCTTCCGCACCCTGCAGGAAGGCCAGAAGGTCGAGTTCGACGTCGCGCGCGGCCCGAAGGGCCTCCAGGCGCAGAACGTTCGCCCGGTCTGAGTTTTCCTCAGCCACGACATGCCTGCTGAGCCTGGCTCGGTGGGTATGACTGACGGCCCGTCATCCAACATGGAGACGGGCCGTTTCATTTGTGGTGCCTGACCCATTCGCCGACAGGGTGTGCATGCGTTGGTCGTTCTGCTTCGTGGCGTCGTTGATTTTCGTTGGTTGCTACATCACCGAACGCGGCCAGGTGCAGAGCGCGTTCGACGTCGCGGCGGGTGATGGTGGTGGTTCGTCGTCGCGGTGTGGGCCGGCGACCTGTAGCGGGTGCTGCACGGCCGAGGGCTCGTGCGCCGCCGGCAACGTCGACAGCCAATGCGGTGCTCAGGGCGCCATGTGCTCCGACTGCAGGCTGCAGAGCGCGACCTGTGGGCTGGGCATGTGTTCCGCGCCGATACCGGTCGTGGTTCGGGGTGAGACGCGCTTCCTCTCGAATGGCGAGCGCCGCGCGTTGCCTCTCGACCCGGTTGCGTTGTGGGTGGTGCAGGGTGACGGCGGCTTCTTCTCGGTGCCGAAGCAGTCTCAGCAGGGAGCGGTGGCCTTCGCGCCGGTGCCCCGCGGCGAGCGGTATCTCGTCACGGGAGATCTCTGGGTCTTCGGCGTCGGCACCGAGGTCGACCTCTCTCAGTCCGTGCTCGAGCGCAGCGGCGTGACGTTGGGCGACGCGGGCCTCAGCTGGACGATGACGACGAACGACGTCTCGGCGTTTCCTCCGGGCACCAACCTGCAGGCGTACTCACCGTCGCTCGGGCTCTGGGTCGAGCGGTATCAGCGCGGCGCGCAGGTGCCCCTCGGATCGAGCACGACGATTCCGTTCGACCACGTGGCAGCGGTGGGCGGCTCGCTCGTGCCGATTCCGCAAGGCGACACCCTGTTCTTGTCGGCGATGACGCCGCTCGACGCGGGCGCAGGCCTGACGGCACAGCTCGCCACGGCGATGGGCTCGGCGTCACTTCAGCTCGCTCCTGGCATCCCTGGCAGCGCGAACGTCGGCTTCTCGTCGGGGCGCCCCGTTTCGCTGGTGACCGGCTGGCACCCGCGGGCCTTCTTCGATGCGGTGAGTGCGTTCGTCGACCCTGGCCTGCCGCAGCAGTACTCGTTCGCGATCTCGGCGTTGCCCTTCGCGGTCGACGCCGGCAGCACTGGCTCGAGCGGAGACCTGCTGATCATCGACAGTGCCGGCGAAGGCGTCACGAGCGACGTGCTGGTGAACGTGAGGGCGCGCAGCGTGTTCCCCACCGACTGGCCGTTGGTCGCCACCGCGTCGTTCTGTGCTGGCGTCGGCACGCAGCGGCCCGACGCGGGCGCCCTGACGCTCACCTCGCAGGTCTGCGTGACGGAGCAGTCGTTCGACCTCGACCTGCGGCCCTCGGTTTCGCCTGCCGTCGACCTCGCGCTCGATGGCACCAGCGTCATCGCCAGGCCCTTCCAGCAGGGCAGCACGCCTCGTGTGTCTGCGACCGCCCGCCTGGGGTGGAATCAGTCTGGCGCCGTCGGCTCGTGGGAGGTGCGCTCCTTCACCTTCGATGGTGCTCGCTGGCGGCGAGTCGCGACGCTGCTCGCGCCCGGCACGACCACCTCACTGCTGCTGCCTCCCGGGTTCCTCACGCCGGGGCAGCCCGCGTACCTGCGCCTCATCGGAAGACGGCAGACGGGCGCCGAGACCATGCCGTACCGGTCGACGTTCCCCTGGGGAACGGCCGACGTCTCGTCGGGGGTGTTCGATGTTCGCTGAGCTCCTCGTCGTGATGGTGGTGAGTCAGGCCGAGCCCGACGCGAGCGTTGCGGCTCCTGATGCCGGCGTCGCCGAGCTCGATGCAGGAGCCGTGGTGCCGGTGGCGGCGGCTCCACCGCTCGACTCGTTCTCCGACGAACGGGTGCCGTTGGCGCTGAAGAAGCCGGCGCTCGCGAAGGTGCCGGCGACCGAGCTGGCCGACGCCATCGCGAAGGTGAAGCCCGACGCCGACCGTGAGCAGCTGTGTCACGACCTGCGTGAGCTCGTGCCGCCGGCGTTGCTCAAGGTGCAGTCGGTCGACGCGAACGACGACCCGGTGGAGGCGACGGTGCTGCTCGACGGTCGCGAAGTGGGCACGGCGCCGTATGACGCGATGGTGCCGGCCTGCGTGAAGCGGGTGGTGATTCAGCGGGGCGCCGAGGTTCGCACCGAAGACGTGGTGCTCGAGCCGCGTGGCCGCAAGACGGTGCGGGTCGACTGGGGTGGCGCGAAGAAGTTCTGGGCCGTCTCGGCGATGAGTGACGTGAGCCTCTTCAACCCGTCGCTCAAGCTCGTGCCGCAGGGCGCGGAGCCCGCGTCGGCCGTCATCGGCGCCGGCGTTCGCCTGGAGTCGTTCGCGAAGGTGTTTCACTTCAGCGTCGCGGTGAACGTGAACCCGCTCTACGGCCCGCTCCTGGCCGCCGTCGGTCTTCGCGGCGTGCCCGTGGTGCCGACGGTCGACCTCTTCTTCGGCGCGGCGTTTCGGCCCGGCAACTCGACCGTGCGGGCCGTCATCGCCATCGATGGAGGGCTCTGGCAGCTGCTCTCTCCGGCCGTACGTGCGACGGGCGGCGTGCTGTTGTTCGAGCGGGTGCTGATCACCCTCAACGTCGACGCGCGGCTGATGACGGTGGGGTTCGTCTTTCCGACGCTCCAGATGCCGCTGGTGTCGCCCGGGTTTGGCGGCGCGGCCGGGTTTGCCTGGTGACGAAGTGACCTGAAGTCGGGGTGTTGGGAAATTCGTTCGGGTCGTGTCACGAATCGGCCCGGCTGCGGATTCCGAGGGCATCAACGCAGCACTGACGCTGCGTCTGCACTCGAGGAGTCCCTCATGAACGTCATCACCATCGCCCGGCAGTCTCTCTCCACCGCGTGGCGCAACCGCGCGCTCTGGCTCTTTGGCTTCTTCGTCGCCGCTTCGGGCGGAGCGGGCGCTGGCAACCCGAAGGCGAGCAGCGGCGGAGGCAGCGTGTTGCCCGCGTGGGTGTGGCCGGTGCTCGTCGTCGGAGCCCTCGTCGGCATCGCCGCGTTCCTCATGCACGTCATCAGCGAAGGCGCGCTCATCGCGCAGGTGCAGCGCGCGAGCGGCGGCGAGACGACCTCGGTGCGTGAGGGCTTTCGCTCGGGCCTCGCGCACTTCGGAGTCGTCTTCCGCTTGAAGGTGCTCGCGGGCCTCGGCCTGCTCGTCGTCGCCGCCATCGGTCTGCTGCCGCTGGGGCTTGGTCTGGCCTCGCTCGTTCCGCTCGTGGTGGGGGCGGCGCTGTCAGGTCTGACGCTGGTGGTGTTGTTGCCTGCGGTGTTGACCGGCTACCTCGTGCTCGAGGTCGCGCTGCGGGTGGCGGTGCTGGAGCAGCGTGGCGCGCTCGCCTCGGTGAAGGAGGCGCAGCGCTACCTGTCGGGGCGGCTGCTCGAGTCGTTGCAGTTGCTGGTGATGGCGGTCGTCGGCCAGGCGGGCAGCAGTCTGGTGGCGCTGGCGGCGCTCATTCCCGGCGCGCTGGTCGGGCTCATCGTCTACGCGGTGACGCAGGCGCTGGTTCCGTCGTTGGTCGTCGGCGGTCTCGTCGCGGTGCCGCTCATCATTCCCGCCATCGGCTTCGGCGGCACCCTGCGCAGCACGGTGTGGACGACGGGCTTCCTCGCGAGCCGGGCCCTCGAGCGCAGCTGATGTTCTTCGTCTTCGCCACGTTGATGGGTGGTGAGGCGGGCCCGGTCGACGAGGCCGAGGTCGTCTCGTTGATCGACGCCGCGCGGGTGGGAAACCCTCGCGCGGGGCGCAGGCTGTACGCGCTGCACGTGACGCGGCTGTACCGGGCGCTGCGGCCGCTGTGCCCGTCCGATGCCGACGCGGAAGATGCGGTGCAGGCAGCCTTCGTCGACGCGCTCTCGCATCTGTCCCGCTACGCGCCGAGAGAGGGCCGGCGGTTTCTCTCGTGGTTGGTGACGCTGGGTCTGAATCGGGTGCGCAAGTCGTTTCGGTCGTCGTCGCGCGTGGAGACGGACTCCGAGACGGTGGGCGCGGTGCTCGAGCGCGAGGCTGCGACGAGTGAAGACACGCAGGTGCGACGGAGCGCGTTGCTGAAGGCGCTCTCGACGTTGCCCGACCGGGACCGGCAGGTGGTGAGCCTCTTCTACGGCGCCGAGTTGTCAGCCGATGAGGTGGCCGAGACGACGGGCGTGAGCGCGTCGAACGTGCGGAAGATCTGCGAGCGGCAACGCAAGGCGCTGCTGACGATGCTGGGAGAACCTCATGAGTGATGAACGTCTCGGCCGTGCCTGGCAGGTGCTCGAGCCGACGGAGTCGCAGCGCGTGCGTGTCGAGGAGCGCGTGGTGGCCGCGTGGGAATCACGTCAGCGGTCGCTCTTCTCAGAGTGGCTCGACGTGCTGCGCGCCCGGCCGCTGTTGAACGGCGCGTGGATGCTGGCGGCCATGGCGGTGCTGTTGTTCACGACTCCGGTGGGCGGGTTGCTCGCGGCGATTCCGAGGTTTCAGTCGGTGGCGGTGACGAGCCGCACCACGTCAGCTGGCGTCGCGCCCAGCTCTGGCCTCCACCTGGCGAGGAGGTCCTCCGAGGAGGTTCGCCGGTCGAGATAGTTAGATAGTCTATCTAACCATCTCGACCCTGGAGTGGCCCCACGGACCCTCGCGGTGAAAGGGCACGGACTTCGCGCGTTCCATCTGAACTGGCGCCCCTCGATGCTCCTGAGCGCACGGCCATCACCGCTCACCCAGGAGCCTGGCCGTGGTGGTCCACCATCTGCCGCCACGGGCCGCAGCACCGGCTCACTTCCCGAATCATGAGGCCTGACGACGAGTCACACCGAGGCGTGCTTCCGCGTCATCCCCGCTTCAGCTGTGCACGCGCGATGGCAGTCGCCACCGTCATCACTGAGATCTGCGGGTTCACGCCGAGCGACGTGGGAAAGACGCTCGCGTCGGCGATGATCAGGTTCTTCACGTCGTACGCCTCGCCATCCGGCTTCACGACGGCCCACGCCTTGTCGCTGCCCATCGCGCAGGTCGACATCGGGTGTGACGCGTAGATGTTCATCTGATCCCACGGGCGGTCTTCGGCCAGCAGGGTGTCGAGCTCGGCGAGGTTCTTCTGCGCACCCGCGCGAGAGAAGCCGGTGTGCACTTCGGTCGCGCCCGCAGCGAAATAGATGGCGGCGATCTGCCGAATGCCCTTCTTGATGACGCGAACGTCTTCCGCGTTCGTGTCGTACGAGATCTTCGAGCGAGGCTCGTGAGCGCCAGGCTCCACGCGTCCCTCCGCGGTGTCACCCAGCATCACGCCGCAGGCCGCGAGGTGGCGCAGCTGGTTCATCGGCTTCGAGTACTGCTCGTACTGCACGGAGTAGATGTCGGGCGACGCGCTGAACGTCTCGAGCACCGCGTTCTCGCCGGGCAGCCGCACGTAATAGCCCTGCACCGCGCCGTGCCACCCGTCGACCACCTCGTCGAACTTCGCGACCACGCCGAGCGCCGTGTGCACGTGCAGGTTCTTGCCGACGCGGCCGTTCGAGTTCGCGAGCTTCTGTCGCAGGAGGAAGATGGGTGTCGAGATCGCGCCCGCGCAGAGGAAGACCTTCTTCGCGCGCACCTCGAGTCGACGCGACACGACCTCGGTCACCGGGTCGCAGCCGAACGCTTCGACGCCGATCGCCACGCCGTTCTCGACGAGCAGCCGGCTCGCGCGCGCGCACGAGAACACCGCCGCGCCCGCCGCGAGCGCACGGGGAATCAGGTTGCGATCGACGCTCCCTTTTCCTCCAACGGGGCAGCCCACCTGACACAGCCCACACCCGATGCACCCCGGCGCGTTGCGCACGATGGCCGAGTGCCCCTCGAGCTTCAGCGCCTCACACCCGTTGCGGAAGAGCTCGTTGTGCCGGCGCCACACGCCCTCGTCGGTGCGCACCGCTCCAACAGCGTGCTCGATCTCCTCGAACGTCGACGCCAGGCCGGCCTCGTCGGCCCACGGCACGCCGTAGTTTTCTCTCCACTTCGAGAGCACTGCTGCGGGCGTGCGAAAGCAGATGCCTGAGTTGATCAGCGTGGTGCCGCCGACCGCTTTCCCGCGGGGCATTGGAATGAAGATGTTGCCGATGCCGACCGAGGTGCCGCGCTCGGCGTAGATGTTCCGCACGGCCCACGACTGTTTGTTCGACAGCTCATGCGGCTCCCACTTGCGGCCTTCTTCGAGAAACACGACCGAGAGCCCTGCTTCGGCGAGCTGAACACCTGCCGACGCGCCACCAGCTCCCGTGCCGATGACGACGACGTCGCAGCTCAGCGTCTCGTCTGACGTGAAGGTGTCGGCGCGAAGCAGCTGGCCGCGGGGAAGCTCCATGCACCCGATGTAGCCCACTCCGTGTGACGGATGCTCACCGCCACGACCAGACGACACCCGTTGCGACGCTCCACGTGAAGCGATTCGTCATCGGGTCGGGCGCGGCAATCAAGATTCCGCCGCCGGGGTCTCCGCCAAAGGCAGTGCCGGGCGCGAAGTCGACGAAGACCGTGACGCCCCTCCTGCGAACCTCGTCGACGGCGCGCGGAGCGAACCCGAACTGAACCCGCAGCGGAAACGCGAACGACAAGGCTCGCGCGAAGTCGGCCACCATGAGGCTGCCGATGAAGCCGAACGCGGGCCCGCCGCCGAACGACCAGTGCTCTCCCACCAGCACGTCGACCGAGAGCCCGACCGTGCCCGCGTCACGTTGCGTGGTGGTTCCCCACGTCAGGCGCGAGGTCACGATGAGCAGGTCTTCGAGCACCACGCCGAGGTCGGCGCTGAGTCCCAGCCCGTAGCCGATGGACCAGTTGCTGCGCCCGAAGCTGGCAGCCGGCCCGATGGCCGTGTGCAGGCGCGGTTCGAGGCGCATCTCTTCCATCGAGGCGGTGAGCACGAGCGAGAGCAGCAGCGCGTTCATGCCTTCGACGTTCCCGCGGAGGTGGCGCGCGTGCAACTCAGGTCGCGAGCACGCCGAAGCAGAGCGCCAGCACGAAGCTCAAAGGCGTGAAGAGCAGATCGTCCCACGCTGAGAACGGCGTGCCGCGCACCCGCTTGAACAGCCCGACGAGCTTCGCATCGCCGATGGTGCGGGCGCCGCAGACGACGGCGCCAGCGATGGCGAGCCACCGCCAGCCGCCTCCCGACGGCGCCTGCCACGCCACCACCGCACCCGTCGCGAACGCCACCGCGACGGCCAGGGTCAGCACGGGCCCGGGCCGGAACGCCGCGCGCCCCTCGACCGAGGGAATCGCCACGCTCGAGCCACCACGAAACCCGAACGCCCAGGCCACGTGCAGGGCCGAGATGACGACCAGCAGCCCGCCCGCGACCAGCGCCGCCACCTGGTCCGGGAGCGCGTCGAGACCGATGAGGCCACCTGCGACGAAGACGGCCCACGCGAAGTGCTGGCCGCGCGAGCCGATGAACGCGACGAGCCCCGAGACCAGCAACGTCGCGCTCGCGATGAGCGGCACCTGCGCCGGTGACAGGGCCGACGCTGCCAACCCGACCCACGCCAGGCTCGTGAGGTGCCACGCGAAGCGCAACGTACGGGCTCCGAGCCAGCGGCCCATGCGCAGCTGTGGCAACGGAGCGCTCAGCAGCGGCCCCAGGAGCAGTACCTCGCCCAGAATCGAGTGGAGCACGGCCAGCAGCACGAACGTCGCGGCGACGAGGGTCATGGGGTCTCCATACGGTTGCGTATGGAGGTCTAGCCGGGCGACGGTGCCGGCGCAATACGGTGGCGTATGGAGGTCGTGATGGCGGCAGGTTCGGAGCGGCTCGGGCCAGAGGCGTGGGTGGCGGCCGCGTTCCCGGTACTGGCGAAGGGCGGGCTCGAGGCGGTGCGGGTCGAGCCGTTGGCCGAGCGCCTCGGCGTCACCAAGGGCAGCTTCTATTGGCACTTCAAAGACCGGCGCGCCCTGCTCGACGCGGTGCTCGACGCCTGGGAGGAGCGGGCGACCAGCGCCATCATCGCGCGCGTCGACTCGAAGCCGGGCACCCCGAAGGAACGGCTCGCGGTGCTGATGAGCCTGACGACCTCGGTGGGTGAGGGCGCTTCGGTGGAGCACGCGATTCGCGCGTGGGGCGCGACCGATGCGGGCGTTCGTCGCAGGCTCACGAAGGTGGACGAGACCCGGCAGGCGTACGTGCGCGACCTGCTCGTGGGCGCAGGGCTGACTCCGGCGCGGGCGACGGCGAGAGCGCGCATTCTCTACCTCGCGCTCATCGGCGAGTTCACGTGGGTCTCGCTCGGTGGCGAGGCCTCGGGCCCCGCGCTGTGGAAGGAGTTGTACGGCCTGCTCACCGACGAATGAGCGGAGTAGCTTAACGCGCCATGCGCGACCTCCGCTCCCTCGCCGTGTTCTCGTTGTGTCTGTCGGCCACCACCTTTGCCGAGCCGCCTGCCGAAGATCCCTGCCCGCTCTCCGAAGCGAAGGTCGCCGAAGTCACCGGCATGAAGGTCACGAAGAAGGAGCTGCGCCCCTTCACCTTCGGCGTCACCCAGTGCGTGTACGTGATGGAAAGCGGCACCCTGCAGTTCCAGCGCGTCATGCCCGAAGCGAAGGGCGTGAAGACCGAGGCCGAGCTGGCCGCGAAGTTCGCCGAAGAGGACAAACGCCGGCTGCTCAAGGACTTCAGCGTGCCCGCCTACTCCTTCACCGGCGGAGTGCACGTCGTGCTCCCGACCGGGGTGTGGCAGGTGCTCGCGATTCGTGGGCCCGGTGGCGGCCTCGACCCGATGAAGCTGGGCAAGGCGCTCGTCGAGGCGAAGCTCAAGAAGTGATCAGATCGTTTTCGCGGGCCGTGCGTTGAACGCGGCCATGCTCCCACTTCGTCGTCTGCTCGCCGCGCTCGTCTTCACCGCGCTGCCGGCGTTCGCCCAGTACACACCCACCGCTGGCAAGAACGCCCCTGACACCGCGTACGAGGCGCGCGCCGACCACCAGAACGGCAGCGTTCGGCTCGAGAAGTCCGACGGCCCCGTGCCGCGCGATGGCCACGGCAATGCGCGCGGCAACCAGTACGACCTCGCCGTCGATGGCGCCTTCAAGGGTCAGACGGTGCTCATCATCGACCAGACAGGCAACACGCTCGTCAACACCCGCGCGGCGCTCGAAGAGAAGGGCCTCGCGTCGGTCGTCTACCCGAACGGCAAGACGCCCACGCCCGCCGAGCTGAAGGAGGCGCTCTCGAAGTCGTGCGAGCTGTGGCTCATCTCGAACGGAGACGCGCGCCTGAGCGATGCGCACCTCGCCATCATCAAGGCCTTCTTCGACGCGGGCCACGGCGTGTACATCTGGGGAGACAACGACCCGTACTACCTCGACGCCAACCGCATCGCGTCGGCCCTCGTGCCCGGGCTGCGCATGGAGGGCGACCTGCCGGCCGGCCAGATCGTCGGCGTCGCCGATGGCCGCTCGGGCGCGCCCGGTGTTCGCAAGGGTCACCTCGTCACCACCGGCGTCGAGCACCTGTACGAAGGCGTCACCATCGCGACGATTCAGTTCACTCCGAAAGACGGCCGCACCGCTGCGCTCTACGCGGGGTCACCGCAGAGCGCCGTGCGCGCGCCCGCGCTCCCCGATGGCTTCACGCCGCTGCTCTACGGTTCTGCCAGCAATCTCGTCAGCGTCGCCTACGAGAAAGATGGCAAACGCCTCGTGATGGACGGGGGCTTCACCCGCCTCGCCGTGAGCTGGGACGACGCCGGCACCGCGCGCTACGTGAAGAACGCCGCCGCGTGGCTCGTGCACGCCGAGCGTTTCAAGGAGACGGTCGCGACGAAGTGACCATCGACCACAGGTCTGGCCGCTTCGGCATCTTCGACAAGTCACACCCG
This sequence comes from Archangiaceae bacterium, assembly GCA_016879935.1. Lineage (GTDB taxonomy): Bacteria > Myxococcota > Myxococcia > Myxococcales > Myxococcaceae > Xiheimicrobium. Next base: position 8,864 of record JAACJQ010000408.1, on the reverse strand, counting down.
CGCGTGAGCTGGCCCGCCGCGCGCACCCGGTCGTCTTCGAAGTAGCCCAGGTGCATCGCGAAGGTGACGGCCTGGTAGCCCGCGCGCCGCACCGCGATGGAGGACTGGCCCCACGCCTTCCACACCTTCAGCCGCTCTGCTTCAGGCAACGCGCGGAGCGCCGCGCCATGCGTCGGCACCGTCGACAGGTTCGCCGCGCGCAGCAACGTGCGGAAGAGCCCCTGCATGTCGGGGTAGAGCTGCGAGACGTAGAGGTCGACGAACCGTGCGACCCCAATCTCATCGGCGCTGAACGGCCACTCGGGCGCGCCCGGGAAACAGGCGCGGGCCAGCTGCTCCACCACGTCGGCCTCGAGCTCGTCGAACACGAAGTAGCCCGCCTTCGCAGGGCCAAACCCACGCAGCGCACGAAAGACCCAGCCGCCACCCGCCACCGCGAGCAGCCCGCCGACGCCGGCCGCCTTGAGCAGTGAGCGCCGAGACACGCCCGCGAGCAGCGCGTTCGGCGTCGTCGGCGGAGGCGTGGTGGGCAGCATCGGGGGCCAGAGAGGTGTACCGCTCTCGCACCGGCACGGCAAAGCGCACCGCTGAATGCCGCTCGCTCGTTCCCGTCGACCGGGGCGGGCGCACAGGTATGGTCGCGCCCCGGAGGCCGTTCATGCACCGCATCCTCTCAGCCGTCGCTCTGCTCACCTCAGCCCTCGCGCTCGCCCAGCCGAAAGAAGCGCCCCGCGCTGCGCTCATCGTCGGCGTCGTCTCGTCGCAGAACCCCGAGTCGGCGAAGGCGCAGTCTGCCGCGCTGTCGGGCTTCGTCGGCAACGCGCTCCATGAGCCGACCGTCTCGCGTGTGTACCCCGACCAGGAGGCGCTCGCCGTCGCCGTCGCGAAGGGTGAGGTCGACTACGCCGTCATGGGCCCGCTCGCGTACCTGCGCATCGACCCGAAGGCGAACGCGCAGCTCATCTTCCGCACCATTCGCAACGGCAAGTCGACGTACCGCTCGGTGCTGTTCGCGCCGGCGGGCAAGAAGACGACGCTCGACACCATTCGCAAGGGCTCGGGCCTCAAGGTGGCGTGGGTCGAGCCGTCGAGCGCGTCGGGCTACCTGCTCGCGAAGGCCCACCTGCTGCGCGCCGGCATCAACCCGGTTCAGGTCTTCACCGTGCAGGACTTCCTGGGCTCGCACGACGCAGTCTGCAAGGCCGTCGCGGCGGGCAAGTACGACGTCGGCGCGACGTTCAGCGACCCGACCCCGAACTCCACGCGCATCTCGGGCTGCGAAGGCCCGCTCGGCAAAGACGCTGCGAAGCTGACGCTCGTCTCGGCGACCGACGAGGTGCCCAACGACGTGCTCGTCGCGGCGCCTGCGGTGAAGCGGGAGCGCGTCGAGCTGCTCCGCACCGCCGGCAAGTCGGCCGCGGGCACCGACGTCGGCAGGGACATGCTCAAGGCCGCGTTCCTCGCCGAAGCCGTCGCCGACGTCTCGGAAGACGACTTTGCCCCGGTTCGCAAAGCGCTCGACGCCTTCGCGCGCTGACGCTCTGCTCAACCGCCCCAGCGGTGGTCGCTGACGACCGAGGTGACGACGAAGACGCAGCTGTCGGCCCCGTGACGCAGACACGTCTCCTGCGTCACCGTGGCGGGTACGTCGACACAGGCCAGGGCTGCCGAGACGATTCCCTCTTCGAGCGCGCAGTGGTGCGGAGTCGTCTTCTCGAGCCGCGCCTTGCCGGGTGAGAAGGCCAGCACCTTCCACCCGCCAATCTCCTGGCCACGGTTGGCGCGTTTGTAGAGGTCGTCGAACGACGTGAAGATGTCACGCGCCGACTTCGCCATCGCTCGCACGTGCGCCTCGTGAGAGGCCGCGAACAGCCGCCGGCCCATCTGCCGCAAGCCGTTGGCCCCCACGCGCGCGTCGAGCGCCTCCATCAGCTCGAGCATCAGGTCGATGCCGTACCAGCCGTTGGGCGAGAGCTTCTGCAGCTTGTCGTTCAGCGCCGGCCCCAGCGTCTGCTTCGGCATCGACACCACTCCCAACCCCGCGAGGATGTCGGAGCCGATGGTCTCATGACGGGTGCCGACGTACCCCCGAGGTCGTCGCATGGGCCCAGCCTAGGACGAACCGGAGGCCTGTAACCAATCGGGCCCGGCCGACACACAACAGCCGGTGGAGCCCAGTCGTGCAGCGAGTTCGTTGCTTCCACCCCAAGGTCGGGTGAGAACCGTCGCACTCATGTCGGTGACCGTTCGTCGGGTGGCAGCGCTGGTGGGAGTGCTCGTCTGTCTCGGCGGCGCCGCCGTCATGTCGGCGTCCCACCGCAATCAACTCATGCGGCAGGCACGACTGGCCGCCGAGGCCGACGCCGAGAAGACGTGGCAGGCCACGGCCGACGCCCTGCAGGCCCTCGTGCCTCCGATGAGCGCGCGCGCCCAGCGCGTCGCGAAGCTCGAGAACATCGCGAGCATCATCCGCTCCACCACCAGCCACAGCGACCTGCAGGAGCTGGGCTCCACCCTCAAAGACGCGCGCTCCAGTGAGGCCTGGCTGAACGACCCGCTCGCGGGCACCAGCTTCACGCTCTTTCTCGGCCGTGAACCTGCGCTCACCGAGACGCCCGCCCTCGTCGAGACCCTGAAGGGGCAGCTCGAGCGCGCCGAGCTCGCGCCCAGCGGAGCGTTCGTCGTCGAGGGGCAGCAGCTCTGGCTCGTCGGCGTCGCCCGCACCGAGGTCGAGAACCTGAGCGGGCAGGGCGCCTTCGTCGGCGTCGCGCGCGAGGTGACGGCGGCCGACCTGCCTCCCACCGCGGCTGGCGTCGCGCTCCAGGTGGTGATGGGCGACTCGAAGAACGCGCTGAGCGCCGGCGCGAAAGACGACGTCGAGCACCTCGCCCGCCGCCGCATCTCGATGAAGCGTGACGAGTCGCCCTGCTGCGTGACGCGCGACCTCGTGCCCGGTGTCTCGCTGGCGGTCCTGAAGGACCCGAAGCCCACGCTCGACGCTGCCGAGGCCGAAGCGACGCGCGCGCAGTGGCCGAGGTTCGGCGTCGGCGGCGTGCTCTCGCTCGTCATCGTCGCCCTCGCGCTCGCCGGCGGCCGCAAGCCGAAGGTCGAAGACGCCAGAGACGCGCTGCTCCGTGAGACCCAGCAGCAGCTGCGCCAGTCGCAAGAGGTGCTGCAGAAGTTGTCGACCGGTGCCTTCGCCACCCAGCAGGCCGGTGCGGTGCCCAACGTCGTGCCGCTGGGCGACCCGGTGCTCGACTCGACGCAGGCCTCGGTCAGCACGTCGCGGTACGAGGTGGTGGCGCCGCTCGGTGAAGGCGGCATGGCCCGCGTCGCCATCGCCGTGGTTCGAGGTGCCGAGGGCTTCAAGCGCACCTTCGTGCTCAAGCGGCTCAAGCCCGAGCACGTCGCGAACCCCGAGCTCGTCAACCAGTTCATCGACGAGGCGCGGCTCGGTGCCTCGCTGGTGCACTCGAACATCGTGCCCATCTTCGACTTCGGGCGTGACGCCGACGGCTACTACCTCGCACAGGAGTACATCCTCGGGCGCGACGTCGACACCCTCGTGCAGCGCTCGATGGAGAAGCGCGGGCGCCCGCTCGAGGCTCCGCTGGTGGCCACCATCGGGCAGGAGGCGCTCAAGGCCCTCTCGTACGCGCACACCCGCACCACCGACGACGGCAAAGCCGCAGGTCTCGTGCACCGCGACGTCTCTCCCGCCAACCTCATGGTCTCGAAGCGCGGCGAGGTGAAGCTGCTCGACTTCGGCATCGTGAAGAGCGCCGACCGGGTGACGCAGACGCAGGCCGGCGTGGTGAAGGGCAACCTCTTCTACATGTCGCCCGAGCAGGCGCGCGCGCTGCCCGTCGACCCGCGCAGCGACCTGTTCTCGCTCGGCATGGTGTTGACGACCGCGGTGCTGGGCCAGCCGCTGTACGACGGCAACACGATGTACGAGCTGATGACCCGCGCCGCCAACGGGCCGACGGCCGCAGACCTCGAGCGCGTGAGGGCGGGCGCCGGGCCGCTCGTGGGCTTCCTCTTGAAGGCGCTGGCGGTCGACCCGGCCGCGCGGTTCCAGACCGCCACCGAGATGGCGAACGTGCTCGCGGGTGTGATGCCGCCCGCGCCCGCGATGGAACTCGAGGAGTTGGTGCGCTTCCTCGTGGGTGACGACCTCGAGGCCGAGCGTCAACGCTTTGCTGGAGCTTCGTGATGAGACCCTTCGTCGTCGTCGTTCTGCTCGCGTCGGCGTGTGCTCCACCCTCAGGTCCCCTCGCGAAGGGGTGGACGCCGCGCGAGTTCCTCGCGAAGCGCGCCGAGACGAAGCCCCTCTTCGGTGGCTGGGCGCCTTCGGAGCTGCTCGTCGTCGAGGGCCAGCCGATTCCGTACTCCACGCGCACGCAGGGCCCGGGCGAAGGGCTGCCCGTGTTCCCCGGTGTCTCCGAGAGCCGCGCCATCGGCTTCGTCATCACCGACATCTGGCAAGACCACCCGCAGCCGTGGATTCAACCGGTGTGGATGTCGTCGAGCCGTGAGACGCCCGCGACCCGCCGGCCGGGCGTCGCCAACGTCTTCCCCGTCGGCCTCGACAGCACCTTCTATTCGCCGTGGTGGCGCACCGAGTTCGTGCCCATCGACGAAGGCGAGGAGCTCACCAACTCGAAGCAGGTCATCGATCGCGGCGCGGGCGTCGACGGGCCCCTCGTGATGTGTCCGTTCACGTCGCGCGACTCCATCGACGTCGCCGCCGAGGCGGGCGGCGTGCGACACCCGCTGACGCTGAAGCTGCTCAATGGTGGTGTGAAGGCGAAGGGCTACGTCGACGGGGTGCTGCACCAGTACCTCGACTTCGGGCCCGGCCGCGCGCAGTGGCACGACCAGGAGCTCGACGCCTTCGACCTCTTCGTCTTCACGAAGGCCGGCGCCGCGCTGCCCGTCGCGACCGTGTGGCCAGCCGACCCCGCGCGCCATGGCTTTCTCACCCGCGTCGAGGTGCCCGTGCCTGGGGGCGCTGCCTTCTTCGTGCCGTCGAATCGCGCCGACTTGAAGAAGGGCCTCGAGGGGCTGGCGCCTGACGTCGACGCTGCCCTCGATGCCTTCCCCGAGTACGCGCTTCGGCTCGCGCGAAACCCGACGTGCTTCACGATGCCGACGTTCCCGGCGAGCTGCGACTGGCTCGACACGCAGGCGAAGGTGAAGGTGCTCCCCGGGCAGAAGCGCACCACGGTGCAGCTGTCGGCGGCGGTGCTGAGTGAGGTGACGCCGTGAGAGCGCTGCTCCTCGTGGCCGTGCTGCCCCTCGCGGCCAGCGCGCAGGATGACGCGGGCGCCGAGGTGGAAGAGGTCGTCGTCGAAGCGCCCGAAGACGAGGCGAACCAGGGCTACTCGCCCGACGAGAGCCAGGCTCAGGACCCGATTCGGTTCACGGGCTACCTCGACGTCGGCTTCGCGAAAGCGACCGGCAACGGCTCGAGCTTCCGCTCCAACGACGACCGCGTGCCGCTCGACTACGGCAACGACGCCTTCGCCCCTGCGGTGAACTCGCGCGGCGAAGTCGCCTCCACCGACTCCACCGGGCGCTTCACCAACGGCTTCCTCCCCCGCTCGGTGGGCATCGGCTCGACGCCGTCGTTGCTGCTCAACACGCTCTCGGCCGACGTGCGCGTGCAGCCGCGGAACGTGCCGGTGTTCCTCTTCGCGCGCCTGCAGTTGATGCCGCGCCTGCTCCCGACCGGAGACGTGACGCGCGTCGAGCTGCAGCAGGCGTTCGGCCGGCTCTCGCCCTTCAAGGCCCACGAGTTCGCCGTCTTCCTGGGCCGCTTCGACTCGGTGTTCGGCATCGAGTACCTCGAGAACGAAGCGAACCTCCGGCTCGGCATCACGCCCTCGCTCACCGCGCGCTACACCACCGGCCACGGCCTCGGCGCGAAGGCGTTCTATCGCTTGCAGGTCGCGAGCCTCTGGTCTGCCTTCAGCGTGAACGTCGCGGGCACCACCAACGGCACCCGCATCGAGGCGCTGGTGCCCGTGAGCACGAGCCTCACTGGCGCCGTCGTCGGCAGCGCGCGCCTCGGCTACGAACTCAACCTGCAGAAGGTGCAGGTGAAGCTCGGCGTCAGTGGCCTCTACGGCCCGCGCAACGACGTTCGGGTCGGCACGGCCAGGCAGCTCGCCATCGCTGGAGACCTTCGCGTCAACGCGTTCGGCTTCTCGCTCGCGGGTGAAGTGCTCCGCCTCATCGACGAGCGCGGCGCCGGAGCGCTCAAGGTGACGGGCACCACGCAGGCCGAGCTCGCCTCGGGCTTTCAGGTGATGGGGGGCTGGGCGCGGCTGGGCTACACGCTGCCCTTCACGTCGCCCGCGTTCACCGGCGCGACGCTCTACGTCCGCTACGACCGCCGGCACGGGCAGTTCGAGGGCTTCACCGAACTGCAGACCGACCGGCTCACCGGTGGCGTGCGCGTCGACCTCTTCGAGGTGCTGGCGCTCAAGGCCGAGGTGCTGCTCAACCGCGAGCTGGCCGGAGCGCCGCTCGTCGACAACGACGTCTTCACGTCCTCCGCAGTCTTCACCTGGTGAACCCGATGATGAACGCGCTGGTGTTGATGGTGGTGATGGCGGGCCCGAAGGGCGTCGACGCAGGCGTTCAGCTCGGAGAGCAGCTGCCGCTTTCGCTGCTGGTGAAGTCGCCCGAAGAGCTCGAGTACAAGGCGGTGACCGAGCGCCAGTACCTGCTCGTCACGCTGCTGGTCGGCGCCAAGAGCGCGTGGGACCGCAACGACTGGGAGTCGGCCGCGACGAAGTGGGAGGCGGTGTTGCGCCTGCCGAACCTGCCGCCCGACGTCGATGAAGCCGTGAAGCGCTTCGCGAAGGTGGCGCGAGAGCGCGCTGGTGGCCAGGCGTCGTCACTGCCGGCGCTCCCGTCGATGGCGTCGGAGCCCGTCGTCACCATCACGCCCATGGAGGAGGGCTCGAAGCCGAGCACGCTGACGGTGACGGGCGTGGTGCAAGGCGGCGGCTCGCATGGGCCGGGCGGCGCGGTGGTGGTGTTGCGCCGCGTGAATGGCTCGACGCCGAAGCCGAGGCCTGCGCGCGTTCGCGCCGTCGTGCAGAAGGACAAGCGCTTCGTGCCGCACGTGCTCGCCGTGCCCCTGGGCGCGACGGTGGAGTTCCGCAACGAAGACGACTTCTTCCACAACGTCTTTTCCATCTCGAAGCCCAACGATTTCGACCTGGGGCTCTACAAGTCGGGCGCGCAGCGGGAGCAGGTCTTCTCGACCGCAGGCCCGGTGAACCTGCTGTGCAACATTCACTCGCAGATGGGCGGCTGGCTCTACGTCTCGGACTCACCGTGGTTCGCGCAGGCCGACGCGCAAGGGCGGTTCTCGGTGAAGGCCGTGCCCCCGGGGAAGTGGGAGCTCGAGGTGTGGCACGAGTGGGCGAGTCAGACGGTGAAGCAGGTGGTGACGGTCGCGCCAGGCATGAGTGACGTCTCCATCACGATCGATGGTGACCGTCGCGCGCCCGCGTTCGTCCCCGACAAGTCGGGCAAGCCGCGTCAACCGCAGCTCGGGTACTGAAGGAAGCGCTGCCGAGCGCCTTTCTGGCGCTGAATCACGGCGGCGACGTGTCACCGGGCGACTTCGTGGCTCCGAGGCACGTCGCCGACGCGTCACCCGAGGACTTCGTGGCTCCGAGGCACGTCCGTGACGCGTCACCCGAGGACTTCGTGGCTCCGAGGCACGTCGGCGACGCGTCACCCGAGGACTTCGTGGCTCCGAGGCACGTCGGCGACGCGTCACCCGAGGACTTCCTGGCTCCGAGGCCCGTCGGCGACTCGTCACCCGAGGACTTCGTGGCTCCGAGGCACGTCGGCGACTCGTCACCAGACAAATTCCTGGCTCCGAGGCACGTCGGCGACGCGACCAGAGCGCTTCCTGGGGCTGCGGAGCGTTCAGGTTTGAGGAAGGGAACTCAGCTCGTGAGACCTTCGGCGCGGTAGCGCGACAGCTTGCGGTACAGCGTCTTGCGGTCGAGCCCGAGCAGCTGCGCGGCCTTCGTGCGGTGGCCCTTCACCGAGGCCAGCACGCGGAAGATGTGTTCGCGCTCGAGCGTCTCGAGCGAAGGCGTGCCTTCGACTGACGCCGGCGCCTCGGTCGTCGAGGTCGTCGAACTCGTCGGGGTCGAGGTGGTCGACATCGTCATTGGCCGGTGCTCGAGGGCCACGCGCAGCCGGCGAACCTCCACGGCGCGCCGCACCGAGCCTTCGAGGGCGTCGACGGTCGCGGGCGCGACTTCCCAGGCTCCGGCGCGGGCGCTGCGCTTGCGCGTTGCTTCGTCGTTCGTGGCGACGATGACGGGCACCTGGGGGAACTGGTCGACCAGCTGCGCACAGGCGCTCGCCGCTTCACGCGCGGTTGGCCCAATCACCACCACGTCGACCGCTCCGCGCTTCACGCTCGCCGCCGCGTCCTCCACGCCCTGTGCGAACGAGGGCGTGTGCCCCCACCGGGAGAAGTCAGACTGAAACGAGCTGCGGGTGTCGAGAACGAGGAGTGCGGCCATGCTGCCCGTCCCAGCAGGCCCCGTGCCGACGGAAGCTTCGTGAAAACGAATGGTTGAGATGGTGTTGATGTGTCGTTTCGCCTCACCGAGGCCCCTCGATACACATCGGCCGCGGAAGCACTGCGTCACAGGAACGGTGGCCTGGGCGCGGTCTGGTCGTGAGCACGGGTACGGTGCTCCCATCTTTTGCCGGGGGAAGTGCGATGACGAACGAACTGCAGCTCGAGAACCTCTACGCCTTCGAGAAGAACCGAAAAGACGCGCGTTGGCTGATTCAGCCCATGGGCAACGGCGTCG